>NZ_JAOPWR010000093.1 GCF_025965585.1 Pseudonocardia sp.
CGCCCATAGGCGGCGGCGAAACGTCGATCCTTCACCGATCCCTGGGTGATGACGATCTCGTCCGCGAAGGGGCCCACGCCGACGCCCTTGATGTTGACGCCGAACTGGCCCGACCAGAAGGCGGGCAACGGCAGATGCGGACGGCGGTCGGGCTCGAGGCTCACCATGTTGTGCGCGGCGACCTGGCCGCCGAAGGTGGCGTTGTCCCAATGCTCCAGTACGAGGAACTGGTATTCGTACAACACGTGCGGGGCGCGGGCGATGTCGCCCGCGACGAAGATGTGGTCGGTCACCACTCCATTGGCGTCGAAGGCGCGGCAGCCCGCGTCGCAGCCAACACCCCACGGGCCGCTGGCCAGCCCCGCCCCCTGCAGCCATTCGGTGTTGCGGATCGAACCAAGCGATGGCATGACCAGGTCGACGTCGAGCGTGGTCCCGTCGGAGAGCCGGGCACGGCGCACGTGACCTTGCCCGTCTCCCTCCAGCGCCTCGACCGAGACGCCGGTGCGCAGGTCGACTCCATGGTCTCGCTGTATTTCGGCGGCGATGTCGCCGATCACACCTCCCAGAGCGCCGACGAGCGGGCCATCGGCGCGCTCGGCGACGGTCACCTGGAGACCGAGCTGGCGGCAGACCGAGGCCACCTCCGAGCCGATGAACCCGGCGCCGACGATCAGCACGCGGCCCGGTCTGGCCGCCAGTGCCGCCCGCAGTCGTTGCGCGTCATCGGACGTGCGGATCGTGAGCACTCCCTCGAGTGCGGCCTCTTCGGGGTTGAACCATTGCCGTGCGCGCGTACCGGTCGCGATCAGCAGACGATCGAACGGAACCTGTTCGCCGTTGGCGAGCTGCACCTGCTTGGCATGGCGATCGAGCCCGGTAGCGGCCACCCCCAGCCGCCAGTCCGCATCGACCTTTCGCATTCGCGGGAGCACAGTGCCGTCGGCCCGCGCCAATCCCTTCAGCACCTGCTTGGAAAGTGGCGGCCGGTCGTACGGTTCGTGTTTCTCATCCCCGATGATGGTGAGCTTCCCGTTGAAGCCCTCGTCGCGTAAGGTTTCGGCGGCGCGCAGCCCAGCCAGGGAGGCGCCGATGATGACAATCCGGCCGCTGGTCTTGAACTCCGTCATCGCCAGGTCGGCGAGGAGCGCGGCGCCCGTCACGCTAATTCTCCGTTCTCGTCCAGTCGGTCCAGAATGATGGCCTGCACCGGGCAGGACGCCGCGGCTCGCAGGACGTGCTGGCGCAGCGAGTCCGCCGGGTTGGGGTCATACAGCAGCGCCTCCTCACCGCTGAGCTGGAGAACCTCCGGCGCCAGCGGAACGCATTGCGCATACCCTTGGCACCGATTCAGATCAATAACGATTCGCATGGATATTCCCTCCGCCTAAGGGCCGTGCCTCCACGACGCCGACCGGCACGCAGTGCGCCGACGGTCCGACCCCCTAGGCTCCGGGCCTGGCCGGCCGGGCACCTCATCCAGCCCGGGTGAATTCGGCATCCGGGCAGGGCGGAACCCCCGTCGGCAGCCGACGGCCTGCGGGTGCTCGCGGTGCGCGCCGCTGCCGGTGGCTGGTGCAGCGCCGCCTTGAGTACAGCGCCGCCTCGAGCACGATCAGGAAGGCAGCGACCAGTCCGACCGGACCGGCCTGTGCCAGTCCCCGGAGAACCGAAGCGCCGGGAAAGCGGGCCGCCCAGTAGCCCTACAAGCCGACCAAGACGAACCGCCCCACCTCGCCAGCGTGAAGGCGGCCTCCGTCCTGATCACGCCGACCGCCGCCGGCAGGAAGGACACGGCAGGGACGGCGACACCGAAGGCGATTGCGGCGGCGTCGTCGAACAAGTGCCGCTGATCGCGCCGTAGATGACGCGAGCGACCTGACGAGAGCGCAGGTGGGCCGCGAGCCTCATGCGCACGTCGAGCAACAGTGCCGTGGGCGACGGTCGGCCGCATCACCCGCTGGGAATGAAGTCGCGTCGCAGCCGACCTCCGGCCGCCCGGACCGCCCGGTCCAGTGGGCGGCGGCATCCAGGGCGGACTACGGCCGCCGGCCCGCTGAGCCCAGCGGGTGGGGAGAAATCATCCGACCGGGGTGAAGCGCGCCAGAGGAGGCCGGGCTGGGCCAGGTCGTCGACTTCATGCCCCCGCCGGGAGCGCCGCCACCGGCAACCACCGACTGGTGCGCATCCTGCAGTGCCTGCGCGGCCGGATGAGCTACGAAGTCGAGATCGCCCCCCCGGTTCGACTACGGTCGCCAGCCGCACCGCACCGGACCGGGGTGGCGGAGAACGGGGCGGTCTTCGCGGCGGACGGCCACCGGCTGGTCCTGCATGCGATTCGCGAGCCCGACGACGAGTGGCTCGCGCAAGCGCACTCGTGGTGGTGCGGGCTCGCGGTGGCCGAGCGGGGATCGAACATCGCGGTGCGGGTGACGGTGGCCGCCTCCGGATCCGGTGTGGGCCGCCTACGACGTGCCGGTCCGTGGCGCTGTCCCCGCGCCGGGCGCGGGATCGACGACGGTCCGGGTCTCCTCGGCCTGAACCGCCGCGTAGGCGGCGAGGACATCGCGGTGGTCGAGCCAGCCGACCGGCTCGACGCCGTCGGCGCCTACCACGGGCAACCCGGTGGTCTCGTGCTCGTGCAGCAGCGTCACCGCGTCGTGCAGGGTGTCGCCGGGTCGGAGCGTGGGTAGCCGGACCGCGCGATCGGCCGCTGCGACGGCGGTTCCCTCCGGCGCGTCGCCGTCGGTGGCGAGGACGGCGCCGAGATAACCGTCGGGGCCGCGAACGGGCAGCGCGCCGTAGCGGGAGGTACCGAGGATCCGGGCGACCTCGGTGGTCGGGGTTTCGCGGCTGACCGGCTCGGGCACCGGGCGCATCGCCTCCTCGACGGTCATCGTGCGCAGGAGGTCGGGCGTCTGGTCGGCGTCGATGTCGACGCCGCGGCGGAGCAGTTTGAGGGTGTGGATCGTCTTGTGGGAGACGAGGTGGCTGATGCCGGTGGCGAGGGCGACGGCGGCCATCAGCGGCAGGATGATCGAGTACTGCCCGGTCAGCTCGAACACGATGACCAGTGCGGCCATGGGGGCGTGG
>NZ_JAOPWR010000098.1 GCF_025965585.1 Pseudonocardia sp.
GCGCTGGTCAGCGGCCGCCTGCTGACCTGGTACGGCCCGAGCCTCGCCGAGGCGGCGCGGGAGCTGCCCGCGGCGCTCGCCTGATCAGCCGAGGTTCGACGCGACCGCGGCCTGACCCGCTCACCTACGGCCGAACACCTGCTCCGCCTCCACCTCGCGGCCCCCGAACCCGAGCGTGCGCACCGATCCGATGCCGGTGCCGGTCGCGCTGGTCGCTGCGCTTCTCGTGGCCGGCGTGCGCGGCCCGCCTGTGCCCCGAGCGCTGATCAAGGCGGGGATGTCGTCGGACGACCGTCGGGAGCGACAGCGACGCCTTGATCAGCGAGGCGGTGATCAGGCGGCCGTGGCGAGCGCCCGCTGGGCGAGCTCCCGGCCGGTGGCGGCGGCCAGCTCGTGCGCCTGGGCCAGCGACTCGGCGGCGACCCCGCGCAGCTCGGCCATGGCCGGGTTGACCTCGGCCAGCGTGAGCTCGGCCGCGACGAGGGAGACGTCGGCACCCCAGACGTCGCCGAGGATGCGGAGCAGGTACGGGGTGGCGTGGTCCCAGCCCTCGCGCGGGGTGCCCGCGCCGTAGCCGCCTCCGCGGGCGACGATGAGCGTGACGGGCTTGCCGGCCAGCGGGGCGGTGACGCCGGCACCGAAGCGCGGGTCGGTGATGACGAGGTCGATCCAGATCTTGAGCTGCTGGGCCAGGTTGAAGTTGTACAGCGGGGCACCGATCACGATCGCGTCGGCGGCGAGGAGCTCGTCGGCGAGCGTGGCGGCCAGGGCCGTGGCGTCCTGCTGGGCCTGGGTGCGCGCCTCGGGGGGAGTGAAGCCGGCGGTGGCGGAGGCTGCCCACACGTCGGCGGGCAGCGGCTGGGTGCCGAGGTCGCGGTGCACCACGGTGGCGTCGGGGTGGGTGTCGGCCCAGGCCTTCTGCAGGGTGTCGGCGACCTGACGGCTCACCGAGCCCTCGGTGCGGAAGCTGGTGTCGAGTCGGAACAGGGTCATCGGACGCTCCTCAAGTGTGCGGTCCCCATGATGTTCTGTGAAGCAGACGATCGTGTCAACAGACCGTATCCTTTGTCGCATTCCGCCGGTAGGGTGGGACCGTGACCACACCGGCAGGAGTCGAGACCGACCTCGGCTGGGCACTGGGCACGGTCATGCGGACCTACCTGCAGGCGGCCCACGCCGTGCTCGACGGCGTGCCCGGCGGCCCCCGCGGCTACCAGGTGCTCACGGCCGCGAGCCGCGACGAGCCGGGCACCCAGCTGGCCCTCGCGCAGCAGCTGGGCGTCGACCGCACGGTGATGACCTACCTCCTCGACGACCTCGAAACCGAGCGGCTGATCGAGCGCCGTCCCGATCCCGCCGACCGCCGGGCCCGCCGCATCACGCTCACCGAGGCCGGCTGCACGCGGCTCTGCGACCTCGAGCGACGGCTGCGCGCGGCCGAGGAGCACGTCCTCGCCCCGCTCGACCCCGCCGAGCGCGACACGCTGCGGGGCCTGCTGCACCGCCTCGCCACCCGCACCGACGACGGCACCTCCCCGTGCCAGGTGGCCGACGAGATCAGCGCCATGAACGCACCACCCACCCGCCGCCGCTGACCGGCACGTCGGTCAGCCGAGGCCGTTCGCCCGCGTCTCCAGGTAGCGCTTCTCCGGCATGCTCGACGTCCGGCGCGCCGCCTCGCGGTAGGCGGCCCGCGCGGCGCGATGGTCGCCCGCCGACTCCAGGAGGTGGGCGCGCACTGCGTGCAGGCGGTGGCCGCGGGCCACGCGCGGGTCGGCGTCGAGCGGGGCGAGCATGTCCAGCCCGGCCAGCGGCCCGTCGACCTTCGCCACCGCGACGGCGTGGTTGAGCGTCACCATCGGGTTCGGGGCGATCCGTCCGAGCAGGTCGTAGAGGGCGGCGATCTGGGGCCAGTCGGTGGCGGCGTCGGACTCCGCCTCGGCGTGGACGGCCGCGATCGCCGCCTGCAGCTGGTAGGGGCCCATCGGGGTGTGCGCGAGGGAGCCGGTGATCAACGCGACGCCCTCGGTGATCTGCGCCGCGTCCCAGCGGGAGCGGTCCTGCTCGGCGAGCGGGACGAGCGTGCCGCCCGGTCCGGTGCGCGCCGCCCGCCGCGCGTCGGTGAGCAGCATCAGCGCGAGCAGCCCGGCGACCTCGCCGTCGTCGGGCAGGGAGCGGCGGACGGCGCGGGTGAGCCGGACGGCCTCGATGGCCAGCTCGGGGCGGTGCAGGTCGTCGCCGGACGTGGCCGTGTAGCCCTCGTTGAACACCAGGTAGAGCACGTGCAGCACCACCCCGAGACGCCGGCCCCACTCGTCGCCGTCGGGCATCGCGAACCCACCGGCGACACTGCGCTTCGCACGGCTGATGCGCTGCGCGACGGTCGGCTCGGGCACCATGAACGCGCGGGCGATCTCAGCGGTGGTCAGGCCGCCGACCGCCCGCAGCGTCAGTGCCAGCTGCGACGGTGGCGGCAGGTCGGGATGACAGCACAGGAACAGCAGCAGGAGGGTGTCGTCCCGGTCGCCCGGCTGGTCGCCACCCGGGCCCGGAGACGTCGGCTCGCTCCCGGACGCCGACGCCGCCTCCCGGCGCCGCCGCGCGCTCTCGCTGCGCCACTGGTCGGTGAGCCGCCGGGTGGCCACCGTCAGCAGCCAGGCGCGCGGGTTGTCGGGCACGCCCTCGTGCGGCCACTGCTGCGCCGCCGCCAGCAATGCCTCCTGCACGGCGTCCTCGCAGGCGTCGAACCGGCCGTGCCGCCGGACGAGGGCGCCGAGGACCTGCGGCGCCAGATCGCGGAGCAGGTCCTCCGGCACCGTCGTCACATCTCGGCCCCGGCCTCGAACATGACCGGCCGCACCTCGATCCCGAGCCCGTCGACCGACGCGTCCGGGATCATCGCGGCGAGCTCGCAGGCGCGTTCTCGGCTCGCGCAGTCGACCATGTAGTAGCCACCCATGTACTCCTTGGACTCCGCGAACGGGCCGTCGGTCACGGCCGGCACGCCGTCGCGGGCGCTCACCACGCAGCTCTGGGCCGGGTCGGCCAGCGCCTGGGTCAGGATCATCTCCCCCGACTCCCGGATGGTGTCGATGAAGGCGGCGTGGCCGTCCATGACGGCGGTGCGCTGCTCCTCGGTCAGGGCGTCCAGGACCACCGGGTTGACGTGCATGATCAGCAGGTACTTCATGGCGTGCTCCTCGTCGTCGCGGGCCCTCTGCCGAACCCGTCACCCGACGGTCGGAGCCGCCGCCCCGATCTCGACACGGCGACCGCAACGACGCCCGTGACCGACCTCGGCCTGTCGGTGCTCGGCCCGGCGGCGTCCGACCGGGCGGATCCGCGCGCCGTTTTGCATCCTCGCACCCTCCACGGACCGTGCGACGACGCAAAATCGCGCGCAGATCGGCTACTGCGCGCGGAGGAGGTCGCTCGCCTTCTCTCCGATCATCATGCAGGTGATGTTGGGGTTGATCGCCGGCAGGAACGGCAGGATCGACGCGTCGGCGATCCGCAGCCCCTCCACCCCGCGCACGCGCAGCTGCGGGTCCACCACGGCCATCGGGTCCGATTCCGGGCCCATCTTCGCCGTGCACGCCGGGTGGTAGACGGTGTTGTGGGCCTTGGTGATGTAGTCGACGAGCTCGTCATCGGTCACCGCGTCCGGGCCCGGCGTGAGCTCCCGGGTGATCCACTCCTTGAGCGCGGGCTGCTCCGCGATCTCCCGCGCGAGCTTCACCCCGTGCAGCATGACGGCCATGTCGTGACCCTCGGGATCCGTGAAGTACCGCGGATCCACGCGAGCGCGGTCACGGAAGTCCAACGACCGCAGCCGGACCGTGCCGCGCGACTTCCCCCGCGTGACGTTCGGGGTGAGGCAGAACCCGTTGTCGGTGGTCGGGTAGCCCCAGCGCACCGTGTTCAGGTCGAACGGCACCGAGCCGTAGTGCATCATCAGGTCCGGCCGGTCCAGGCCCTCCTCGGTGCGCGCGAACAGCCCGATCTCCCACCACTGGGTGGAGCTCGTGACCATCGGCTTCGCGGCCTCCCACATCACGAGGCCCTCGACGTGGTCGTCGAGGTTGGCGCCGACGCCGGGCGCGTCCACCAGCACGTCGAGGCCCATCTCACGCAGGTGCGCCGACGGCCCGATGCCCGAGAGCATGAGCAGCTTGGGGGTGTCGATCGCGCCGGTGGAGAGGATCACCTCGCGGCGTGCGTCCACCACGTGCCGGCCCGGTCCGATGTCCTGCTGGTACTCGACGCCGGTGGCACGCTCCCCCTCGAACAGGACGCGAGACGCCCACGCGCCGGTGCGGATCTCCAGGTTCGGACGCTTGCCGATGATCGGGTGCAGGTACGCGTGCGAGGACGACATGCGGGTGTTGTCCGCGGCCGCGTTGATCTGGAAGAAGCCGGCCCCGTCGGTGACGGTGTGGCCCTCGTTGAAGCGGACGGTGGGCAGCCCGACCGCGGCCGCCGCCTCCAGCACGGCGACGCCGCACGGGTCGTCCGGCGGGATCTGGCGCAGGTTGACCGGGCCGGAGCGGCCGTGGCCCTCCCATTCCCCGTCGTTGGTCTCCAGGCGCTGGATGAGCGGCCAGCACTCGTCGGCGCTCCAGCCGGTGCAGCCCATCGCGGCCCACTCGTCGAGGTCCTCGCGCGGCGTCCAGAACGCGATGCACGAGTTGTGCGACGAGCAGCCGCCCAGCACCTTGGCGCGGGCGTGGCGGAGGAAGGAGTTGCCGTGCTCCTGGGGCTCGACGAGGTAGTCCCAGTCATAGCCGGAGTCGAGCAGGCCCATCCAGTCCTCGAGCCGCAGGATCGCGGGGTCGTCCACATCGGACGGACCCGCCTCCAGGAGGCAGACGGTGACGGACGGGTCCTCCGAGAGCCGGGCGGCCAGCGCGCAGCCCGAGGACCCGCCGCCGACGACGACGTAGTCGAAGGTCGTCATGCCGCCTCACCCTGCACCTGCGCGGCGGGGAGCGGCGTGACGCGGTGCCGCCGCGTGATGGCGACGACGACGAGCCCGACCACAACGATCACGGCGGTGAAGACTACCGCTCCCCACTGGTAGTACCAGGCGTCGTTGCCGTAGACCTCGGGCCGCGGCCAGGCCAGGTTGATCGTCATGCCGGCGCCGTAGACCACCGCGATGATGTTGACGAGCAGGCCCCACCGGCCCAGGGAGAAGAACTCGCCGTGCTCGGGGCGCGGCCAGTGCCCACGCAGCCTGCGCAACAGCATCGGGCCGGTCACCATCAGGTAGGGGACGTAGAACAGGATGATCGCGATCGAGGTGAGGACCGTGAACACCCGCTGGTTGCCGATGTTGATCACCAGCAGGACGATCGCCAGCCCGCCGGTGATCAGCGCGGGCAGCACCGGGGTCTTCGACCTCGGCGACACCTTCGACAGCGCCGCACCGAACGGCAGCCGCCCGTCACGGGCCATGGAGAAGATCATCCGGATCGCCGCGGTCTGCACGGCCAGGCAGCAGACGGTGATGGCGATCGCGGAGCACACCAGGAACGCGTTGCCGAGCCCGTCGCCGAGCGTGCTCTTCACCAGGTAGGGCATGCCCGAGGTACTCAGTTCGGACGCGTGGATGTCGCCGACGGCCATCATCCCGACCAGCATCAGCAGCCCGCCGACGACGAACGCCGCGGTGATGGCACGCAGGATCGCCCGCGGTGCGTGACGGCGCGGCTCAACGGTCTCCTCGGCGAGCGCGCCCGCCGTGTCGAAGCCGTAGAACACGTACGCGCTCATCAGGGCGGCCACGAGGAAGGCGCCCAGGTACCCGAGCGAGTGCCCGTCGCCGGTACCGCTCGTGTCGAACACCACCTGCGGACCGCGCCGGATGTGGAAGGCCAGGACGATGATGAGCAACACCACGGCGGTGAGCTCCACGGCCACGCCGAAGTTGTTGATCCTCGACATCAGCCGGACACCGATGATGTTGATGGTCGTACAGAACACGACGAGCACGACGCCGAGCAGGATCGCGTTCTGCGCCCCGCCCGGCGTGGTGAACACCCCGACGTCGTCCGGCCCGCCGACGAACTGGAAGAACGGTGTGACCTGCGGGAGGATCACCTGGTAGGCGACGGCCACCGCGGCCGCGGTGACGATCGCGCCGATCGACATGATCCAGCCGGCCAGCCACGACGTCAGCGGCTTGGTGATCTGCTTGGACCACTGGTACACCGAGCCGGCGAGCGGGAACTGCCCCGCCATCTCGGCGAAGCAGGCCGCGACGGCGAGCTGGCCGAGGAACACGAGCGGCCACGTCCAGATGAACGCAGGCCCCCCGGCACCGAAGCCGAAGTAGAAGAGCTGGAACACCCCGGTCAGGATCGAGATGTAGCTGAACCCGGCCGCGAAGCTGGAGAAGGAGCCGAGCGAACGCTCCAGCTCCTGCTTGTAGCCGAACCCGGCGAGCGCGTCGCTGTCGGAGTTGTCGATCGCGGTCATGGCCCATCCTCTTCTCGAACTCGAGCGTCTCCGGAGAACCACCGCGATGGCGCGGGGTCGGTGTTGTGCCAGATGTGCTTGTGCTCCTGGTACTCGGCCAGCCCGGTCGGCCCGAGCTCGCGCCCGTTGCCCGACCGCTTCATCCCGCCCCACTCCGCCGCGGGGACGTAGGGGTGGTAGTCGTTGATCCACACCGTGCCGTGGCGCAGCGCCCCGGCCACTCGGTGGGCCTTGGCCATGTCGGGCGTCCAGACCGCGCCGGCGAGGCCGTACTCGGTGTCGTTGCCGAGCGCGACGGCCTCCTCCTCGGTGCGGAACGTCTCGACGGTGAGGATCGGCCCGAACGTCTCCTCGCGGATCACGCGCATGTCGCGGCGGACGCCGGTGAGCAGCGTGGGCGGGTAGAACCAGCCCTTCTGCAGGTCCGGGCCCTCCGGGCGGGCGCCGCCGGTGACGAGCGTGGCGCCCTCGGCCAGCGCGGACGCGACGAAGTCCTCGATCTTCGCGCGGTGCGCGGCGGAGACGAGCGGGCCCACCTCGCTGGTCTCGTCGAGGCCGTTGCCCATGCGGATCAGCTGGGCCCGACGCGCGATCTCGGCCACGAGGTCGTCGTGCATCGACTCCTCGACGATCAGCCGGGCGCCCGCCGAGCACACCTGCCCGGAGTGCAGGAACACCGCGGTCATCGCCCAGTCGGCGGCGAGGTCGAGGTCCACGTCGGCGAACATGATGTTGGGGTTCTTGCCGCCCAGCTCCACGGCCACGCGCTTCACGGTGGCGGCGGACGCCCGGATGATCGCCTGCCCCGTGGCAAGGCCGCCGGTGAAGCTGACCATGTCGACGTCGTCGTGCTCGGTGAGCGGCGCGCCGACGGACCGGCCCTCACCCAGCACGATGTTGACCACGCCCGGCGGCACGCCCGCCTCCTCGCACAGCCGCACCAGCATCACGCTGGTCAGCGGCGTGACCTCGCTGGGCTTGATCACCATCGTGTTGCCGGCGGCCAGCGCGGGCGCGACCTTCCACGACAGCTGCAGCAGCGGGTAGTTCCACGGCGTGATGAGCGCGCAGACGCCGACGGGCTCGTGCACCACGCGGGAGAGCACGTTGTCCATGCCCGTGTCGACGATGCGGCCCGCGTCCTTGTCGGCGAGGTCGGCGTAGTAGCGGAAGACCGCGGTGACGTCGTCGACGTCGATGCGGCTCTCCTTCAGCGTCTTGCCGGTGTCGAGGGTCTCGGTGCGGGCGATCTCCTCCTTGTCGCGCACCAGCAGCTCGGAGATGCGGCGCAGCAGCGCTGACCGCTCGGAGGCGGACGTGGTGCGCCAGGGCCCGGTGTCGAACGCGGCGCGGGCCGCGGCGACGGCCCGCTCGACGTCGTCCGGACCTGCCTGGTCCACGGTCTGCACCACGCTCGCGTCGAACGGGTTGAGCACGTCCGCGGTACCGCCGGATCCGGCGGTCCATTTTCCGTCGATGTAAAGGCTGGGCACGGCACGATCGTGCTCGGAATCGTCGCTACGTCAAGCATTGCGTTCGGATAGATGCTTATAGTTTCGTCATGAGCAACACGGCTGGTCGCGATGGTGGCGTCCAATCCGTCGATCGGGCCATCAGCGTCCTCGAGATCCTCGCCAGACGTGGCGAGGCGGGCGTCAGCGAGGTGGCCTCCGAGATCGACGTGCACAAGTCCACGGCGTTCCGCCTGCTCGGCGCACTGGAGGGGCGCGGGCTCGTCGAGCAGGCCGCCGACCGTGGCAAGTACCGGCTCGGCTTCGGGCTCATCCCGCTCGCCGGCGCCGTCTCCGACCGGCTCGACGTCACCCGGCAGGGCCGGGCGGTGTGCCACCGGCTGGCCGGGGAGATGAGCGAGACGATCAACGTCGCCGTCCTGCAGGAGCACTGGGCGGTGAACGTCGACCAGGCGCGCGGCCCGTCCACCGTGGCCACGCACAACTGGATCGGCCGGCTGACGCCGCTGCACTGCACGTCCAGCGGGAAGGTGCTGCTCGCCCACATCGCCGCGGAGCATCGGGCCGCGCTGCTCGCCGCGTCCGGGATGAAGCGGATGACCGCCGCCACCGTCACCTCCGCCGCGGAGCTGGACGCCGAGCTGGAGCGCGTCCGCGCCGTCGGCCACGCGGTGGCCTTGGAGGAGTACGAGACGGGCCTCAACGCCGTCGCCGCCCCGATCCTCGACCGCGCGGGCGAGGTGATCGCGGCCCTGAGCGTCAGCGGCCCGTCCTACCGCCTGGACGAACCGCGCCTGCTCGAGCTGATCGAGCCGCTCAAGGCGGCCGCAGGGGAGATCAGCCGGCGGATGGGCTGGTTCGGCGGGTGACGCAGCCCCGGTGCCGCATCGGGAGAACGCTCCCAAGGCCTTCGGCCGCTCGCGCCACTTCTCGTGCGGGGGCGTGCGCTGACGGCGACCGGGCCGCCGCGCCGGCGCTGGATCTCGCTGCGCGCAACACATCCCGGTGTAGCACCAGAGCGGCGTAGGAGTGCGCGCCGCCGCCGGGGAAGAGCCACGAGGTAGCGGGCACGCGCAGCCGAGCCTCGGTCATCGGCCCGGCACGCACCGCGTCGGAGCCGCGGAACACGACGGGGCCGGCCCGAACGGCGAAGGGCAGTGGCGCGGCGGACACGTGCTCGGTCGCCGCTAGGGTGCGGCGTCCTCCACCACCGGGAGCGGGCGGGCGGC
>NZ_JAOPWR010000107.1 GCF_025965585.1 Pseudonocardia sp.
GGCCGGGCGACCATCTCGGTGGAGGCGTCGGCGAGCGGCACCTGCGCGGGCCGGGGGGTGACGGCGGGGCGCCGGGCGGCGTCGGAGATCCGCAGCAGCAGCGCCACGAGGATGTAGTTGGCCAGCAGCGACGATCCGCCGTAGGACAGGAACGGGGTGGTCAGCCCGGTCTCCGGGATGAGGTTCGTGACCCCGCCGACGACGATGAACACCTGCAGGGCGATCGTCATCGCCAACCCGGTGGCCAGCAGCTTGCCGAACGGATCGCGGCACACCACCGCCGCCTTGAGTCCGCGCATGACCAGCACCAGGTACAGCAGCAACACCGCCGCCAGCCCGATCATCCCCAGCTCCTCGCCGATCCCGGAGGCGATGAAATCGGCGTTGGCCAACGGCACCAGGTCCGGCCGGCCCGCTCCGAGCCCGGTACCACCCAGCCCGCCGGTGCCCAGCCCGAACAACGACTGCGACACCTGGTATCCGCTGCCGAGCGCATCGCCGGTCGGGTTGAGCCACACCTGGACCCGGGTCTGGACGTGGGCGAACAGGTAGTACGACATCACACAGCCCGCGGCGAAGAAGACCAGGCCGACGAGCACCCAGGACACCCGCGAGGTCGCGGCGTAGACCAGGACCAGCACCACCCCGAAGATCAGCAGTGACGCCCCGAGCTCGCGCTCGACGGTGAGCACGGCGAGCGACAGCACCCAGGCCACCACCAGCGGGGCGAGATCGCGCAGCCGGGGTAGCTCGGCCCCGAGGAACCGGCGCCCGGCGGTGCGGAACAGCTCGCGCTTTGCCACCAGGAACGCCGCCACGAACACGATAATCATGAGTTTGGCGAACTCGCCGGGCTGGATCGAGAACGGGCCCAGCCGCAGCCACAGCTTGGCCCCGTTGATCTCGGAGATACTCGCCGGGAGCAGGCCCGGCAACGCCAGCAGCACCAGCCCGCCCAGCCCGAGGGTGTAGGCGTAGCGGGCCAGGACGCGATGGTCGCGGATCCGCCAGAGCGCGACGGCCAGCAGCACCAACGCGAACGCCGTCCACGCCAGCTGCCGGGGCGCGGCCGCCGCCGGCACGGGGTTGCCCTGCTGGACTGCTTGCACGGCGGCGGCGAGATCGAGTCGGTGGATCATGACCAGGCCCAGGCCGTTGAGCAGCGCCACGATGGGCAGGATCAACGGATCGGCGGACGGGGCGAAGCGGCGCACCACCAGGTGCGCGCCGCCGAACAGCCCCAGATACCCCAGCCCCAGGTAGAGCAACTGGAGCGACAGCGTCTGGCTCTGGTCGGCCTCGGTCAACACCAACGCCAGCGTCACCACTGCCGCGGCGAAGACCAGCAGCACCAACTCGATACCCCGCTGAGCGGAGCCGGCTCGCGGACGGGCATCGACGGGAACCTGGACGGGGACGGACACGCTGCGAGGCTACTGACCCTGAGATGTACCGGGCGTGTGCCGGTCGAGGCACGCGGCGAGGACCGACCGGCGACCGGCGTCGTCCTCAGCGCCGTCACTACAGTCGACCGGGCAAGCGGCCCGTCCGCCGTGGAGATGCGTTCAGGAGCGACGATGAGCCTCGACGAGGACCAGCCCCATCCCGAGGTTCCACCCGAGCAGGACCCGGGCACAGGAACACGCGGGCCGGGCGGTGCGGGTGCCGAACCCCTGGCCGACGCGGTGACGGCGCACCAGCTGAAGGCCCTGGCCGCGGTGCACGAAGAGCTGATGAGGCTCGAGGAAGCGGTCTGCGGAGGTCACCGCCCGATCACCGGCTCCGCCACCCGGATCGGCCACGCCACCACCGCCGGGATGGCCCGGACCCGCGACGCCGCCGGTCACGTCCACGTACCGGCCTGGCTGCGCGAGACCAGCGGGGAGAGCCGCTGGCCGGTCACCGCAGCCATCCTGGTCGCGATCGGGTTGCAGGTCGCCCTGCCCGACAACCTGGTCCTGGTCTCACGCTGGCTGCTGCCCGGCCTCGAGCTCGCCCTGCTGATCGGGCTGATCATCGCCAGCCCCTCCCGGTTCAACCGCGAGTCGACGATGCTCCGCGCCACCAGCCTGGTGCTGGCCGGCCTGCTGAGCCTGGCCAACGCCTGGTCTGCCACCCTGCTCGTCATCGGCCTGGTCAACGGACGACTCGGCCAGGACGCCGGCCCGCTCCTGTCCACCGGGGCCGCGATCTGGCTGACCAACATCATCGCCTTCGCCATCTGGTACTGGCAGTTCGACCGCGGCGGACCCGCCGCCCGTGCACACGCCCGCCGCACCCTGCCCGACTTCCTGTTCGTCCAGATGCAGAGTCCCGAACTCGCCCATCCCGACTGGGAACCGCAGTTCACCGACTACCTCTACCTGTCCTTCACCAACGCCACCGCGTTCAGCCCCACCGACGTGATGCCCCTGACCCGGTGGGCGAAGCTCACCATGCTCGTCCAGTCCCTGGTATCACTCATCACCGTCGCACTCGTCATCGCCCGCGCCGTCAACATCCTCAAGTAGCCGAGCGTGGCGGCGTCAGGTGCTCAGGAGGGGCAAGGTGGAACGCCCGGGCCCGAGGACAGGTGCGGGGTCGGACCCCAGGACGCCGGCCAGCAGGGTTGCGTAGACATCGCGGAAGTCGGTGGAGGGTTTCAGGTCACCGTCGGCGAGGTCGGTGAGGCTGGGCTGGGTGCCGACGAACCCGCCCTTGACGCCGGCGCCGGCGATGAGCACGGGACCGGCGGTGCCGTGGTCGGTGCCCTGGTTGGCGTTGGCGGCGACCCGGCGCCCGAACTCGGAGTACGCCATCAGGACGACGTGCCTGCCGCGGTCGGTGCCGGCCATCCGGGTCAGGAACCCCGACACGGCCGCGTCGA
The DNA here is from genome assembly GCF_025965585.1 of Pseudonocardia sp. Taxonomy (GTDB): domain Bacteria; phylum Actinomycetota; class Actinomycetes; order Mycobacteriales; family Pseudonocardiaceae; genus Pseudonocardia. The sequence goes on from NZ_JAOPWR010000107.1 coordinate 2,867, forward strand.
CCTCGGTGAGCAGGCGCTGCTGCGTGCCGCGTTCGTCGGCATGGGTGTCGAACCCGCCGAGGCTGACCGAGTACACCCGGCTCGGGGCACCCATCTCCACACACCGCGCGACGACGTCGAGCTGGGTGGCGAGCATGCTGCGCGCTCCCCCACCCTGTTTCCCGGATGCGGGGTCCGCGGCGGCGTGTGAGGAGTCGACGGCGGGACCGAGGGTGTCCACGGTCCGGTGCAGATCCGTGATCGCTCTGGCTGCGAAGGCCTGCAGGTCCGGTTCACCGTCGGACGTGCCGCCCATCGCGGAGAACGCGGTGCCGACCGGGCCCTTCGGGAGCACGAGTCCGCTCAGCGGCAGCGCGGCGCCCGCGGTGGTGGCCCCGGCCAGCAGCGGTGGCAGCACGGGCTCCAGTGAGATGGCTTTGAGCGGGTCACGCCCGTCGGTGTCGAGCCAGCGACCGATCCAGCCGGTGGAGAGCGGGTGATCAGGGGAGGCGGTCTGCCAGATGTCCATGGACCGGAAATGGCTGTGGTCGGGCTGCGGGTAGCTCACCCCGCGCACCACGGCCAGGGTGCCGGCGTCCCACTGCTTCTTGAGCCCGGCCATGCCGGGGTTGAGGCCGAGCCCCTCGCCGATGTCGAGCACCTCGTGCTCGGCGTAGGCCAGGTCGGGGCGTGCCGACTGGTAGGCCGCGTCGGCCGCGGGGACCACGGTGTTGAGGCCGTCGTTGCCGCCGTAGAGCGTGACGACCACGAGCACACCGGTGCCGGGCGGCAGCGGGTCGGTGCGGGTCCGGTCGGCGAGCTCCTTCCAGCCGATCCCACCCGCGGCGGCCACCGCGGCCGCGGCGCCGGAGTAGGTGAGGAACCGACGACGCGTCAGGGCCTTCACGTGAGCTCCTCTGTCGTTGCGGGGAGGCAGAAGACGGGGCCGGTGCCACCGGGCGAGATGCCGGACCCGGTCATGCGCTGACGCAGTTCTCGGGGCTGGCCAACGCGGCGGCGACCAGCTGTGCGGGCTGTCCGGCCAGGGGCGCGAGCGCGGAGGCGGTGCGGGCGGTGAAGCCGGGCAGCCCGAGCAGCGCCGCGGTGGCCTCGACCCGACCGGACGGTGCGGTGTCGGTGACCGGGGTGATGTCGCCCTTGGTGGCCAGTACCTGCGCCAGTTTGATCCGGCTGAGCGCCGCGGCGGTGGTCAGCCACGGAGTGCCCGCGGGCCAGCCACCGACGTCGGGTGGGTCGAACGGGACCTGCCCGAGCCCGGTCAGCCCTCCATGGAGGGCGGCCGGGGGCAGCTTCGACGCGGGCAGCCGCAGCGCTCGCAGGGCTGCGACCAGCCATTCCACGGGCTGGCGGACGAGTACCGAGGCGGGCGAGCGGAACGCCGGCGAGGTGACGGCGGCGCGGATCAGCGCGGTGACGTCGTGTCCGGGTCCGTACGCGGCCACCAGGGCGTCGAGGGTGGCCGGGTCGGGTGGGGTGTCGGAGACGAAACGAGTCCAGATCCGGCCGGCGATGAACATCGGTGATGCCGGTCGGGTGAGCAACATGTTCACGAGGCTCGTGGAGTCGTAGGCGAAGGTGCTCCCGAGCACGGTCTCCGGGCCGTTGTCGTGGCGGCGTGGGTTGAGCGACGAGGTGTCGGCCACGACGTCGACCTGCCAGCCGGTCAGCGCGCGGGCGGCCTGGCGGACGTCGTCCTCGGTGTAGTCGCCCACCCCGAGGGTGAAGAGCTCCATGAACTCCCGGGCCAGGTTCTCGTTCGGTTTGCCGACGGTGTTCCCACCGCCGTCGAGCCACACCAGCATCGCCGGATCCACCACCATCGCCTGCGCCAGCGCCCGGAAATCACCGGCGCCCAGTCGCCGCTGGGTGGCGTTCTGCCCGTACATCAGCGACGCGTAGCGCACTTTCTGCACACTGGTCGCGAAATGCCCGTGCCAGAACCAGGTCAGCCGTTCCGGGTAGGGGGCGTCGACGGCGGCCATCCGGTCGAGCCACCAGACCACGAGTTGCCGGGCCTGCACCTGTTCCTGCTGAAGCTGCGCCCGGCGGGCGGCGACGTCGTTCCTCCCGGGACGGGCCGACGGCGCCGGGAACGACGGCGGCGGTGTCGCCGTCGCGCCCACGTCAGGGCCTGCCGGGCCGGTCAGCGTCGCAACGGTGGAGTCGAACCCGGCTGAGGCCGCGGCATCGAGCTCTCCGCGCCGCGGGCCCAACCCCACCCGCTGCAGCAACCGCCGTACCGCATCACGATCAGTGACTCCCGGGCTGCTGGGACCCACCGCCGTCCGTAGAGCTGCAGGCATGGCTGTCGACATCCTTCTGATCGTCACGGGGCCGGTCATGTCGTGGGCTGACAGGTCATCGAGGTGACCATGCCGAGGCCCGGTCAACGCCCGGTGCAGGTGATGTTCGGGTCAGGTAAGGACCCGGCCACCCGGGTCAGGCTCCCGGCGCCGCAGGGGCGGACGTGGTGTTCGCCGGGGTGGGCTTCGGCGCCACGGGCGCGGCGATCCGGACGGCGGTGATCGCGGACCCGCTCGGCCTCCCTGCCACCCGGACCTGGCTGCCGACCGGGAACTGTGCCTGCGTGGCCGGGGCGATCTTGGTGCCGAACGCGGTCTGCGGGGTGAGCGTCACGGTGATCGCCTTGCCCTTCAGGGTGGTGACGGTCCAGGTCGAACCGTTCTCGGCGGTGACCCGGCCGCGGATGCCGGCGGCGTGCTTCTTCGCCGCTGTCGGCGGTGTGGTGGACGGGGAGGGAGCGGCCGCAGTGGTGCCGCAGCCGGCGGCGACGACGGCGACCGAGGCGAGCAGTCCGGCGAGAGCAACTGAGCGCATGGCAGCGACAGTGCTGATCGAATGTTCGGGACAGATCAGGATGCCGTCATCATCGGGCAAGTCGTCGTGAGGCAGGGTCAGCCCGGAAGCGCCGTCAACGAGAGTTCCTGCTCTCGGCCTCGTACGAGCTACACACCCCGCTGACCGCGGTACGAGGGTTCGCCTGGTCGGCACCGGCGGCGGCGGGCCGGCCCTGATCCGAGGACTGGTCACCCGGATGGGCGGCTCGGTCAACGCCGGACCCGCTCCCGAGGGCGGCGCCGCGTTCACCATTGTCACCCCGGACACGACACTGCCCGCCGCGCCGCCGGTCGACAGCTCACGATCGTGCAACCCGCCCGGGCCGCCACCTGACCCCCGGCCCTGCAGCCCGGGCAGCGCCACCCGCATCGACGGAGCGCGAGGCGCTGCTCTCCGGTGCTCCCACCCGCACCGCCCCCGCCAAGGGCTGACGAACGCTGTTCGGCAGCGGGACATGATCTGCAGCAGCGATTGCCGTGTCCGATCAGGGAGTCGTCCGCTGGATGGGCGATGGACAACCGCTGAACGGCCCTCACCCCACCCAGATGTATCCCGGTACCGTCGGTAACGCGGATTCGGGGATCCCGGCACGCGAAGGGGCAGCGACCATGGCGAAGATCCTGCTGCGAGTGGCGCAGATCGTCGGGGTGCTCGTGCTGGCCGGCATCGCCGTGGGCATCGTGGTCGGGCTCGTGCAGTGGCTGCTCGGCGCCGCCGTGATCGTCGCGATCCCGCTCGGCGCCTGGTGGATCTACAAGCAGGTCTCCAGCCGCAACCACAGGTCGACAGCAGTGCCAGGCGCGCAGAAGTCCCTGGCCGGCCCTTCCGGTGACCGCCGCAGCGAACTCGAGAGCCGCGCCGTTCTGGACGCGGCGGGCCGCTGCGGCTGGTGCGGATCGCCAACCCTGCACAAGGACGAGTTCGGCTTCCCCACCACGCCGCTGACCTTCCATCGCGCCGAGATCGACGCCATGCTCTGACTCCCGCCGGTCGCAATGCCACACCATCCCCGAGTCGGCACCACGAGGTCCGGCGACCGCCCGGCTCCAGCCGTCTACGGACGTTTCGTGCTCGAGCCCTCGGCTCACCCCACCTCCAGGGAGACATCGTGACGCTGCCACTGCTGCCGACATCGCTGGTCGGGAGCTACGCCCAACCCGACTGGCTGATCGACCGCTCGAAGCTCGCGGGACGGTTCCCGCCCCGGGTTCGGGCGAAGGAGCTGTGGCGGGTGGACCCGGAGTTCCTCGCGCAGGCCCAGGACGACGCCACCCTGCTGGCGATCCGCGCGCAGGAGGACGCAGGCCTCGACATCGTCACCGACGGGGAGATCCGCCGGGAGAGCTACTCCAACCACTTCGCCACCGCCCTCGACGGCGTCGACATCGACAACCCGGGCACCGCGCTGGACCGCAGCGGACACCCCAATCCGGTCCCCCGCATCACCGGCCCGATCCGACGCCCCCACCCGGTCCAGGCCGAGGACCTGCGATTCCTCCGGGCCCACACCGACCGGACGATCAAGATCACGGTGCCAGGGCCGTTCACGATGAGCCAGCAGGCCCAGAACGACCACTACCCCGACGCCGAGGCCGCGGCGATGGCCTATGCCGCGGCTGTCAACGCCGAGGTCAAGGACCTGCACGACGCCGGCGCGGACGTCGTCCAGATCGACGAGCCCTACATGCAGGCCCGGCCCGACGCCGCCCGCGCCTACGGCCTCGCCGCCCTCAACGCCGCACTGGACGGCGTCTCCGGCACCACCGCGGTCCACATCTGCTTCGGCTACGCCGCGATCATCCACGAACGGCCCGAGGGCTACTCCTTCCTCCCCGAGCTGGCCGGCTGCCCCGTGGACCAGATCTCGATCGAGACCGCCCAATCCGGGCTGGACCTCGGGGTCCTCTCCGACCTGACCGACAAGACGATCATCCTCGGCGTGATCGACCTGTCCACCCCCGAGGTCGAGACCCCCGAGCTCGTGGCCGCCCGGGCTCGCCGAGCGTTCGACCGCATCACGCCCACCCAGATCGTCCTGTCCACCGACTGCGGCATGAAGTACCTGCCCCGCGCATCCGCCGAGGGGAAGATGAGAGCCATGGCCGCCGCCGCGCGCCTGCTGCGCACCGAGCTGGGATGAGGTCCAC
>NZ_JAOPWR010000144.1 GCF_025965585.1 Pseudonocardia sp.
GCGCTGCGGGCGGCGGCGCTGCGGGCGAAGGACGCGGCGGCGGCGCCTGCCACGCGGCGTGGGGATCCACCGCGGGGAAGGCGCCCGTGCGGGTGCCCATGGCGTCGCCGTCGTCGTTCTCGCCGAGGACGGCCGCGCCGTCCGTCGAGTCCTCGGCACGGTCGTCCACCGGGTCGTCACCGGAGCGGGGAGCAGGCACCGGCTCTGCCGTCTCCTCCGGGTTCGGGACCGGCTGCACCGGCCCCACGTAGGGCCGCGTGGCTCGTGGGGTGCGAGAGGGTGCCGTCCCCCACTGCTCGCGGACGTAGCGGCCCACCGAGCCGTCCGGGTAGTCCCGGTCGTCCTCGGACTGAGGCTCCGTCATCGACACATCCCGCCGAACCCGCCGTGCTGACCACTCGACCTCGCCACGAACGCCGACGGTAGTCGCGCCGCACCGTCGGGTCGAGGCGCGGACGGGTGGCGCGTCGTGGCGGTCAGCCCGGGAGCCCCGCGTACGAGTGCAGGCCCGCCACGACCATGTTGATGAAGAACAGGTTGAAGATCATCACTGCGAAACCGAGGACGTTGATGGCGGCAGCCCGCTCGGCGCGCCAGCCGGCCGTGGCGCGAGCGTGCAGGTAGGCCGCGTAGACCACCCACGCGACGAACGCGACGGTCTCCTTCGGGTCCCAGCCCCAGAACCGGCCCCATGCGGCCTCGGCCCAGATCGCGCCCGCGATGACGGCGAACGTGTAGAGCGGGAAGCCGATGATCGTGACGCGGTAGGCGAGGCGGTCGAGCGCGTCGGCCGAGGGCAGCCGCTCGGCGAAGCCGGTGAGCTTGCCCGAGCGGCGCAGCAGGAACAGCAGGCTCGCGACGCCCGGCACCAGCAGCAGCCCGGACGCGATGCTGATCGTGGTGACGTGGATGACCAGCCAGTACGACTGCAGCGCGGGCATCACCGGCTCGGCGGGGGTGAAGAGCACCGTGCCGCCGAGGAACAGCAGCACGACCACCGGGAACAGCACGAACAGGCCGACCGGGCGCATCGCGGGGTGGCGGCGCAGCATCACGAGCCAGGTGACCACCGCGGCGAGGGTGATGGCCGAGGTGAACTCGTACATGTTGCCCAGCGGCCAGCGCTGCGCCGCGAGGCCCCGGAACACGATCGAGAACAGGTGCAGCGCGGCGCCCAGCACCACCAGCGACACCGCCATCCGGCCGTAGCGCTCGGAGGGAGGACGGACCGCGGGGGCGTCGGTGCCGGCGTCGACGGCCGGCCGGTCGAGGACGGCGCCGTCGGCGCCCGCCTCGATCTCCTCGCCGCCCGTGCCGACGAGCACCGGCTTCGCGGCTCGCTCGACGGCGTACTCGATGCCGTGCAGGACCATCGCGAGGACGTACACCCCGACGGCGGCCATGTAGAGGCGGTCGCTGTAGAGCGAGAGCTCACTGAGAGACATGGGTCAGCTGTCCTTCTCGTCATGCGCCAGATCCGTCCGTAGACGGTCGAACTCCTCGCCGTACCCCGCGCGATCGGTGCGCGCCAGCCCACCGATCTCCACGACCGTACGTTTCGTGCCGTCCTCCCCGGTGACGGGGGTGAGCCGCGCCCAGAACCGCCTCCTGCGGATCGTCAGCGAGGCGAACAGGCCGACGAGCAGCAGGATCGCGAACACCAGCACCGCGTCCTGGCCCGGGTCGTGGCTCACCTGCAGCGCCACCCACTGCCGCACGTCGTCGAAGGTGACGATGGTGCCGTCGGCGAGCGTCAGGGACTGGCCGGGAACGAGGTTGGCGCGCGCGACCTGCTTCAGCGCGCCCGAGTCGACCTTGCTCTGGTCGACCTCGAAGATCGACTGGCCGCGGCCGTCGTCGAGCCCCAGATCGCCCTGCAGCACGTCGACGGCCACCTCCGGGTCGTCCAGAGCCGGGAAGACGGAGGTGACGACCGTGCCGCCCGAGGTGGTGGGCGCGAACAGCCCGGTGATCGCCAGGCCCGTCTTGAGCCGCTCCGCCTCGCTCGTGACGCCGGGGCGGGCGAACTTCGTGGCCCCCTGCGAGAGGTAGGTGGTGGTGTCGACCGGCTTCCACTGGACCTCGCCGGTGCGCTTCTGCCCGTCGGGGAAGGTCACGGTGAACCGCGGCGCGTAGCCGTGGTTGAGCAGGTAGACACGGCTGCCGTCGAGGCGCAGCGGGTTGTTGACCGCGAGCGGGAAGGGACGCCACTGCTGCGACCCGTCGTTCAGGTCCGCCGTGGTCTGGTAGCCCAGCGTCGCGTTGTAGCTGTCGGCCTGCCCGCTGGGCAGGTAGGTGGCCTTGAAGTCGTCGACCTTGATGCAGAACGGCTGGAGGTCGGTGCCGTCCACGCGCAGGCCGGCGTTGAACGAGTCGTAGCCGAGGATGCCGGTGTTGCAGAACTGCCCGCCGTCGGACATGACGATGACCTGGCCGTCGTAGCCCCAGAGCTTGCCGGCGGCGAAGCCGATCAGCAGGCCGATCAGGCTGAGGTGGAACACCAGGTTGCCGGCCTCGCGCAGGTATCCCTTCTCGGCGGAGAAGGTGCGCCCGTCGCCGACCTCTGCCTCGGTGCGGCGCCAGCCCTTCAGGCGGGTCCGCACGCGGGCGGCGGCCTCGTCGACGTCCATGTCGAGCGTGAGGGTGTCGTGGTGCGGCAGCCGGGCGAGGTTGCGGGGCACGGCGACGGGCCGGGCGCGGGTGTTCTTGAGGTGCTCCCACGCGCGGGGCAGCACGCAGCCGACGAGCGAGACCATCAGCAGCAGGTAGATCGCGGCGAACCACGGCGACGCGAAGACGTCGAAGAAGTCCAGCTTGTCCAGCACCGGTGCGATCGCCGGGTACTGGGTGAAGTAGGAGTCCACCAGCGACTGGTTCAGCGACCGCTGCGGCAGCAGCGCGCCGGGGAGCGCGGCCACGGCCAGCAGGAACAGCAGGATGAGCGCGGTGCGCATCGAGGTGAGCGTGCGCCACGCGTTGCGCAGCGCCGTCCACACGAGCCTGACCCTCGGTGCGCGCGAGCCGGGGCCCGGGGGCGCGGGAGCCGGGGTCTCGATGCCGGTCGGCGTCTCCGTCGTCATCGTCAGATCACCGGCACGTAGGTCGCGACGGACGTCTGCAGCTGGGCCAGCAGCCCGCCCCACAGACCGGTCAGGAGCAGCACCCCGACAGCCACCATGAGCACGCCTCCGCCGATCTGGATCGCGCGCGTGTGGCGGCGCAGCCAGCCCAGGGCCCGGACGGCGCGCGAGGCCCCCAGCGCGATGAGCACGAACGGCACGCCGAGGCCCGCGCAGTAGGCGACGGTCAGCACGACCCCCCGCAACGACCCGCCCCCCGTACCGGCTGCGACGGCCACCACGCCGGCGAGCGTGGGGCCGATGCACGGCACCCAGCCCAGCCCGAACACCGCACCGAGCAGCGGCGCGCCCCACAGCCCCGCGCGCGGGACCCAGTGCACGCGGCGCTCGTTCTGCAGCACCGGGATGAGCCCGACGAACGCCAGCCCCATCGCGATCATGACGACGCCACCGATGCGCTGCAGCAGCGCCTCGTTGTCGACGAGCGCGTCGGAGAGCCAGACGACGCCGACCAGGATCACCCCGAACACGACCGTGAAGCCGGCGACGAACAGCGCGGCGGCCCCGGCCACGCGCCACTTGCCGCTACGGCGCTGCTCCGCCTCGACGAGGGTGACCGGCGGGGAGTCGGCGCCGACGAGTCCGGCGAGGTAGGCCAGGTAGCCCGGCACCAGCGGCACCACGCAGGGCGACGCGAAGCTGACCGCGCCCGCCAGCACGGCCACGGCCACGGCGAGCAGCAGCGGACCGGACACGGCGAGGGTGGTCGTGGGATCCATCAGGGATGAGGGTAAGCCCGGGGACCGCGTTCCCGCGCACCGGGTTCTACGCCGTGTAGTGCGTGACGTCCCACGTCAGAAGCGCTCATCCGCCGGTTCCTCCCGCCTGGACGGGTTGCTCCGCCGCCAGCTTCTGGATCAGCGGGATCACCTCGGGCAGCCGGATCGGCTGCAGGTACACCGCGGCCACCCGGTGCCGCTTGTCGAGCACGATCGACAACGGCACGACGTTGCGCGGCACACCGCCCAGGCTCGCGAGCGAACGGCCCGAGTCGTCGAAGATCGAGTCGTAGGTCAGGCCCCGGTCGTGGACGAAGTCGGCGGCGGCCTGCCGGTCGTCGCGGACGTCGATGCCGAGCACCGCGGCCCCCAGCGAGGCCGTCTGCTGCTGCACGAACTCCAGGTCGGGGGCCTCCGTGCGGCAGGGCCCGCACCACGACCCCCAGACGTTGATCAGGACGACGCGCCCGGCGTAGTCGTCGAGCCCGACGTCCTTCCCGGAGTTGAGCAGGCTCGGCCCGGTCAGCCCCCGGATGGCGCCTCGCGACGAGGGGTCGTCGTAGGTGATCTCGGTCTTGCCCCCCGGCGCGACGAACTGGAACGAGTCGCCGGTTGCGACGGCGTCCTTGGTCGACGAGCAGCCGGCCAGCACGAGCAGCGCTGCCAGCAGCAGCCCGAGCCGCCTCATGCGCCCGTGGCGGTCGGGGCGCTCGCCCCGGCAGGCTCGGCGTACTGCAGGCCCGTCAGCTGGGTGCCCGTGAACACCAGCGACGTCAGCGACGCGAGCGCGCACTGCCGCCTGCGGGGGTCGTGCCACAGCCGCTTGCCCTCGACGAACCGGCGCAGCATCCAGATCGGCAGCTGGTGGGAGACGCACAGCGCCTCGTGCCCCTCGGCCAGCTCGCGGGCGCGGTGCACCGCCCCGAACATGCGGTGGGCGATCTGCAGGTACGGCTCGCCCCACGACGGTGTGAACGGGTCGCGCAGCAACGGCCAGTTGCGCGGGTCGCGCAGCGCGCCGTCGCCCACGGCCACCTTCTTGCCCTCGAAACGGTTGCCCGCCTCGATCAGCCGCTCGTCGGTGACGATCTCCAGCCCGTGCACCGCGGCGGACGGCGTGGCCGTCTCCTGCGCGCGCTGCAGCGGGGACGCCACGACCGCGGTGATGTCGGCGTCGGTGAGGTACTTCGCGACGATGTCGGCCTGGTGGCGGCCGGTCTCCGAGAGGTGGAAGCCGGGCAGCCGGCCGTAGAGGATCTTGTCGGGGTTGAAGACCTCGCCGTGCCGGAGCACGTGCACCACCGTGGTGGGGCCCGTCGGGGCACTCACTGGCCGGCCTCCGCGGGCGCCGTGGCCGTGGCGGCCGCCTTCGCCGCGAACGGCAGGGCGGCCTCGATGACGGCGAACGTGTCGTCGTCGAGCGCGGCGGAGACGAACCACGCCTCGAACGCGCTCGGCGGCGGGTACACCCCGCGCTCCAGCAGCGCGTGGAAGAACGCCGGGAAGCGCCAGGTGGCGGCGGCCTGGGCGCCGGCGTAGTCGTGCACCTCGTGCTCGCTGAAGAACACCGAGAGCATGTTGGCGGCGTACTGGACGCGGTGCGGCACGCCCTCGGCGCGCAGCGCGTCGCCGATCATGCGGCCGAGGCGCGCGGAGTTGACGTCGAGTGCGGCGTAGACGCCGGCGTCGGCGGCCCGGAGCGTGGCGAGGCCCGCGGCGACGGCGACGGGGTTCCCGGACAGCGTCCCCGCCTGGTAGACGGGCCCGGCCGGCGCGAGGTGCGACATGTACTCGCCGGAGCCGCCGAAAGCCGCGGCGGGCAGGCCGCCCGACATGACCTTGCCGAACGTGTAGAGGTCGCCCGGCACGCCGTCGATGCCGAACCAGCCGGCGGGCGAGACGCGGAACCCCGTCATCACCTCGTCGACGACGAACAGCGCGCCGTGCTCGTGGCAGATGTCGCGCAGGCCCGCGTTGAAGCCGGGCAGGGGCGCGATGGCGCCCATGTTGCCCGCGGCCGCCTCGGTGATGACGCACGCGATCTCGCTGCCGCGCTCGGCGAACACCGCGCGGACGGCCTCGAGGTCGTTGTAGGGCACGACGACGGTGTCGGCGGCCTGCGCGCCCGTGACGCCCGGGCTGGTGGGCAGGCCCAGTGTGGCGACGCCGGAGCCGGCCTGGGCCAGCAGCGCATCGACGTGGCCGTGGTAGCAGCCGGCGAACTTGACGATCACCGTGCGGCCGGTGATGCCCCGCGCCAGCCGGATCGCGCTCATCGTGGCCTCGGTGCCGGAGTTGACCAGCCGCACCTGCTCGACGGGCGCCACGCGGCCGATGATCTCCTCGGCCAGCTCGATCTCCGCGGGCGTCGGCGCCCCGAAGGACAGCCCCTGCCCGGCGGCGGCGCGCACGGCATCGACGACGGCGGGGTGCGCGTGCCCGAGGATCATCGGGCCCCACGAGCTGATGAGGTCGACGTAGCGGTTGCCGTCGGCGTCGGTCAGCCAGGGGCCTGCGGCCGACACCATGAACCGCGGCGTGCCCCCCACCGAGGTGAAGGCGCGCACCGGCGAGTTGACCCCGCCGGGGATCACGGCGGACGCGCGGGCGAAGAGGGCGGCGGAGGCCTCGGTACCGAGGCCGGCGACGGGCGAGGACGAGGGACTACCCACGTCCACCAGTCTTACAGCCGCACCGGGTTCCGGCCCGCGGCGGGGCCGGGAAGTTCTACCGGCGGGAGAAGAACGCGTTCGACACCGGCAGGAACAGGATGACGACGCTGCCGACGGTGGCCACGACGAGGAAGGCGACGAAGCCGATCAGCCCGCCCGCCGCGGCGCCGCCGGCGAGCCCCCCGAGCAGCAGGAGCACGAACGCGACGGTGAGGACCGTGGCGATGATGCGCCCCGCGTTGCGGCCACGGAAGGCGAGGACGGCCGCTGCGACGTAGACGAGCGCGGCCGCCAGCATGATCCCGCAGACGAGCCGCACCGCCTGGACGAGGAGCGCGGGTGTGGCACCCGCCTGCACCAGCTCGGGGTTCGTCAGCAGCTCGGGCGGGATGGAGCCGGCGTTGACCGCGACGAGGCCGTAGACGCCCCCGACCAGGAACGGCAGCGCGGCGAGGACCATGAGCACGAGCGCCAGGACCATCAGTCCCGGCCGCTTCGCGGGCTCCGGCCCACCGGCGCCGAAACCGGCCGGACCTGTACCGCTGTACGGGTCGTACCCGTGCGGCTGGGGGGGCTGGCCCTGCGGGAGCTGCGGCCCGGGATAGGTCTGGTACGGCTGCCCCGCGAGCGGCGACGACGTGTACTGCCCGGGCTGCTGGCCCGCGCGGTAACCCCCGGGCTGGCCGTACGGGTTGTACGGCGCGCCCTCGCCCCGGGGGTCCTGCGGTGTGCTCACAGCCACCAATCTACCGCTCGGCGCCGACAGCCAGAGTGATCGACATCGGAGCTACTGCGCCTTGACCACGATCGTGTTGGTCCACTTGTCGTGCAGGGCACGGCGCAGCGGGGTGTCGGTGAGGACGAAGATCGCGTCGACGAGCAGGTAGACGCCGACGACGAGGCTGACGAGGATCGACACGACGGGCAGGAAGTTGAACAGGTAGTAGAGGACGATCACACCGGGGTAGAGGGCCGACCGCTTGATCAGCGTCATCTGGTCCGGCTTGCTGCCGTCGGCAGCGACGAGCCTTGTCTTCATGACCATCTTGCCCAGGGTCTGACCGTTCCTGGAGTGCATGAAGAAGTCGTAGGCGGCGTAGGCCAGACCCGCGATCACCCCGGGCAGCACGGCCACGAGCGTGATCGAGCCTCCGCTGTACGTCGAGAGGAAGATGGCGGTGAAGGCGACCGTCAGGATTCCGACGACGACGCCGAACGCCACGCTGTCGATGATGCGGGCGACCAGCCGCTCCCACCACTCCGGGATCGGGCCGGGCGCACCAGGCGGCACAGGGGCCTGGCTGCCGTAGCCGGGCAGCTGCCCGTACCCGGGCGGCGGGCCGTAGCCGGGCTGCTGCTGGCCGTACTCCTGCGGCGGGCCGTAGCCGGGAGGGGCCTGGCCGTACCCGGGCGGCGGTTGCTGCGAGTAGCCGGGAGGCGGCTGCTGGCCGTAGCCCGGCGGGGGCTGTTGGCCGTAGCCGGGGGGCGGGTAGCCACCTTGCTGCGGGTACCCACCCTGCTGGGGTGGCGGCCCGTACCCGGGCGGCGGGCCGTAGCCCGGCGGAGGCTGCTGACCGGGCTGGCCCTGCCACTGCGGGTCAGAAGGTGACGTCATGGGCGGAAAGGTATGGCCGACCACGGACCGTGTCCAGGGTAAGGGTGAAAACGTGACGATCCGGAGGCTACGCCGCCACGATCAGGTCAGGGTCCCGGATCAGGTCAGGGTCGCGGCCACCTCGGTGGCCCAGTAGGTGAGCACGATGTCGGCGCCGGCGCGGCGCACGGCCGTGAGCGTCTCGAGGATCGTGCGGTCGCGGTCCAGCCAGCCGTTGGCGGCCGCCGCCTCGACCATCGCGTACTCCCCCGACACCTGGTACGCGGCCACCGGCACGTCGGCGATCTCCGCCACGGCGCGCAGCACGTCGAGATAGCTCATGGCGGGCTTGACCATCACCATGTCGGCGCCCTCGTCGAGGTCGAGTGCGAGCTCGCGCAGCGACTCCCGCACGTTGGACGGGTCCTGCTGGTAGGTCTTGCGGTCGCCCTTGAGCTGGGAGTCCACCGCCTCGCGGAACGGCCCGTAGAACGCCGAGGCGTACTTCGCGGTGTAGGAGAGGATGCCGGTGTCGAGGTGCCCGGCGGCGTCGAGCGCCTCCCGGATGACGCCGACCTGGCCGTCCATCATGCCGCTGGGGCCCAGCAGGTGGGCGCCGGCGTCGGCCTGGGCCAGTGCCATCTGCGCGTAGACGGCGAGCGTGGCGTCGTTGTCCACGGAGCCGTCCTCCGCGAGGACGCCGCAGTGGCCGTGGTCGGTGAACTCGTCGAGGCAGGTGTCGGCCATGATCACCGTGGCGTCGCCGACCTCGGAGCGCAGGTCGCGCAGCCCGACGTTGAGCACGCCGTCCGGGTCGACGCCGGCCGAGCCCGTGGCGTCGCGGGTCTCGGGCACGCCGAACAGCATCAGCCCGCCGACCCCCGCCGCGACGGCCTCGGCCGCCGCCTTGCGCAGCGAGTCACGCGTGTGCTGCACGACGCCGGGCATCGAGGCGATCGGCACCGGCTCGGTGGCGTTCTCCTTGACGAACATCGGGAGCACCAGCTGCCGGGGCTGCAGCGAGGTCTCGGCGACGAGCCGCCGGAGCGCGGGGGTGGAGCGCAGCCGGCGAGGACGGTGGGTGGGAAACGCCATGCACCCAGCCTACGACCGTACGAGCCGCAGGGTGCCACGCCCGGGGTGCGCTCGCCCACCCCCGGAAACGGACGAACGGCACGGTTCGTCGGAGAGGTCTCCGAGAACCGTGCCGTTCGTGGCGATCGGGCTCTAGCGGCGACGCGCCTTCGCCTTGCGGGGCGGCGGGAGCGCGCCCTCCGCCCGCAGGCGGGCGGCGTGGGCGGCCAGCGCGTCGACCAGCGCGGGGACCCGCGCCTCCTCCGGCTGGACGTCCACGCGCAGGCCGAACTCGCGGGCGGTCTCGGCCGTCTGCGGGCCGATGCACGCCACGATCGTGCGGGCGTGCGGCTTGCCCGCGATCCCGACCAGGTTGCGCACCGTGGACGACGAGGTGAAGCAGACCGCGTCGAACCCGCCGGTCTTGATCGCCTCGCGGATCGGCGCGGGCGGCGGCGCCGCCCGGACGGTGCGGTAGGCGGTGACGTCGTCGATCTCCCAGCCGCGGTCGCGCAGGCCGGCCGCGAGCGTCTCGGTGGCGATGTCGGCCCGCGGGAGCAGGACGCGGTCCACCGGGTCGAGCACGTCGTCGTAGGGCGGGAAGATCGACAGCAGGCCCTCGGACGAGGTCTCGGCCGGCTCGGTCTCGTTCGGGACGAGCTCGGGGTTGATGCCGAACTCGCGCACCTTGTCGGCCGTGGCCTGCCCGACGCACGCGATCTTCACGCCGGAGAACGCGCGGGCGTCGAGGCCGAACTCGGCGAACTTCTCCCACACCGCACGCACCGCGTTGGTGGAGGTGAACACGACCCACTGGTAGCGGCCGTCGACGAGCCCCTTGACCGCGCGCTCCATCTGCGTGGGCGAGCGCGGCGGCTCGACGGCGATGGTGGGCACCTCCTCCGCGGAGGCGCCGTGCACGGCGAGGCGCTCGCTCATCGCGCCGGCCTGGTCCTTGGTGCGGGGCACCAGGACGCGCCAGCCGTACAGGGCGCGCGACTCCCACCACGACAGCTCGGTGCGCAGGCCGACCTCGTCGCCGACGGTCAGGATCAGCGGCCCGTCCAGGTCGGCGCCCTCGGACACGAGCGTGGCCAGCGTGGCCTGCACCGTGCGCTGGCTGGTGGAGGTGCCGCTCGCCGTGATGGCGACGGGCGTCTGCGCGGCGAGGCCGTGCTCGGTGAGCCCGGCCGCCACCTCCGCCAGGTGCGAGACGCCCGCGTGCAGCACCAGGGTGCCGGGGGCGGCGGCGAGGCGCGCCCAGTCGACACCGGCGCGGACGTCGGCCTCGATGTGCGCCGAGCCCAGCGGCACGCCGGCGTAGGCAGGCACCGCGGTGCCGGCCGGGACGCCCGGGATGACGTCGAACGCCACCTCGGCGCCGGCCACCGCGAGGGCCTCCTGCACCACCGGGTCGGTGGTGAGCGGGTCGCCGCTCACCAGCCGGACGACGGTGCGGCCGGTGCGGGCCTCGGCGACCAGGTCGCGCGCGACGTCCGCGGGCTGGCCCACGGCCGGACGCACCTCGGCGCCCTCCGCGACCAGCGCGAGGATCGTCTCCGGCACGTCGGCGTCGGTGATGATCAGTGGAGCGTTCGCGAGCGCGTCACGCGCACGAACAGTCAGCAGGCCGGGGTCGCCGGGGCCGGAGCCCACGAAGGCGACCCGGCCCGAGGTGGTCGAAGGTGCTCGGTTCATCTGTTGGAACTCCCGATCCAGCGGTTCTCCGAGGGCAGCGATGCGCCCCCCATGTCGAGAAGCTCGGCGGCGAGTGCCGCGCCGAGCTTCTCGGCGTCATCCATGTCTCCGGTCACCGACGCGCGCAGGAGCGCTCCGTCGGTCGTGCCGACCACGGCGCGCAGCGAGATGCGATCCACCGCGCGTCCGTCGTCGTCGAGATCGCTCACCACGTCGGCCAGCGCCCCGATGGGTGCGCTGCAGTCGGCCTCCAGGCCGGCCAGAGTCGCCCGCTCGGCCGAGACGGCAGCGCGGGTGAACTCGTCGTCGAGCACGGCGGTGAGCGTGCGGGCGAGGTCCAGATCGTCGATCCGGCACTCGATCGCCAGTGCGCCCTGTGCAGGGGCGGGGAGCATCTGCACGGGGTCGAGCAGTTCGGTGGCCTCGTCGATGCGGCCGAGCCTGCGCAGTCCGGCGGCGGCCACGACCACCGCGTCGAGCTCTCCGGACCGCACCTTGCCGATGCGCGTGTCGACGTTGCCGCGGATCGCGACCACGTCGAGCCCGAGGCCGAGCGCGTCGATCTGGGCGCGCCTGCGCGGCGAGCCGGTGCCGACGCGGGCGCCGACGGGCAGTTCGCCGAGCACCTTCCCGTCACGGGCCACCAGGGCGTCGCGGGGGTCCTCCCGCGACGGCACGGCGGCGAGGACCAGCCGCGGGTCGGGCGCGGAGGGAAGGTCCTTGTAGGAGTGCACGGCGACGTCGACGTCGCCCCGGGCCAGCGCGTCGCGCAGCGCCGAGACGAACACGCCGACGCCCAGCTCGGCGACGGGCGCCGACGAGCGGTCCCCGGGCGTGCTGACGTCCACGAGCACGGCGTCATGGCCCGCGGCACGCAGCCGCTCGGCGATCACGCCGGACTGGGCCATGGCCAGCTTGCTGGGCCGGGTGCCGATCCGCAGTGCGGATGTCCTCTGCTCGGTCATCGGGCCTCCCCCTCGGCGACGTCGGTGCGGGCCTCGAGCGCCGCCAGCACGTCACCGCTGCGCTGCAGCGCGACGGCGGCGGGCGCCTGCGGGTCCAGCTCGAACAGGGTGCGCAGGGCGGCGGCGTAGCTGTCGCCGTCCGGACCCTCGGCGAGGCGCTTGACCTGCACCGTGGGGGTGTGGAGCAGCTTGTCGACGACACGCCGCACGCTGCGGGTGAACTCGTCGCGCACGTGGCCGTCGAGGTCGGGGAGCCTGGAGTCCAGCCGCAGCAGCTCCGCGTCGATGACGTCGGAGGCGCGGCGGCGCAGCGCGGTGACCGTGGGCGTGACCTCGGCCGAGCGCTGCGCGGCGAGGTAGGCCTGCGCCTCCTCGGCCACGAGCTCCTGGGCGGCCGCGACGGCCGCGCCCCGCTCGCCGGTGGACAACCTGCGCTGCAGCCCGACGAGGTCGACGACCGTGACCCCCGGCAGCGCGGCGATGCCGGGATCGACGTCGCGGGGCAGGCCGAGGTCGCACACGGCGAGCGGACGGCCGCCGCGGGCGGTGACGGCGGCGGCCACCGTGGCGCGGTCGACGACCGTGCCGACGGCTCCCGTGCAGGCGACCATCAGGTCGGCGGCGGCGAGCTCGTCGGCGAGGACGTCGAGGGTGCCGTGGCGCGCCGGCGTGCCGTGGCCGTTCGTGGTCTCGGCGAGGCGCTCGGCGCGCTCGGGCGAGCGGTTGAGCACGACGATCTCGGCGGCGCCCGCGCGGCGCAGGTGCGCAGCGGCCAGTGCGCCCATCGCCCCGGCCCCCACGAGCACGGCCCGGCGGCCCGCGAGATCGCCTCCCAGCGCCTGCGCGGCGTCGGCGAGCGCCTCGGAAACGACCGACGCACCGGCGCCGTCGATCCCGGTGCTGGCGTGCACGCGCTTGCCGACGCGCAGCGCCTGCTGGGCGAGCTCGTGCAGGCTGCGCCCGACGGTGCCCGTCTCGTCGGCGGTGGCGTAGGCGGCGCGCAGCTGGCCGAGGATCTGGGCCTCGCCCACGACCATCGAGTCGAGCCCCGAGGCGACAGCGAACAGGTGCTGCACCGCCGAGCCCGCGTAGTGGACGTAGAAGTGCTCGGTGAGCTCGGTGAGCGGCATGCCGGAGTGCCTGCTCAGCACCGCGGAGACGTCGGCCAGGCCGCCGTGGAACGCGTCCACGACGGCGTAGACCTCGATGCGGTTGCACGTGGACAGCAGCACGACCTCGGACACGTGCGTGCTGTGCACCATCTCATCGAGCAGCTTGGGGACGTCGTCCGCGCCGACGGCCGCCCGCTCGAGCACCTCGACGGGCGCGCTGCGGTGCGACAACCCCACGACGAGAACGCTCATGACTCACTCAGCCCTTTCGCCCCGTTAACGCGGTGCCCGTTCACGGGGTGCCCGTTGACGGCAGTCGCCGTCGCGTCGTCGAGATGCCGCCGGGCGACGTGGAAGGCCAGGATCTGCAGCTCGACCGCCAGGTCCACCTTGCGGACCTCGACGTCGCCCGGAACCTGCAGGACGACGGGCGCGAAGTTGAGGATGCACTGCACGCCCGCGGAGACCAGGAGATCACAGACGGCCTGGGCGGCGGGGCCCGGCGTTGCGATCATGCCGATGGTCACACCGCGCTCGGCGCTGATCAGAGGGATCTCTCGGACGTGCTCCACGAGGATGCCGTTGATGTGGATCCCCACCAGGTCGGGGTCGACGTCGAACAGGGCGACGACCGGGAAGCCCCGCCCGCCGAACCCGCCGTAACCGGCGAGCGCGTGGCCGAGGTTGCCCACGCCGACCAGCGCGACGGCCTGGCGGTGGTTGAGCCCGAGCGCCTGCTCGAGCTGGTGCAGCAGCGGGCGGACCTCGTAGCCGACGCCGCGGATGCCGTAGGACCCGATGAACGACAGGTCCTTGCGCAGCTTGGCCGGGTTCACGCCCGTGGCGGCGGCGAGCTCGTCGCTGGACACCGTCTCCGCACCCTGCTCGCTGAACTCACCCAGCATGCGCAGGTAGAGCGCGAGCCGTGCGACGCTGGCCTCCGGGATGGACCGCAGACGCACGGCCGTACCCTCGGGATCCGCCTCCGGCGGCACGGTCACGGTCTCTCCTCGCTGACGAACTCTGCATTCGCACGCGCCGATGACCCACACATCCTGTACGAGCGGGACGAGATCCGGCGAATACGCCGGGTTCGGGCCTTGACGGCGGCTGGCTTCCAAGGTAGCCGCTTGTGAACACACGCACAAAGTTGCGATCTTGAACGCGACCGTGCTCACGCCGGGTCGCGGGCAGGCCCCTACCGGTGATCGCTGCGCGCCGCCCGCTCGTCGCAGAGACACGCCGCAGGGGCGGTCCCGGATCCCGGGACCGCCCCTGCGGCGATGATGCTCAGGCGAAGGTCAGGACTTCGGCATGAGGACCTTGTCGATCACGAACACGGTGGCGTTCGAGGTGGGGATGTTGCCGCACAGCACGTTGGCGGTGTTGCCCGTGCCGTCGGTGAGGGTCGGCGCGGTGGCGGTGCCGCCGATGGTGACGTCACCACCCGCGAGCTCGGTGGTCTTGCCGGCGGCCACGAGGCCGGCGGCGTCGTAGCGCTGCGGGACGACGTGGTAGCTGAGCAGGCCTCCCAGCGCGGTCGGGTTGGCCAGCAGCGCGTTGAACTTGGCATCGCCGAGCGTCTTCTGCACGGCGGTGAAGGCACCGTTGTAGGGCGCGTAGACCGTGATGGCCTTCTGCGAGTTGAGGGTGTCGGCCAGGCCGGGGACGGCCTTGACCGCGGTGACCAGGGTGGTCAGCAGCGGGTTGCTGGAGGCGGCGGTGGCCACCGGGTTCGGGCCCATGTTGTTGAGCGAGCCGGGGGCGTCGCCCTGCGGGAGCTGGCTGCAGGCCGGGCCGAAGACGTCGGCGTTGGTGGTGACGCCGTCGCTGGCGGCGGCGGCCGAGGTGGCCGCAGCGGCGGGGGCGCTGGTGGCGGTGCTGGTGGACGCGGTCTCCGAGCTGCCACAGGCGGCCAGCGCCACGGTCAGGGCGGCCATGGCACCGACGGCGGCCAGTCGCTGGATCTTTCGCACGGGTGTTCCTCCTCGAGCACGGCCCGGTCGGTCCGGGCCTGTCATCAGAACCTTCGACATCGAGCCAAAGGTGGTTCATTACGAAATGTAACGCTTTGGTGACGAGCCCGGAACGGCTCTTCTCAGCTCACGGTGAAGATCGCGGCCTGCCACCCCGACGCGCCGTCCGGGATCGGGTCGGCGCGCATCTCGGTCTGTGTGTAGCCGCTGCGGTCCGTGGCGCGGGACTGCACGGTGTGACTGCCGGCGGCGAGCGTGAAGTCGGCCTTCCACATCCGCCAGGTGTCGACGTTCACCTCGGTGGAGAGCGTGGCCTCCCGCCACGGCCCGCCGTCCATGCGGACCTCGACCTTCTCGATGCCGGTGTGCTGGGCCCAGGCGATGCCGGACACCGTGACCTTCCCGGCGGGCACCTTCGCGAAGCCCTGCGGCGAGTCGATCCGCGACATCGTCTTGATCGGCGCCTTCTGCGCCCACGAGCGTTCGAGCCAGTACCCCCGCTTGGCCGGGTCGGAGAACGTCGTGGCCTCGAGGTCGACCACCCACTTCGTGGCCGAGACGTACCCGTACAGGCCGGGCACGACCATGCGGACCGGGAAGCCGTGCTCGGGGGGCAGCGCCTCGCCGTTCATCCCGATCGCCAGCAGTGCGCCGCGTCCTGGCTCCATGACCACGTCGGTGGGGGTGCCGGTGTACCAGCCGTCGACGCTCGTGCTGAAGAGCTGGTCGGCGCCGGGTTGGATGCCTGCTTCGAGCAGGATGTCCCGCAGCTCGACCCCGATGAAGTTGGTGGTGGAGATGAGGTTCCCGCCGATGGGGTTGGAGACGCACGTCATCGTGATCGTGCGCTCGACGAGCGGGCGGGACAGCAGGTCGTCGAAGGTGAGGGTGATCTCCTTGCCGACCATCCCGTGGATCTTCATCGACCAGGCCGACGCGGTCTGGCTGGGAATCCGCAGCGCCACGTCGATCCGGTAGAAGTCCGGGTTGGCCGTCAGGAACGTGGGTGTGCCCACGTCGGTGAACGCCGCGCCCGCCGGGATGGCCGGGGCACGCTCCGTGAGCCGGGCCGCCTTCAGCTGGCTCGTGACGGTCCGGCGCGAGTTGCCGACGCCGTTCCCGAGCAGCAGCCCCGCCCCACCGGACACGAGGGCGCCCACCCCGACGGCGACCGAGCCGCCGATCAGGACGTTGCGCCGCGACACCCCGGAGGCCCGGCTGCGGGGGCTCGTCTCGTAGGTGCGCAGCGCCAGCGAGTGCAGCCCGCGGAAGGACAGGACACCCGCTGCGAGCGACGCCAGAGGCGCGATCAGGTCGAGCGGGGAGAACACCCGGGCGATGCTCACCGCACCGAACCCGAGGACTCCCAGCACGATCACGACCGTGAGGCCGGGCCGCGGGCTCCGCCGGGAGGCGATGCCGGCCACCACCGCCACGATCGCGATGACCACCGCCATGCCGCTGAGCAGGATCGGCTTGTCGGCGGTGCCGAAGGTGACCTTGGCGAACTCGGTGACGGGCTCGGGCGAGTAGTTGATCACGGCGTCGCCGACCGCGAGGAACGGCGACGACGCCGGCGCGACCAGGGCGGCCACCAGGTGGCCCACCCCGAGCGCGGCCAGCACGGCCAACAGGCCGATCAGCCCGGCCCACCCGACCGGCAGGCCGGCACGGGACCGGGCGGTGGGCTGAGGTGGTGCCGCGGTGGTGCTCACAGGACAGGTTTCGCCCGCCGGAGCGGTTCCGGTTCGATCTCGTCCGTGTGACGAGCTCGGGTCACGCAACCGGCAACCGCAGGTGCGGACACCTACGTCAGGGCGGCACGCAGCCGCGGCTCCTCCACACGCCAGAACCCATGCTCCTTGCCATCCACCATGATCACGGGCACGCGGTCGCCGTACTCGGCGCGCAGCTCCGGGTCGCCGTCGACGTCCACCGCGCCCCACCCGACGCCGAGCTCGCCGCAGATGCGGGCGACCTCGGCCTCGGCGGTGTCGCAGAGCGAGCACGCCTGCCGCGTGTAGACGGTGACCCGCGCGTCCGTCACGCCCCCACCGCCAGCTGCCGGCGCGCGACCTTGCCCGTGGGTGTGCGCGGGAGCTCGTCGACGAAGGCGATCACCGTGGGCACCTTGAACCGCGCCAGGCGCAGCTGGCAGTGGGCGCGCACCGCCTCCTCGTCGATGTCGCCCTCCGCCCGCACGAGGACGGCCTTGACCGCCTCGCCCGTCCGGTCGTCGGGGACGCCGACCACCGCGGCCTCCGCCACCCCGTCCAGCTCGGCCAGCACCTGCTCCACCTCGCGCGGGTAGACGTTGAAGCCGTTGACGATCACCAGGTCCGACGAGCGGTCGACGAGGTGCAGGTCGCCTTCGGCGTCGAGGAAGCCGACGTCGGCCGTGCGGAACCAGCCGTCGGCGTCGGGGCCGCCCTCGCCGTCGGGCCAGTAGCCGGAGAAGAGGTTGGGCCCGCGCACCGCGACCAGCCCGGTGTCCTGGGCCGGGTCGGACACTTCCTCGTCGATGTCGTCGGGGTCGGGCTCGGCGGCGACGTCGAGCGGGCGGCCCTCGGCGTCCACCAGCCGCAGCTCGACGCCGGGAAGCGCACGCCCGACCGAGCCGGGCTTCGGCGGCACGTCGAGCGGGTTGGTGGTGATGACCGGTCCACCCTCCGTGAGCCCGTAGCCCTCGTGGATCGAGAGGCCGGTGACCTCGCGGAACTGCGTCAACCACTGCGGCGGCAGCGGCGCGCCGCCCGAGGTGCACAGCCGGACGCCCGCGGTGGCCGCGCGCAGCTCATCGTGGGGGAGCTCGAGCAGCGACCGGAACATCGACGGCACCCCGGCCACCCCGCTGACCCGGTGCCGGACGAGGACATCGGCAACGTGGGCGGGCTCGAAGCGCTCGGTGAGCACGACGGTGGCCCCGGCCCAGCAGACCTGGAGGAAGCCCGCGGCGAGCCCGAAGATGTGGAACAGCGGCAGCGAGAGCAGCACCCGGTCGACCGGTGTCACGAACGGGGGACGCAGCGCGGCGGTCTGTTCGCGGTTGGCCAGCACGGCGCTGTGGGACAGGCGCACGCCGCGCGGCCCCCCCGTGGTGCCGGACGTGTAGACGAGCAGGGCGATGTCCTCGCCGCCCACCGCCACCGGGTCGAACGGGACCTCGGCGCGGGCCGCGGGACCGGGCGGGGTGATCACCGAGGCCCCGACGGCCGCCGCGGCGGCCTGTGCGGCGCCGTCACCCTCCGCAGCCACCACGATCGTGGGGCGACAGTCGGCGAACACGATCTCGAGCTCGCGCCGCACCGCGATGGGACCTTGCGGGACGGCCACCGCGCCGGCCCGCAGCGCCCCCAGCACGGAGATGCAGAACGGGGCCCCGTTGACCAGCCGGACCACCACGCGGTCCCCCGGCGTGACACCCGCCCGGACCAGGCGTTCCGCCTCCGCGGACACCGCCGCGTCGAGCTCGAACCACACCATTGTGTTTCCGCTGCTCACATCGACGATCGCGGGGTGGTCCGGAACACGTGCCGCGTTGCGCGAGACGAGCTCGGCCAGGTGCCGGGGCGACTGCCCCTCGGCGGCGGGTGGCGACGTGCTGTCCACGGCTCTCCAGGGTCTGCTCGACGGGGCTCGGGGCCAGGCGTCAGCGAGTCTGGCACGGACCGGGTGGCGCGTCCGTCACGGCGTTCGGCGCGAGACGGACACGGGAGGGCACGGCGACACGCGGAAGCCCGTGACGTTCACCGCCCGTAGTCGTCCGCTCACCGGATCATGTGCACGCCGAGCGGACGTGCGTGTTTCGCCACACAGGCTCGGCCGTATGCTCCGCCGCTACAACCACCACAACGCCCCGACGCACCGGTTCGTCGCGAGACTCACCCAAGGGAGTGGCATGCAGCCTGTTGTGACCAGCGCACCGCGGACCGTCTCGCGGCGTCCTGTCCGACACGGGTGCAGGACCCACAAGGCTTCATGACCCGCCCGATGCGACCGCTCCGGCTGCTCCGCACCGACACCGCCCGTCTCCCCACGGGTGGGGAGGTTCCGATGTCTCCGACGACCGCTCCCCCGGTCGGGGCGTCCCCCGGCTCCGCCGGGAACGCCCCGGTTGCCGCACCACCGCTCCCCCGGCAGCGCCCCCAGGGCACCGGCC
>NZ_JAOPWR010000198.1 GCF_025965585.1 Pseudonocardia sp.
TCGGTGACCACCGTGCACCCGTCGAGAGGGGTGCGTTCCGCGTCAGGAGATGAGCGGGTCGCGGGGCAGGCCCAGCAGGCGCTCCGCCACCTGGTTGCGCGCGATCTCCGACGTGCCACCGGCGATGGTGAGGCAGCGCGCGTAGAGGTAACACCGCATCACCAGCTCGTTGCGACCCATGACGGCGGCGGCGCCCGCCAGCCGGACCCCCAGCCGCGTGACGCGCTGCGCATGCTCACTGGCGTAGAGCTTCGAGAGGTTGCCCTCCGGCCCGGGCTCGGTGCCACCGACCGCGCGGGCGGCCTGGCGCAGCAGCATCAGCCGCATCGTCAGCTCGTCGGCCACGAGAGTGCCCACGTCGCGCTCGGCCACGTGCGGGTCGGCGGATGCGGCCGCCAGCGGCAGCAGGTCCCAGGCGCGGATCGGCAGGGTGCCCGCGCCGCCACCGCCGATCGAGACGCGCTCGTTGCCCAGCGTCGCCCGCGCCACACGCCAGCCCTGGCCGACCTCGCCGACCACGCAGTCGTCGGGCACGAAGACGTCGTCGAAGAAGACCTCGTTGAACAGCGCCTCGCCGGTGAGCTCGCGCAGCGGCCGGACGTCGACGCCGTCGCTGCGCAGGTCGATCGCCATCATCGTGATGCCCGCGTGCTTCTTCCCCGCCGAGTCGGTGCGCACGGTGGCGAAGCCCCAGTCGGACTGGTGGGCGCGGGTGGTCCAGACCTTCTGACCGGTGACCCGCCAGCCGCCCTCGACACGCACGCCGCGCGTGGAGATCGCGGCCGCGTCGGAGCCGGCGCCGGGCTCGGAGAACAGCTGGCACCACTCGGTCTCGCCGCGCAGCGCGGGCCCCACCCAGCGCTCGAGCTGCTCAGGGGTGCCGTGCTGCGCGATCGTCTGGATGTTCCAGGCGGTGATGCCGAGGCTCGGCACGTCGACGCCCTTGAACTCCTGCTCGATCACGAGCTGCTCCGCGGCGCCGGCGTCGCGGCCCCACGGCGGCGGCCAGTGCGGCACCAGATAGCCGGACTCGACCATCGCGACGCGCCGGGCCGCGGTGTCCTTGCCGTCCAGCGACGCGACGAACGCGCGCGCGACCGCGCGGAACCCCTCGGCCTCGGCCGGCAGGTCCAGGTCGGGGGAGCGCCGGACGTTCGCGGCCACGAGCGTCGCGACGTCGCGCGGGGCGTCACCGGTGCGCGCGACGAACGCCTCCAGCGTGATCGCCCGGCGCAGGTACAGGTGAGCGTCGTGCTCCCAGGTGAACCCGATGCCGCCGTGGAGCTGGATGTTCATCTCCGCGGCCCGGACGCCCGCGGGCACCGCCCGCGCCGCGCCGAGCGCAGCCGCTAGCTCCGCCTCGGGGGTGCCGGCGGGCGCACGGGCCGCGTCCCACGCCGACGCCACGGCGAGCTCGGCGTCGAGCAGCAGGTTCGCGCAGTGGTGCTTGACGGCCTGGAACGTGCCGATGGTGCGTCCGAACTGCGTGCGGTCCTTGGCGTAGGCCACGGCCATGTCGAGGCACGCGTAGGCGCTGCCCGCCGCCTCCGCCGCCGCCAGGACGCGGGCCAGCCGCCGCGCGACGGCCGCGCCGCCCGCGATGCGGCCGAGCGCCGTGGCGGGATCGGCGCTCAGGCGGGCGGAGCGCCGGGTCGGGTCGAGGCCGTTCTTCGGGATCTGCCGCTCGGTGCCCGCCGCCTCGACGACGAGCACGTCGTCGCCCACCGCCAGCAGCACGACGTCGGCGAGGCCGCCGCCGAGCACCAGCTCGTCGACCACACGCCCGTTCACCTCGGTGGCGGCGAGCCCCACCGCACCGACGCGGGAGCCGTCGGCCAGGCCGGGCAGCAGCGCCGCCTTCAGCTCCGGGGTGCCTGCCTCCACCAGGACGGCCGACGCGAGCGCGGTGGGCAGGAACGGGCCCGGTGCGACGACCCGGCCCAGCTCCTCCAGCACCACGGCGAGCTCGGGGAGGCCCGCGCCCTCGCCGCCGAACTCCTCGGGCACGTGCAGCCCGAGCCAGCCGAGCGAGGCGAGCTCCTTCCAGAACGCGGGGAGCTGCTCGTCGGGCGCGTCGAGCAGGCCCCGGGCCGCGGCGCGCTGCCCGGCGAGGAAGGAGCGCGCCACCTCGGCGAGCGTCGTGTGGTCGTCGGTGATGGCGAGAGGCATGCGACGTCTCCTGGTGTGGTGGGGGTGGTCTACTCGCCGGTCCAGACCGGGGCGCGCTTCTCGGCGAAGGCCGTAGCACCCTCGCGGGCGTCCTGGCTGGTCATGACGGGCTTCAGCAGCTCGCCCTGGCGGGCCCAGCGCTCGTCGGCGGGCCAGTCGGCGCCGTGCGCGACGATCTGCTTCGTGGCGCGGACGGCGAGGGGACCGTTCTCGGTGATCTTCCGGGCCAGCTCGAGTGCGCCGACCAGCGCCTCGCCGGGCTCGGTGAGCCGGTTGACCAGGCCCCATGAGTGCGCGTCCTCGGCGCTGAAGTGCTCGCCCGTGAGCGCGTACTCCATCGCGATGGCCCGCGGGATGCGCTGCGGGAGCCGGAACAGCCCGCCCGCGCCCGCGACGAGCGCCCGCTTGGTCTCCGGGAGACCGAACTTCGCCTCGCGGGAGGCCACGATCAGGTCGCAGGCCAGCGCGATCTCGCAGCCGCCCGCCAGCGCGTAGCCCTCCACCGCGGCGATGACCGGCTTGTCCGGCGGGGTGGTGGTGATGCCGGCCAGGCCACGGCCGGGCACCTCGGGGATGTCACCGGTGAGGAACGCCTTGAGGTCCATGCCGGAGCAGAACGTGCCGCCGGCCCCGGTGAGGATGCCGACGGTGAGCGCGGGGTCGCCGTCGAGCTCGTCGAGCGCGGCGGCGACGGCGTGCGCGAGCGCCCCGTTGACGGCGTTGCGCACCTTCGGGCGGTTCAAGGTGATCACCAGGACCCCGCCGTCGCGCTCGGTCAGCACCACTTCTTCGGACAACGCGGCTTCTTGGGACCGCGCGGTTTCTTCGGACAATGCAGTCCTCCCGGCTCGGTGATCGGATGCCCGACCCTAACCCCGAACAGGCAGCCCTGACTGCTACGAACTGTGTTCTCATCGGGACGTGATCGACGACGACGTCAGGACAGCGACCGGACCGCTCGCGGGGGTGGTCGTCGCCGACTTCTCCCGCATCCTCGCCGGCCCCTACGCGACGATGCTGCTCGCCGACCTCGGGGCCACGGTGATCAAGGTGGAGGGCCCGCCCACCGGCGACGACACGCGCACGTGGACGCCGCCCGTCGCCGGCGAGGGGCCGGTCGAGGGGCTCGCGACGTACTACCTGTCGATCAACCGCAACAAGCGCTCGATCGTGCTGGACCTGGGCGACCCGGCTGATCTCGCCGTCGCGCAGCGCCTCGCCGCCCGCGCCGACGTCATGATCGAGAACTTCAAGCCCGGCGGCCTGCGCCGGTTCGGGCTCGACCACCCCACGGTGTCGGCGGCCAACCCGGGCGTCGTCTACTGCTCGATCAGCGGGTTCGGCACCGCGGCAGGCGCCGCCCTGCCCGGCTACGACCTGCTCGCCCAGGCCACGTCCGGCCTGATGAGCGTCACGGGCGAGCCGGACGGGGAGCCGACGAAGGCGGGCGTGGCGCTGTTCGACGTCACCACCGGGCTGCACGCCGCCATCGCGATCCTCGCCGCACTGCGCCACCGCGACCGCACCGGCGAGGGCCAGCACGTGGAGACCAACCTGTTGTCGGCGGCGTTGTCGGGACTGGTCAACCACACCTCCGCCTACCTGGCGGCCGACGTGGTGCCGCGCCGGATGGGCAACGCCCACGCCAGCCTGTTCCCTTACGAGCCGCTCCCCACCGGCGACGGCGAGCTGATCATCATCGCGGCCAACGACAACCAGTGGCGCCGGCTGGTGGGCGCGATCGGGGCGCCGGAGCTGCTCGAGGACCCCCGCTTCGGGTCGATGGGGGAGCGCAACGTCCACCGTGGCGAGCTGCGCGTGCTGCTGCTGGAACGGCTGGCCGCGCGGTCCGCGCAGGAGTGGTTCGAGGTGCTCACCGCGGCCGGGGTGCCGTGCGGGCCGATCAACACCGTGCAGCAGGGCATCGAGCTGGCCGACCGGCTCGGGCTCGAGCCCGTGGTGGCACCCGGCGGGGTGCCGGGCGTGCGCAACCCCGTGACGTACTCGGCCACACCCCCGAGCTACCGGCGCCGCCCGCCCGCGCTGGGGGCCGACGGCGACGAGATCCGGGCCTGGCTGGCCTGATCACCCGGACACCGGGGGGACCGGCCGGGCGGTGGAGGGAGGTAGCGCCTGGCCGGTCCGTCTGTGATGCGCCCCGTAGGGTGTCAGTTGCCGCCGCCGAAGGGGTTGAGGTTGCCGAACGGGTTGCCACGGCCTCCGGACCCGCCGTTGCCGTTGCCGCTGAACGGGTTGCCGTTCGTCTCGCCGCCCGTGCCGGTGCTGGCCGCCTTGTCGGCCTGGCTGCCGAGCGTGACCTGGACCGTCTTCGTCGCCCCCCCGCTCGTGACCGTGAGGCTGATCTGCGCGCCGGGCGCGTTGGCGCCGATGCGGGCCACGAGGTCGGAGAAGTCCTGCACCCGCGCGTCGCCCACCTTCGTGACGACGTCGCCTGCCTTGAGCCCGGCCGCGGCCGCGGGGGACCCGGCCTGGACCGCGGCGATGGTGGCGCCGTCGCCCGCGGCGGGCTGCCCGCCGACGCTGCCCTGCACGCCCAGCACGGGCTTGGTGGCCGAGCCGGACTTGATGATCTCCTGGGCGACGCGGCTGGCCTGGTCCACCGGGATCGCGAAGCCGAGGCCGATGCTGCCGGTGCTCTGCGACCCACTCGTGGCGATGGCCGAGTTGATGCCGACGACCTGGCCGTCGAGGTTCACCAGCGGACCGCCGGAGTTGCCCTGGTTGATCGGGGCGTCGGTCTGCAGGCCGTTGTAGACGACGCCGGCC
The DNA here is from genome assembly GCF_025965585.1 of Pseudonocardia sp. GTDB lineage: Bacteria > Actinomycetota > Actinomycetes > Mycobacteriales > Pseudonocardiaceae > Pseudonocardia. The sequence goes on from NZ_JAOPWR010000198.1 coordinate 4,957, forward strand.
CCGGTGCTCTCGCTCTGCACGGAGACCGTGCGGTTGAGCGCGCTGATGATGCCCGTGGTGACGGTGCCGGTGAGGCCCTGCGGCGAGCCGATCGCGACGACCTGCTGGCCGACCTGCACGCTGGAGCTCTCGCCGAGGGAGGCCGGGGTGAGCCCGGAGACGCCCTGCAGCTTGATGACCGCGAGGTCGTAGCTCGGCGAGGTGCCCAGCACCGTGGCCTGGTGCGTGCTGCCGTCGGCGAGCGTCACCGTGATCGGGCCGGTGGCGCCGTCGACGACGTGGTTGTTCGTGAGCACGTCGCCGTCGGCGGTGAGGATGACGCCGCTGCCCTCGGCCGTGCCCTGGGCGAGGTTGACCTGGATGTCGACCGTGCTGGGCATGGCCTTCGCCGCCGCCGCGGCCACCGAGCCGGGCACGGTGCTGGCGGCGTTGGACGCCGCCGAGGCGGGCGACTGCGTGAGCGTGGCGCCCGACCCGCCGTTGTCGAGCAGCGCGTACGCGCCGCCGAAGCCGAGGCCACCGCCGAGGATGCCGGCGATCACGGCTGCCGCGACGATGCCGGACATGGTGCGCTGCTTGCGCGGCTTCTCGACCACCGAGGTACCGCCGTAGGCGGGATAGGACTGCTGAGCGTAGGGCCATCCGCCGGCCGCGGCGGGCGTCTCACCGGGCTTGTCCTGGCCGGAGCCGGAGGCGGAGGCGGCGGCGAACTGGGCCGTGTCGCCGTGGTCGGCGGGGCGCTCCTGGCCCGCTGCCGTGGAGGTGGGCGCGCCACCGTAGGTGCCGTTCGCGTAGGGCTGGCCGGGGTAGGGCTGGCCGCCGTACGGATCTGCCCCGTGACCCTGTGCCCCGTAACCCTGTGCCCCGTAACCCCCTGCCCCGTACCCCTGTGCCCCGTAACCCCCTGCCCCGTACCCCTGTCCGCCGTAGGACGGGGCGGGATAGCCCTGCCCCGGGTAGCCCTGGTTCGGGGCGGGGGCGTTCGGGGCGGGCTGCTCGGCCGCGGGCTGGACCGTGGTCGGCTGCTCGGGCTGCTCGTGTGCCGCGGTGGCGTCGGCGGACGCGGCCGGGGACGGCGTGGGGTGCTGGTCGGTGCGGGAGCTGTCGGTCGGAGCGCTCGCGTCCCGGCCCTGCTCCCTCTGCTCGTCGCTCATGGCGCCCAGTGTTCGCCTCGAGTCTGGGAGCTTGCTGAGCGGCTCCTGGGAATCGCTTCGCGGTTGTCGTCGGTTCTCCGCGCACTCCGGCGCAGCAGGTACTCGCTGACCAGCCAGAACAGGATGCCGAACACCGCGATGGCCGCCCCGAGCACGACGACGCCCGCCCAGCCCGCCATCGGGTACACCGCGGACGTGGCCGCCGACGCCGCCGCGCCGCCGAGGAAGCACGACACGATGTAGGCCGTGGTCACGCGGCTGCGCGCGTGCGGCGCCCGCGCGTAGATAGCGCTCTGGTGGCTGATCTGCAGCGTCTGCTGGGCCAGGTCGAGCAGCACGATCCCCGCGACGAGCGCGACGAGCGACCACGCGCCTACGCCGAGCAGCACCCAGCTGACGACGAGCACGACGAACGCGCCGGTCACCGCGCGCCCGGTGTGCCCGCGGTCGGCGAGGCGGCCGGCCAACGGCGCGGCCGCCGCCCCGGCCAGCCCGGCGAGGCCGAACAGCCCGATCGTGGCCTCGCCGAACCGGTAGCCGGGCCCGGACAGCAGGAACGTGAGCGCGGTCCAGAGGATCGTGAAGCCGCCCATGCCGAGCGCGCCCAGCACCATCCGCTGGCGCAGCACCGCGTCGGAGCGCACGAGCTCCACCACCGAGCCCAGCAGGCGCCCGTAGGACAGCGACTGCTCCGGCTGGACGCGGGGCAGCCGCAGCCGCACCACCACCGCCAGTACGGCCATCACGGCGGCCGCGAGCCCGTAGACGAGCCGCCAGCCGCCGAGCTCGGCGAGCCCGCCCGCCACGGTCCGCGCCACCAGGATCCCGATGAGCAGGCCGCTCATCACCGTGCCGACCACGCGCCCGCGCGTCGCGTCGGGGGCGAGCGACGCCGCGAGCGGGACGACGATCTGCGCGACCGCGGACGTCACCGCGACGGCGGTGACGGCCGCGACCAGCGCCGGGAACGTGGGCGCCACCGCGGCGACGACCAGTCCGGCAGCCGTGAGACCGAGGAGCACCGTCACCAGGGCACGGCGTTCCAGCAGGTCGCCCAGCGGCACCACGAGCGCGAGAGCCGCCGCGTAGCCCAGCTGCGACGCCGTCACCAGCAGCGCCGCGGCCCCGGCCGTGCTGCCGAAGCCGTCGCCGATGACCGAGAGCAACGGCTGGGCGTAGTAGATGTTCGCGACCGCCGCGCCGGTGACGACGGCGAGCAGCAGCACGAGCCCGCGGCCGGGTCCCGTCGTGGTCGTGGTGTCGGGCATGGCTCCCCCTCGGTTTCCAACGTCCCCGTTGGAAACTAGCCGACCTCCGGCGGCATTCCAACGTTGCCGTTGGAAGTAGGGTGGCCAACGTGGCGTGGAACACCGAGGAGACCCGGCGGCGGATCCAGGAGGCGGCCACCCACGAGTTCGCGGCCCACGGCCTGCACGGCACCACGGTCGAGCGCATCGCGGCGCGTGCCGGCGTCAACAAGGAGCGCATCTACAACTACTTCGGCGACAAGCAGCAGCTGTTCGTCGTGGTCCTCGGCGTGGAGCTGGCCAAGGTGGCCGAAGCCGTGCCGATGCGGGTGGCCCGCGTCGAGGACGTCGGCGACTACGTGGGCCGTACCTTCGACTACCACGTGACCCACCCCGAGCTGTCCCGCCTGCTGCACTGGGAGGGGCTCGCCGACACCGGCGCGGTTCCCGACGAGCTGACGCGCACGGGCCACTACCGGGAGAAGGTGGCCGTGATCGCCGAGGCCCAGCGCAGCGGCGTGCTCGACGACGCCCTCGTCCCCGGCGACGTCGTCTACTTCCTCATCGCGATGGCCGCGTGGTGGGGCGTGGTGCCGCAGCTCGCCCGCATGCTCACCGCGTCGGACGCCGGCGAGGACGAACTCGCGCGCCGCCGGGCCGCCGTGGTGGTGGCCGCCGAGCGGCTCGTCCGTCCGGTGCGCTGAGAACCCGCGAACGCGCCTGGCGGCTGCTGCAGCGGCGCATCGGGGTGGCCGCGGGGACGGACCCGCTGCCGGTGCTGATCGGTCTGCGCCGCCACAGCGCCACGTGGGCCGGCCGTCAGCGCATCAGCTCCACGATGGTCGCGTTCGCGGTGCCGCCGCCCTCGCACATCGTCTGCAGGCCGTAGCGGATGTCGTGCTCGCGCATGTGGTGCACGAGCCGCGTCATCAGCACGGTGCCGGACGCCCCGAGCGGGTGGCCCACCGCGATCGCGCCGCCGAGCGGGTTGAGCCGGTCCATGTCGGCACCGAACTCGGCCTGCCACGCGAGCGGCACGGGGGCGAAGGCCTCGTTGACCTCGAACGCGCCGATGTCGGAGACCCCGAGGCCGGCGCGCTTGAGCACCTTGGCCGTGGCGGGGATGGGGCCGGTGAGCATGCGCAGCGGATCGGCACCGCTGACCGCTCCGGCGTGGTAGCGCGCGATCGGCGTCAGGCCCAGCTCGGCGGCGCGCTCGGGCGTCGCGATGAGCACCGCGGACGCGCCGTCGGAGATCTGCGAGGCGTTGCCCGCGTGGATCACGCCGTCCTCGGTGAAGGACGGCTTGAGCTTCGCGAGGGTGTCGGCGGTGGTGCCGCGGCGCAGGCCCTCGTCGGCTGTGAGCTCCGCGCCGGGCACGGGCGCGAGCTGCCCGGCGAAGTCGCCGCGGTCCGTGGCGGCCGCGGCGAGCTCGTGCGACCGGGCCGAGTACTCGTCGAGCTGACGACGCGAGAAGCCCCACTCCTTCGCGATGCGCTCCGCGCCGATGCCCTGGTTGAAGTCGCCGTTCGGGAACTCGCCGCTGGTCAGGTCCGCCTTGTAGCGCTCGCGCACGAGCGGGCCGTACGGGCGTCCGAGATCGCGGCCCGCCCCGAGCGGCACGCGCGTCATCGTCTCCACCCCGCCCGCGACGACGAGGTCGTACTGGCCGCCGAGCACCATGCCGGCGGCGAAGTCGAACGAGGACTGGCTCGACCCGCAGGCCCGGTTGATCGTCACCGCGGCCACCGACTCCGGCCAGCCCGCCGCGAGCACCGCGTACCGGCCGATCTGGGCGGCCTGGTCGCCCACCTGGTTGACGCAGCCCCACAGCACGTCGTCGACCAGCTCGGGGTCGATGCCGGTGCGCTGCGCGAGCGCCTGCAGTACGGCCGCGGACAGGTCGGCCGCGTGGACGTCGGTGTACGAGCCCTTGCGCTTGCCGATCGGGGTGCGGACGGCGTCGACGATGACGGCTTCGGGCATGGGGTCTCCTCCGGGTCGGGTCTGCCCCGACGGTAGATCGTGCGGGGCCCAGCGGAGTGTGACCGGCCTGACTGTCACGATTCCGATGGTCGTGTAGTACGGTCGTGGCCGCGAAGGGGAGTAGCTCCCAACGTCGCGGTCGACATACTGGCGCCCCCAGCGGCGCCCGGCCGCACGGCCTGCGCCACCAGGCGAGCGAGACCTTCGATCCGGTGTGCACCGGGTCGAGGTCCCCGTACCCCGATCCGGTCCGAGGTCGAGGGGTTCGATCGTTCATGGACGGTTTCCTGCTGGCGTTCGCCGTCAGCACCGCGGTGGTCTTCGTCGCGGAGCTCGGCGACAAGTCCCAGCTCATGGCCCTGACGTTCGCCACCCGTTACCGCACGTGGCCCGTGCTCGCGGGCATCACCATCGCCACGTCGGTGGTCCACCTGATCTCCGTCGCCGTCGGCTACGGACTGGGTGCGGCGCTGCCCACCGGCTGGATCTCGCTCGTCGCGGCCGTCGCGTTCCTCGGGTTCGGCGCATGGACGCTGCGGGGCGACTCGCTCTCTGACGAGGAGGCGACGAAGGCGCAGCGCTCGGGCGGCTCGGCCGTCGTGGCCGCGTCGGTGGCGTTCTTCCTGGCCGAACTGGGCGACAAGACGATGCTCGCCACCATCACCCTCGCCACCCAGTACGGCTGGTTCGGGGTCTGGCTCGGCTCGACGCTGGGCATGGTCGCGGCCGACGCGCTCGCGATCGTCGTCGGCCGGCAGCTCGGCAAGCGGATGCCGGAGCGCGCGGTGAAGCTCGGCGCAGCCGCGCTGTTCTTCGTGTTCGGGGTGTGGCTCGCGGTCGAGGCGATCCCGCAGGTGACCGGGCAGCCCGTGTGGCCCACGGTGTCCGCGGCGCTGAACCACCACCTGGCCGGCTGGATCGCGCTCGTCATCGCGGGTGCGGCGATCGTGCTCGGGGTGCTGGGCAGCAGGCGGGTGCGGGAGGCGTCGCCGGTGCGGCAGGCGATCCACCGCGACACGCGCGGGCCCGGTTCCATCGGCTGGTGGGCGCGGGTGCTCTTCGCCGCCGCCTTCGTGCTCGGGCTCGCGGCCCCGCTCCTCGTCGCGGCCGACCTGATCCAGCCGATCCCGCTGGTCGCCGACCCAGGGGTCGCCGTCGTCGGTGCCGGACTGGCCCTGCTCGGGGTGGCGCTGCTGCTCGCGGCGCAGGCCCAGGTCGTCTCCGGACGCGGCGACAGCGCCGATCCCGCTACCACCCGCGGCCTCTACGCGCGGGTGCGCAACCCCGGGCTCACCGGGATCGTCATGGCGATCGCCGGCACGCTCGTGATGGCCCCGACGGTGCTCGCGGTGCTGGCCACCGTGCTGCTCGTCGTGGCGGTGCAGGTGCAGGTGCGGGCCGTGCGCGAGCCCGGCCTCACCGCCGTCTACGGCGACGCGTACGCCGGCTACACCGCCCGCACCGGCCGCTTCCTGCCGAGGGTGCTGCCGCCCGGGGCGGGCCCCGCCGGTCTCGCCGGCGGGGCCCGTTCCCGGGTGGGCTGAGGGTCAGCTGTACCAGGTGGGCTCGGGCAGCTCGTCGCGCAGCAGGAACGCCCCGACCTCGCGGCGCTTGTAGGCCACCGGGTCGTGCAGCGTGTGCGTGCGCACGTTGCGCCAGAAGCGGTCGAACCCGAGCGCGGCCGCGGTGGCCCGCGCGCCGAGGCCCTCGAACACCGTGCTGGTGATCTCCAGCGACACGTCGGTGGCCCGCGCCTTCACCGCGGCGACGCGCACCTCGTGCTCGCCGCGCTGCTGCTCGGTCACTCCTGCTGCGTCATGGTGGATCGCGAGCCCCTCCTCTGCCACCTGGTCGGCCAGCGCCTCGACCGCCCACAGCTTGGACGCGAGGTCGCCGTAGAGGTCGAGCTGGTACGGCTCGTCCACCGCGCGCTCCTGGCCGCCGTGCAGCCACGGGCGCGTCCGGGTGCGCGTGTACTCGATCGCCTCCTCCAGGGCCCCGCGCGCGATACCCAGGTAGAAGTTCACGAACACGAGCTGGATGGTCGGCACGTTGAGGGTGTTGTAGACGCGCGGCTGGAACGTCCTGTCGACGAACCCGGCTGCGGCCTCCCACGGCACCTGCACGTCGGCGATCGTGACGCTGCCGCTCTCGGTGAGGCGCTGGCCGATGTTGTCCCAGTCGTCGTGGAACGTGATGCCCGGCTGGTCGCTGGGCACGATCGCGAAGACGTGCGTGTCCGTGCCGGTCAGCACGCCCTCGAGCACGGTGACGTCGGAGACCTTGCTGCCGGTGGAGAACGACTTGCGTCCCGAGTAGACGATGTGGTCGCCCTCGTCGCGGATCTGGACGTCGGAGTCGCGCGGGTTCACCGCGCCGCCGAAGAACCAGCGGTTGCGCGTGGCGTCGGCCTCGACGGCGGCGATCTGCTCCTCCGTGCCGACGAGACGGGCCGCCCAGAACCACAGGTAGTGATAGCCGAGCAGCTGCCCGACGGAGCCGTCACCCGCGGCGACCTCGCGCACCACCTTGTAGGCGAGCGGCCACTCCTGGCCACCGCCGCCCTCGGCGGTGGGGCCGAGCAGCGTGACGAGACCGGCGTCCTTGAGCAGGGCGACCTCGGCGTACGGGGTCTCGGCGGCCTTGTCGCGAGCGGCCGCGTCGGAGGCGAGGATCGCCCGCACCTCGCGGGCGCGGGCCAGCCAGGCCTCGGGGGAGTCGGGGGTGGGTGCCGCCGACCAGTCGGGGGCGGCGGTGGGGCGCTTCTCGAGCGTGGTCACAGAAGTACCTCTCGTGTTTCGGGCAGGGCCGAACAGGCCGCCGCGCGGCGCGCGTCACGACCTGGGCCGAGCAGTGGTGATCACGGCTCCGGTGCGTTCGCGGCGACATGCGGCCGCCGGTGCACCGGGCTGGTGATCATGAAGGGGTGTGGGCGCGCCCGATGGGCGTCGACAGCCACGGGCGGCTCACGCCGTGCGTGAGCCGCGGGGCGAGGTCACCGACAGGCGGTGGACACCGAGCGGAGGAGGTCGACGTGACGCCGACGGGTGAGGTGCTTCGGGTACACAGGGAGGTCCTTCGGCAGGGCGTCGCGGCTCTGGGCGGCGCGTATCGGTGTGCAGAGCCTGGTGACGGCCGGGGCGCGCAGGCCCCGGCCGTCACCGGTGGAGCGGGTGGGGCAGGTGGGTCAGCCGCCGACCAGGGCGGGCGCGCGCTCGGAGAGCTCGGCCTCCTTCTCGCGGATGATCGGGAGGACGTGCTTGCCGAAGTGCTCGACCTCCTCCTGGAAGTGCAGGTAGCCCAGGAGCAGCAGGTCCGCGCCGCGGCGCTTGTACTCGATGGCGCGGTCGGCGATCTGCTCCGGCGTGCCGATGAGCTGGGTGCGGAAGCCGTCGTTGTACTGGACGAGGTCCTCGAACGAGGAGTCCGCCCACATGCCCTGCTTGTTGCCGGTGGACGCGCCCGCCTGCTGCACGGCGTCGCGGAAGCCCTCGACGGCCGGCTTGTTGGCCTTGGCGATGATCTCGCGCAGGGTCTCGCGGGCCTCCTTCTCGGAGTCGCGGGCGATCATGAAGCCGTTGAGCGCGAAGCGCGGCGGGGTGGCGCGACCGGCGTCCTGCGCGTGGGCGAGAACCTCCGTGACCTGCTCGGAGAAGCCCTCGTAGTCCTTGCCGTTGCTGAAGTACCAGTCCGCGACGCGGCCGCCGTTGCGGCGGGCGGCGCTGGAGTTGCCACCCTGGAAGATCTCCGGGTGCGCCCGGCCGGGGATGTCGAGCGGCTTGGGCTTCAGGTCGTAGTCGTGGATCCGGTAGAAGTCGCCTTGGAAGTTGGCGCCGACCTCGGTGTCGCGGGGCGTCCAGATCTCGCGGAGGACCTGCATGAACTCCGCGCTGCGACGGTAGCGCTCGTCGTGCTCGAGCCACGGTTCGCCCAGCGCGGTGAACTCGGCCTTGAGCCAGCCGCTGACGACATTGACCGCGATGCGGCCGTTCGACAGGTGGTCGGCGGTGGCGACCCACTTGGAGAGGACGGCCGGCTGCCACATCCCGGGGTGCACCGCCGCGATGACCTTGAGCCGCTCGGTGGCCAGCAGCAGCGCGAGCGAGAAGCTCGTGGACTCGTGCTGGTGGTCGGCGCCGTAGCTCGCCATGTAGCGCACCTGCGAGAGGGCGTACTCGAAGCCGCTGTTCTCGGCGATCTGCGCGAGCTTCTTGTTGTAGTCGTAGCCCCAGTCGGTGCGCTGCTCGATGGTGCTGGTGACCAGCCCGCCGCTCACGTTGGGCACCCAGTAGGCGAATTTCAGCGGTTCGGGCGGCAGTTGTTCGGGCACGGCAGGGCCTTTCCTGGGAAACGGAAGGAGAAATGAGCGGACATTTGCGGGGTGGTACGCCGTCGGTGTCTCGGGATACGAGAACGGCCTGGTCAGCGACAGGCGGCCGAGCAGACGCGGAGGAGGTCGACGTGTCGTCGACAGACCAGTACCCGCGCGCACATGGAAAGGAGACTGCGTGAGCGCGAACGGTTCTGTCAACCCGGAGCGGTGCAAGCCACGAATCCGGTTCCGCTCCCGACCTGTGCCCGGCGTCTGCGACCGGGCGCAGGTACTGGACCTGCTCGCCGATCTGCGGGCATCCTCGGGACCGGCCCACCTGTTCGACCGGCTCTTCGACGCGCCCGAGCACGTGAAGGAGTCCGCATGAAGTTCCTGGTCATGACGCTGGTCTCGAGCGGGCCCGGCCCGATCACGGGCCGCACGCCCAGCCGGTTCCAGGCCGACGTGGACCCGGCCCTGCGCGCCGCGATCCCCGGCCGCCCCCTGGCAGGTCCGCTGCGCCGGGCCGTCGACGACACGCTGCCCGCGGAGTCCTCGGGGCCCGCGGTGGCGGCGGCGCCATGACCGTCCCGCTCTCGGTCCTCGACCTCTCACCCGTGCCGGCCGGCGGTGTTCCGGGCGACGCGCTGCGGAACTCCGTCGACCTCGCGCAGGTGGCCGAGCGTGCCGGCTACCTGCGGTACTGGGTGGCCGAGCACCACCTCGTGCCGGGCCTGGCGTCGTCGTCCACGCCGGTGCTGGCGGCGCTGATCGCCGCGGCGACGTCGACGATCCGCGTCGGCTCCGGGGCGGCGCTGCTGCCGAACACGCCCCCGCTGCAGGTGGCGGAGCAGTTCGGGACGATCGCCGCGGTGCACCCCGGGCGTGTCGACCTGGGGCTGGGGCGGTTCGACCTGCACCGGATCCTCCGGCTCGTCCACGGCACCGAGCAGACCGGCACCGAGCAGACCGGCATCGAGCAGAACAGCACCGAGCGGAACGGCACCGAGCAGAGCAGCGGCGGGCCGACCCCGCCTGCGGAGTCCCGGGTGGTCGACGGGCTGCTGGTGCCGGCCCCGGCCCGGTTCGTCGGCGACCCGTCGATCTACGCCGAGTACGCCACGATGCTCGGCTTCAGCGCCGACGACACTCCGCCGGACTACGACGCCCAGGTCGGCGACCTGCTGGCCTGGTTCGGCGGCACCGCCCGGCGCCCCGACGGCTCGCCGCTGCACGTGCTGCCGGCCGAGGGCGCCGAGATCGACGTGTGGGTGCTCGGGTCGAACCCCGGCGCCAGCGCCCGGACCGCGGGGGCGCGCGGCCTGCCGTTCGCCGCGAACTACCACGTGCAGCCCAGCACGGTGCTCGAGACGGTGGCCGCCTACCGCGAGGCGTTCCGGCCGTCGGAGCGGCTGGATCGGCCGCACGTCATGGTCTCCGCCGACGTGGTGGTGGCCGACACCGACGACCGCGCCCGCGAGCTGGCCGCTCCCTACGCGCAGTGGGTGCTCGACATCCGCACCGGGCGTGGTGCGCAGCCGTACGTGACGCCGGAGCAGGCGCGGGCCCGGGACTGGACCGACGCCGAGCGCGGCGCCGTCCAGGACCGGGTCGACACGCAGTTCGTCGGCTCGCCCGCCACCGTCGTCGAGCAGCTGCGGACGCTCGCGCGCGTCACCCGGGCCGACGAGCTGCTGGTCACGACGATCACCACCGACCACGCCGACCGGGTGCGCAGTACCGAGCTGCTCGCCGACGCCTGGACCGACGCGGTGGTCGCGGCATGAATCCCACCCTTTCCGACGTTGGAGGGACCATGACGAGCACGATCTCGGATCTGCACATCCCCTGGGCCGCCTGGCACGCCGCGCGCGAGGACGAGCTGCGCGCCCCGCACGGCTGGCTCAGCCTCACGGCGCTGCAGTGGCTGACCCCCGAGCCGTCCGCCGTCGAGGGCCTGCCCGGTCTGTGGAGCGCATCCCCGGACGGCGTCGTGGTCACCGCCACCGCCGCCGACGGTCTCGTCGTGCGCGCCGTCCGCGAGCCGCGCCGCATCGACGGCACCATCACCCTGCACCCCGTCGACGGCCTTCCCGGAACGCTCATCGAGGCGGGCGACAAGATCGTGGAGGTGGCGCGCCGCACCGACGCCCACGCGCTGCGCGTCCGCGACCCCGAGGCGGTCACGCGCACCGCGTTCACCGGAGTGCCGACGTTCCCGGTGGACGTGCGCTGGCTGCTGCACGGGCGGTTCGAGCCCTACTCCGAGCCGCGGCCGATCACGGTGGGCGCTGTCGTGGACGGTCTCGAGCACCACCTCACGGCGGTCGGTGTCGTCCGCTTCGAACTCGACGGCCAGGAGCACGCACTCGTGGCCCTGCCGGGCAAGCAGGGCGGCCTGTCCCTGCACTTCCGCGACGCCACGAACGGCGTGTCGACCTACCCGGGCGGGCGTTCGGTGCGCACCGAGGACCCGGCCGAGGACGGCAGCCTCACCGTCGACCTGAACCGGCTGACGAACCTGCCGTGCGCGTTCACCGACCACGCCACCTGCCCGCTGCCGCCCGAGGGCAACACGCTGGCCGTGGCGATCGAGGCGGGGGAGCGCAGCCCGCTGCGGCCCGACCGCGAGGTCTGACCAGGACCTCTGGGGCCCGGTCAGGACCAGGCGCCGCCGGACATCGCCGCGCTGCGGGTGCGGTAGCCGGCGGTACCGGCCACGATGTCGCGGCGCAGCTCGGTCTTGTTGCGGCCGTTGGCGCGCACCGTCGGGCCGAGCCCTCGGGCGATCTCGCGCAGCACCGGGAGGGTGAAGCGTCCGTCGTGACGGCGCAGGTAGTCGTCGACCTCGGCGGGGTCGGCCAGCCGGTTGATCGTCTCGACGGCCGTGGCCACGTCCGACGACCGCTCCGGCTCCGGGGTCACCGGCCGGCGGGTGCGCCGCGTCGCGGGCGGCTCCGGCCGGAACACCAGGCGCGCGCGGCCCGCGGCGAGGTCCGCGAGCTGTTCGGGCGTCAGCGAGTTCAGCACACCGGTGGCGTGGCGGAGGGCGGCGTCGGCGGCGGGCCCGGTCATGCGGCGATCGTCTCCAGGCGGTCGGAGAGCTCGGACACGAGGTCACGCAGCTCGCGGGTGGCGGCGCGGCCGGTGCCGCCGAGGATCACGGGCACGCCGTGCTCCGGGGCGGGGCCGTACACCGCCTTGCTGTCACGGATGGTGGTGGTGAAGGTCGGCACCTGACGGGCCTCGATGCGGCTGATCACGCTGCGTTGCGCCTCGATGGGTTCGCCGTCGTGGCTCTGCACCATCGTGAAGACGACGGCCGCGGGCGGGCGCTGGATGCGCGTCTCGCCGTGCTCGTTGTACTCCTCGGTGAAGGAGCGGATCTTGAGGCCGAGCGAGTCGATCCCGTTGGTGGACAGGTAGTCCGGCTTCGTCGGGATCAGCAGCATGTCGCTGGCCGCCACCGCGTTCTTGGCGATGAGGCCGAAGTTCGGTGCGCAGTCGATGAGGACGATGTCGTACTCGCCGAGCGACTTGTGGGCCAGCGCGATGCGGAGCCTGCTGTGCAGGTCGGCGAACCGGTGCGGGTCGTTGATGAGCTGTGCGGCGAGCTGGGTCTCCACATCCGACAGGTCGCGATGCGCGGCGATGATGTCCAGGTGGCCCTTGCTGCGCGACAGCTTGTCCTGCACGCGCGGCGGCGACGCCACGAGCTGGGCGGGGCTGTCCATGGCATCGCCGGTGCCGATGCCGTCATACCAGTGCTTGATGGTCCGGCTGGGCAGCAGCCCGTCGGTCCACTCGTTCTGGGTGAAGAAGGACACCGTGAGACTGGCCTGGGCGTCGAGGTCCAGGAGAAGGACCTTGTTGCCGCGGGCCGCGAGTCCGGCGCCGAGGTTGGCGGTCAGCGTGGTCTTCCCCACGCCGCCCTTGTGGTTGATGATCGAAACGACCTTCACCGTTCTCCTTCCCCGCAATCACGCAGCGCGAACGATGCCACACGGTCGGACACGCCCTGATAGCAGGTCGGGCTGCGCGGGGAAGGTCCGGAACGCCCTCCGTGTCCATAGCCGCGGGGCGGCGCGCATCGCCTGCTCCCCGGGGGATGAGTCGTGCTCGCCGGTCGAGCGGGTGGGCGGGTGCCGGCGGTGGCGGGGCCGTGGATCGGCAGGTCGCGGTGCGAACCGACCCTGATCCGAATGGAGGCGTCGTGTTCTCCCATGTCGGAGAACAGGAAGCATCAGCAGCGCGCGCCCGCGGGACGCGAGGCCGAGGCGCATCTCCCCGGTCGGACCGGCGACGCTCGCCCCGATGTGACAGCCGGCGTCGGCCGTGTCGTCGGCGTGGGGAAGCGGACGGGCCACGTCCGACCCGGTGCGGGGCACCCACCGGCCGGCTCCGACGGGCCGGTCGAACGCGGAGTGCAGCCCCGGAGCGGTCGCGGCGGCGCGGAACGGCTCGTCGGCGACCCGTCGAGGCGGACGACGGGCCGGGTCCACGACGCGTGATCGTGCGGGCCGCAGCCGGTGGCCGCCGCCCACAGCAGGGCGCGCCCCGCGTCGGCCACCTCGCGGGGGAAGGCGCCGCACTGGGCACGTACTCGTCCGTGAGGAACCGGTCGACATCGTCGTCGCTCTGTGCAGGGGATGCGTCACGGCTCCCGCGGTGCTCCGGGGACACCTCGGGGCTCGGCGGATGACCGGCCATCTCGACGGAGCGTTGCGCCACTCGGCCCAGCACGGCTAGACCACACGGTCGTGTCACGCGTTCGGCCCAATCGGGGACATGAACATCACGCAACGTTGATCTTCGCCATTCACCTGCATGGCCGCAGATCATCCTGATTGCCGGCCCGTTGTACTCGACAGTGGGACGCCCGATCGGGGCTCCCGCCGAGCATCGGAAATCGCTCGGACATTGGCTCCCCCTAGTGTCCGCCGATTCGCCGCTGATGGTCGGAATCGAAGTCGTAGGAGGAGAAAGTCGTGATCAAGAAGGCCGGACTGACGATTGCCGTTGCCGCCGCAGGCATGCTGGCGATCAGCCCGCTCGCGTTCGCGGGGGACTACAACGGCGGCGGCCACGACGGTGGCTGGGGGGGCCACGGCGGTCACAGCAGCCCCGGTGGCCCGCAGATCCAGAACGGGCTCGTCAACCTGCAGGACGTGGCGGACATCAACGCCAACGCCTGTGGCAACAACGTCCTGAGCAACGTCCTCGGCATCATGGGCAACCAGGTCGCCGCCGCCGGCGCCGACTGCAAGATCACCGACAAGGGTGACGGCCACGGCGGCCCGCAGATCCAGAACGGCCTGGTGAACGCGCAGGACGTCGTCAAGGCGAACCTCAACGCGTGCGGCAACAACATCCTCGACAACGTCGGCGCCGTTGCCGGCGCGCAGGGTGCGCTCGCCGGCGCCGACTGCAAGGTCACCTCGAAGTAACTCGCCACAACCGCGGAGAGATCCGCGGTGCGCGCGCCCGTGCCCCGTTCCGGATTCGTTGCCGGAACGGGGCACGGCCCGTTTCAGAACACCTTCTCCGCAATTCAGTGGACCACGACGGACAGTGGCGTCGACACGAATGTGCTCCAGTCACCGTCCGCAACCCGCAGGGCTCGGCGCAGCTTTCCTCCGCGACGGTCGCCGCTCCAGCACGTACGACAGGAACGCGGGGATCTCCGCGCCGCCGGCCGGGACCCCGCCGAACGGGAACCCGAGCCCGATCGCCAGGGCCCCGAGCCCGCGCACCCGCGGGCGTCCGAGCACCGAGACGGCGATGAACGCCAGCACCGTCACGGCGAAGTAGTCCGGCGCTCCGTTCCACGGCCGGCGACGCCGCGACCGGCGCCAGGAACACCAGCGGCGGCCTGCCGGTCATGCCGCTGACGACGTGCCCGACCGCGACCGCGGCGAGCGCCTGCACGCCGTGCGCTACGGCACCTGGCGCCCGGAACACCGTTCCCGCTGGGCCACGCGCTGACCCACCCCGCGAGCTGCGGTCGTGTGGTCCAGGACGGTGGCCGCCAGTGGCGCGGCGAGGTCGGGTGTGATCGCGTGGCCCATCCCCGGGACGCGGACCAGACGGGCGCCCGGGATCGCGCGGGCCAGGTGCTCGGCGTGCGGCGGTGGGAGGACGGGGTCGTCGGGGGCCTCGACCACCAGTGTCGGGATCGCGACGGTGGCCAGCTCCGCGGCACGCTCGGGGCCGGTGCGCTCGGCGTGGACGTGCGCCGACGGCGGCAGGTGGTGGCCGGTGTGGTCGATCACCCGCTGCTCCAGGGCGCGGGCGGCGAGCAGGTCGAACGGGACGCCCGGGCCGCAGAGCAGCTCGCGGTGGGTCACGCGCCAGGCCAGCTCGGCACGGTCGTCGCGGGGGTCGTCGACCTCGGCCCACATGCGCACCAGTGCCGGATCGGGACCGGGCAGTGCGGTGTTCCCGCCGAGCACGGTCGAGCCGAGCACCGTGGCGGAGAGAAGGCGGTCGGGGTGGTCGAGGAGCAGCAGCTGGGCGATCTCGCCGCCCATCCCCGTGCCGACGACGTGCGCGCGGGACACCGCGAACGCGTCGAGCACCATCACCGCGTCGACGGCGAGGTCGCCCACCGAGTAGGGCTGGTCGTCGAACGCCCAGGTGGAGCGGCCGGTGTCGCGGTGGTCGTAGAGGATCACGTGATGGCGCTCGGCCAGCCGGGCCACCAGGGCGTCGGGCCAGTACCGGCCGGACGCGTCGGCATCCATCACGAGCAGCAGGGGCTCACCCGGCCCGGCGACGTCCTCGGCCCAGAGCCGGACACCGGGCGCGACGTCGACGAGGCGTTCCACCCGATCAGGGTGCACGGTGCCCCCGCCCGGCCCGGCCCCGGGTGGGACGTCGGGGCCGGGCGGTGGGGAACGACCTACTTCAGGGCGTCGAGCAGCGCCTGGCGCTGGCGGTCGCCGAGGCCGGCGGCGCGGCGGGAGGCGTCGATGCCGGTCTGCTCCAGCAGCGCCGAGACCTTGGCGGGGCCGTAACCGGGGAGGCTCTTGAGCAGGTCGGCGACCTTCGTCTTGCCGACGATCTGGTCGGACTTGGCGCGGTCGAGAACGGCCGGGATCGTCTCCTTGCCGGCCGCGATCGCGTCGCGGAGCTCCTTGCGGGCGGTGCGGGCGGCGGCGGCCTTCTTCAGGGCGTCGGCGCGCTGCTCCGGGGTGAGCGTAGGCAGTGCCATGTCGTCGTTCTCCTCTCCGTGCGTCCACCCGGGACGGGTGTTCACGCAGGTCATCTTCACGCCAAGCGTGTCAGAACCTCCGCGCGGCACGCGGGCGACCCCCGGTTTGCGTGGCGATCTGCCCGGGTGACCGGTCTGGCGGTGGACGTCGGAGCCTCGATGACGACGCGCGACGCAGTGGCTCTCGTCCGTGACGTGTACCGCCCTTGCGGGGGTGGTCGCATCCCGCGCCGCTGCACCGCACGCCCTACGACCGCACCGATCCGACGCTGGTCAGCGCCATCGCGGCCGATCCGGTGCGGCTCGCACGGCAGGGCTACGCGGTGGTTGTGCAGGATGTCCGGGGGCGGTTCGGGTCCGGGGGAAGACGGACTTGTTCCACCAGGAGCAGGACGACGGGTACGGCGCCGTGGAGTGGGCGGGCGGCGCAGCCGTGGTGCGAAGGCCGCGTCGGGGTCTACGGCTCGTCGCACCACGCGGTGACGACGGTCCAGGCCGTCGCGGCCCGCCACCGCACTGCGCGCGGCCGTCGCGGTGACCGGCGCCACCGACATGCGTGCCACCACGCCCCCCGGCGGGCTGTCCGGGCTCGGGCTCCTGGCCCTCCACGGCCTCGGGCACGCCGTGGAGGAGGTGCGGCGGCTCGATCTGCCCGACGCGAAGAGGCCGGCGCTCCTGGGGCACGTCGGGGCCGCGTTCGCCGACCCGCGGGCCACGGTGGTCACGCTGCCGGCACACCTTCCGTACGGGCCATCGCGTGCGGCTGGAGGTGCTGGTCACCACCAGCTGGCGGGCCCCTCCACCGCGCCCCCGACGGCCGCCCCGGGCCGCACGGCGTCCGCGGGCAGGTCGAGCTGCGCGAGCAGGCCCGTCTGGTCCCAGAGGGCGCGCACGGCGGTGATCCGCGCCTGCCGCACCGTGACGACGGTGATCACGACGACCTCGGCCGACCGACCCGTCGACGCTGCACCGGGGAGCAGCCACGGGAGCTCGCGGTCGTGCGTGAACGACACGCGTTCCTCGTCGACGACGCGGAAGCGGTCAGTGGTACGCGAGAGCCGGGAAAGCGCCAGGTCGGCGGGCAGGCGCCCGGTCACGTCGTCGGAGAGATGGCGGCGCAGCGCGTCCTGGCCGGTGGCGCCCGTCCGGGCGGGCAGCCGCAGCACCGACACCTCGGGTGCGGTCAGGGCGACGGCGGCGTCGAGGTCGCCGGCGAGCACGTGGCGCCGGTAGGAGTCCCGGATGCCCTCGACCTGGCGCATGAGCTCCTGGATCCCCGGCGTCACGAGCGGAACCCTATGCGCAGGGACGACGAACGGCACCCTCGTCGCACAGGTTCCGACGAGGGTGCCGGTCGTCGCGCCGGGGTCAGGCCTGTGCTCCCGCCACCGGCTTCTCCAGCACCGGGGTCGCCGCCGCCGGGGGTTCGTGGGACTCGTCGTCGTCCAGCATCGTCGCCTCGTCGAAGGGATCCTGGCCCGACAGCACGCGGTCGGCCTTCGCGCGGTCGAACTCGCCGACCCAGTTGCCGATCACCACGGTGGCCACGGCGTTGCCGGCGAAGTTGGTGACGGCGCGGGCCTCGGACATGAAGCGGTCGATGCCGACGATGATGCCGACGCCGTCGACGAGGTCGGGGCGGTGCGAGGCCAGCCCGCCCGCCAGGGTCGCCAGGCCGGCACCGGAGACGCCCGCCGCGCCCTTCGACGCGATGATCATGAACAGCAGCAGGGAGATCTGCTCGCCCAGGGCCAGCGGCTTGCCCAGGGCGTCGGCGACGAAGAGCGAGGCCATCGTCAGGTAGATCGCCGTGCCGTCGAGGTTGAACGAGTAGCCGGTGGGCACCGTGATGCCGACGACCGGACGCGACACCCCGACGTGCTCCATCTTGGCGATCAACCGGGGCAGCGCCGACTCCGACGACGACGTCGAGACGATGAGCAGGAACTCGCGGCCCAGGTAGCGCAGCAGCGAGAAGATGTTCAGCCCGGTGAAGACGCGCAGGATCAGGCCCAGGACGGCGAAGACGAAGATCGCGCAGGTGACGTAGAAGCCCAGCATCACCTGCAGCAGCGCGCCGAGCGCGGCCCACCCGGTCTCGCCGACGACCGCCGCGATGGCGCCGAACGCGCCGATGGGAGCCACCCACATGATCATCGACAGCACGCGGAACACGAGCCGCTCGAGGTGCTTGACCCCGCGCAGGATCGGCTCGCCGTTCCTGCCGAGCGCCTGCACCGCGAACCCGACGAGCAGCGCGACGAACAGCGTCGAGAGCACGCTGTCGTTCACCAGCGGCGAGTAGAGCGTGGTGGGGATGATCCCGAGCAGGAAGTCGCCCGTGCCCTCCGTCGCCGGCGCGGTGTAGGGCTTGAGGGTCGTCAGGTGGAGCCCGGCGCCCGGCTGCACGATGTTGCCGACCACGAGCCCGATCGCGAGCGCCGCGGTGGACATGACCAGGAAGTACCCCAGCGCCAGGCCGCCGACCTTGCCGACCTTCGCCGCCTGGCGGATCGAGCCGATCCCCAGCACGATCGTGCAGAAGATGATCGGCGAGATCATCATCTTGATCAGGCTGACGAACGCCGTGCCCAGCGGCTTGAGCGCGGCGCCGAAGTCCGGGAACACCAGGCCGACGACGATGCCGAGGAACACGGCCGCGATCACGGCGAGGTACAGGAAGTGGGTGTGGTCGCGCTTCGCGGGCGGGTGCGCTGTCGTTGTCGCTGACACGGGTCCTCCGTTGGGCCGATGGTTGCCGTGAGCGTGCGGCAGTATGTGCGCGTCATCACCCTTTCGTTCATTTCGTACGGTGGAGCGCGATGAGGCGGTGGAGGGCGTGAGCAGGTGGAGCCTGGCCCGGCAGCTGTTCGCGCTGCAGGCGGCGGTGGTGGCGGTCGTGCTGGCCGGTGTCGCCGGTGCCGCGTACCTGCAGTTCGGTGACGTGAACCGGGACGCCACGGGCCGCGAGATGCTCGCCGTCGCGCACACGCTGGCCGTCGACCCGGACGTCCTGTCCGCTCTGCGCGACCCGAACCCGTCGGCGCGGCTGCAGCCGCTCGCCGAGCGGGTCCGTGCTGATACGGCCACCGACTTCGTCGTCGTGATGACCACCGCCGGCATCCGCTACACGCATCCGACCGTCTCCCAGATCGGCCGCACGTTCCAGGGCAGGATCGCTCCCGCGGTGCGCGGGCAGACCGACTACACCGAGACCTACACCGGCACACTGGGGCCCTCGGTGCGGGCCGTCGTCCCCGTGATGGACGGCGGCCGGGTGGTGGCGCTGGTGTCGGTGGGCCGCACCGTCACGGCCGTGTCGCGCGACCTGGCCCAGCAGGTGCCGTACATCCTCGGCGGCGCGGTCGCCGCGCTGCTGCTGGCCGCGGCCGGTTCCTGGCTCGTCACCCGCTGGCTGCGGCGCACCACGCACGATCTGGGGCCCGCGGAGCTCTCGCGCATGTACGAGTACTACGACGCGGTGCTGCACGCCGTCCGCGAGGGCCTGCTGCTGCTCGACCGCGACGGCCGGGTGCAGCTCGTCAACGACGAGGCGCGGCGGCTGCTCCGCCTCCCCGACGACGTCCAGGGCCGTCCGGTGGACGAGCTCGGGCTGCCGGCCGCTCTGGGCGCGGCTCTCGCGGGCGGCGAGCCGCGTGCCGACGAGATCCACCTGACCGCCGACCGGATCGTGGTGGTGAACCAGGCCGCCGCCCGGTGGGACGGACGCCGGCTCGGCACGGTCGTGACCCTGCGCGACCACACCGAGCTGCGGGCGCTGGTGAGCGAGCTGGAGACGATCCGCGGCTTCGCCGACTCGCTGCACGCGCAGGCCCACGAGGCGGCCAACCAGCTGCACACCGTGGTGTCGCTGATCGAGCTCGGACGCGCCGACGAGGCGCTGGAGTACGCCACGGCCGAGCTGGAGGTGGCGCAGCACCTCACCGACGCCGTGCTGGCCGCCGTGGCCGTGCCGGAGGTCGCCGCCCTCGTCGTCGGGAAGGCGGCGGTGGCCGCGGAGCAGGGCGTGACGCTCTCGCTCGACGAGGGCATGCTGCTGCCCGACGGCCTCGCCGACGCCCACGACCTCGTCACGGTCGTCGGCAACCTGCTCGACAACGCGATCGACGCCGCGCTCGAGGGCCCGGAGCCGCGCTGGGTGCGGCTCGGCGCCCGTCCGGCCGCCGACGAGGTCGTGCTGCGCGTGGCCGACAGCGGCCCCGGCCTCGACCCGGGCACGGCCGAGGAGGCCTTCACCCGGGGCTGGAGCACGAAGCCGGCCGGCGGGGCGCTGGGGCGCGGGCTGGGGCTCGCGTTGGTGCGCCGCGCCGTCCACCGCAACGGCGGCCATGTGGACGTGGCTCCGTCGCAGGCCGGCGGCGGCGCGGTGTTCGTCGTGCGGCTGCCCGTGCCCGAGCGGGCCCGCGTGTGATCCGCACGCTCGTCGTCGAGGACGACCCCGTGGCCGCCGCGGCGCACGTCGCCTACGTGGAGCGGGTGCGGGGGTTCGAGGTCGTGGGCAGCGCCGCGACGGGCGCCGCCGCGCTGCGCCTGCTGACCTCCACCGAGGTGGACCTCGTGCTCCTCGACGTCCACCTGCCCGACACGAACGGGCTCGAGGTGCTGCGCCGGATGCGGGCCGCGGGCCACACCACCGACGTCATCATGGTGACGCGGGCGCGCGATCTCGCCGTCGTGCGCGCGGCCATCGCCTTCGGGGCCACGCAGTACCTCGTCAAACCGTTCACGTTCAGCGCCGTGCGCACCAAGCTCGAGGGCTACCTGACCTACCGCGAGCCCACCGACGCCGTCCTCGCCCAGGACGACGTCGACGGCCTCTTCGAGGCCCTGCGCGGCCCGGTGGATGGCGGGGGCCTGCCCAAGGGCATCAGCCGCGAGTCCCTCGATGCCGCGACGCAGGCGCTGCGGGAGGCCGGGCCCGGCGCCGGCGCCACAGCGCTGGAGGTGGCCGACGTCCTCGGCGCCTCCCGGGTCACCGCACGCCGCTACCTCGAGTACCTCGTGGACACCGGCCTCGCCGTGCGGCACGCCCGCTACGGGAGCACCGGCCGCCCGCAGACCGAGTACCGCTGGCGTCCGGGCGGGGTGTCCTGACCCCTACCCGCAGCTCGCCGCGAGCGACTCGGGGGCCGTGCTGGACGGTGTGGTGGTGGCACTGCTGCCGTTGCTCGCCTGCGGGGCGGTGGTCGGCGCGCTCGCCGGGGCCGGGGCCGCCGTGGGGGCGGCCGGTGGGGGCGCGGCGAAGGCGGTCTGGACCACCTCGCGCATGTAGCCGACGTCGACGTGGCTCGTGTTGAACCTGCCGTCGTTCTCCGACGGGTCTGGAAGGTTCGGGTCGAACGAGATGCTGTCGAGCTGCACCGACTTCTGCCCGGCCAGCGTCACGAGCTGGGGGAGCACCTCCTGGGGGATGTTGGTGGCCACGGAGTTGGTCGTGGCCGCCGCGATGTCCTGGAAGTGCGTGAGGACGTCGGTGGGGCTCTTCTCCTTGAGGATCGTCTGCAGCAGGCAGCGCTGGCGGCCCATGCGGGAGTAGTCGTCGGAGTCGCGACGGGACCGCGCGAACCACAGGGCCTGGTTGCCGTCCAGGTGCTGGACGCCGGCGGGTACGTAGCCGTCGGGCTTGACGTGCTGGCCGTTGGGCAGGACGCCGCCGATCGGCAGTGGCACCGGGCCGACGTCGATGGTGACGCCGCCCACCGCGTCGATGATCGAGGCGAAGCCCGCCATGTTGACCTCGACGTAGTAGTCGAGCTGCACGCCGAGCATGTAGGCCACGGTCTGGTGCAGGAGGTTGAGGCCCGGGTTGTTCGTCGGGGTGGTGGGCGCCTCGGCAGGGTGGTCGAGACCCCACGCGTAGACGGCGTTGAGCAGGTAGTTGCCCGAGAGCGGGTTGTCGGCGTCGTGGAAGCCCTTGGGGAACTGCTCCGCCATCGGTGAGCCCGGCGGGAACTGGGCGTAGCCGATGTTGCGCGGCAGCGCGAACAGCGTGGTGCGGGCCGTCCTCGTGTCGATGCTGGCCATCATCATCGTGTCCGTGCGCGCGCCCGTGCGGTCCGGCCCCGCGTCGCTGCCGACGAGCAGGACGTTGAGGCGTGGCTTGCTGATCGCCTCGGCCACGGACGTGCCGCCGCCGCCGGTGAACAGGCTGTCGAGCAGGGACCGCTGGGAGTTGGCCAGGTTGGCCGCGAACCCGAACGGCGCGGCGACGGTCATGCACAGGGCCGTGACCACGAGCGCACCCAGACCCTGACGGGCGATGCCGCCGCCGCGCGGGCGGGCGATCACGTAGGTGCGCACGATGACGGCGATCCACGCCAGCGCCGCGACGAGCAGCCCGGCGATGGCGACCGCGAGCACGCGCGAGGACAGCGCGTTCTCGAGCAGGGTCGACCGGCCCGCGGTGAGGCCCACCATCGCGAGCGAGACGCACGTCAGCAGGAACACCGCGAGGATCAGCCCGCCGGTGCGCCTGCGCCGCAGCATGAGATGGCCGGTGCCCGGGACGACTGTGGCCGCGAGCGTGGCCAGCAGGGCCTGCCCCATGTTGCGCGGCCACCGGCGCTGGGCCGAGCGGGCGGCCGAGCCGGCGGCGGAGCGACGGGTGGCGTCGCGGGTGATGCTGCTGCGAGGCACGGGCGGCGCGTCCGGCGTGGGCGGGACGCGGGTGGTGCTCGCCGGGGCGGCCATCGCGGCCGCCTTCGTGGTGGGCTTGCGCTGCGGTGCGTCCGCGCCGGGTGTGGCGGACGGGGTGCGCGGGACGGGGCGCGTCGGCGGCTCGTCACGGGGCGGACGGGCGACCGGGGTGCCGGCCCTCCCGCTGGGCGCAGGCGCCGGTCCGCGGCGCGGTTCAGGACGGTGGGGTTCGGGACGGCGCGGTTCGGGGTCGCGCGCCTCCGACCTGTGCCCCGGGCCGCCCCGCTCGGGGGCGAGCGCCTCCGGTGCCCGGCGGTCGGGAGCCCGTTGCTGCTCCACGCCCGGGCGCCGCCGTGGCGGGACGGGGCGGGTGGGGTCGTCCACGGTGTCCCAGTGCGGCGGTGGCGAGCGCAGGACCGGCTCCGGCCGTTCGCGCTCGGCCCGGCGGGGCCACGGCTGCTGCGGGGGAGCATCGCGCCGGCGGCCGTGCGCGCCGTCGTCATCCACCGCCGTCCACCCCCTGCCCTTCACCGGTTGCCGTCACAAGCATCGATCATGCTGGAGACTCGGCGCTGAGAAGCCCGGAGCCTACTGGGAGTAGTCGAAGACCCGACACCACACCTCATGTGGCCGTTGGCCGGGCCACGTCGAAGCGCACGCCGGTGAGCTCCTCCGAGCGCTCCCAGAGCTTCCGCTGCACGTCACGGTCGTGCGAGGCGCCCGTGACCCGACCGGCCTCGGGAGCTCGTAGGCGAACATCAGGTTCGCGAGTTTCGCCTGCCCGGACACGGTCCAGCGCTCGTGGCGGCGGTGCTCGGTGCCGAGGTCGTCGAGGTGGATGCGGCCGATCCGGTGCATCAGGCTCGAGAGCGTCACGACCGGTCCGCAGCCGTCCACCGGGTGCTCATGGCCGGTGACGACACGGATCGCTCGTCGGCCGCCGTGGGGGTGGACCGGCCGGGTGGACCCGCGGTCCGTCGTCAGCGCGCCATCGCCGGTGCCGCGGCCGGGTGCTCGCCGGTCGGGACCTTGGTGGGCGTGGTGGTGGGCACCGTGGTGGGTGCCTGCGACGTGGTCGTGGGTGCGCTGGTCGGGGCGGCCGAGGTGGTGGGCGTCGTCGTGGGTCTCGGCGTCGTCGTGGGCGCGCTGGTGGGGGTCCTGGGCGGCCTCGTCGTCGTGGGTCCGTCCGGCCTCGTCCTGCGGGCAGGCGCGCTGCCCGTGGCGGGGTCGCCCTCGGCGATCGGGGCCGGGGCGGCAAGCGTGGCCGGAGCGGCAGGCGGGGCCGCGAGCGGCACCGGGGCGGACGCGGGGGCGACGGGCACCGTCGTCCCC
>NZ_JAOPWR010000210.1 GCF_025965585.1 Pseudonocardia sp.
CGCTCCGAGCCGAAGCTCGGGAACGCCTGGGCCTGCCTGCCGTCGCGAAATCCCGCCATCGACAGCAACGCCGCTGTCGTGACCACGCCCTGGCCACCACGCCCATGCACCCGCACCTCGAACATGAGTTGCTCCTGTCGTGCGGCTCGGGTTCGCCGCCGTCGACGACGTCCGCCGCCGGATCCAGCAGGAACAGCTCGGGCACCACGGCCGCACCGGTGATCCGCTGTTCGGGATCCGCCGGCTGCTGCGCCGCCGCTACGACCACCACTCGCAACGGTCCTGGACCCGGCTGCCGGCCGGCCTGGACGCCGGTGACACCGCCGACGAACAGCTCGCCCGGACCTGGGTCGCCGCCCAGGACCTGCACCTGATCTTCACCTGCTCCGATCGGGCCCGCGCCGAGCACACCCTCTACGGTGGCTGGTCCACCGCGCCGACGCAGGCATCCCCGAACTTGCCCGCCTGGCCCGCACCATCGACTCCTGGCACCCGGAGCTGCTGGCCCACTTCGACACCAACGGCGCGTCCAACGGGCCCACAGAGGCGATCAACCTGCTGATCAAGAAGATCAAAAGGGTCGGGCACGGCTTCCGCAACATCGACAACTACCGGCTCCGCCTTCTCCTGCACTGCGGCACCGAATGACACACTCTGCGCGCCACACCGATCAGAGGCCGGCTACCAGGGTCTGTCTCGTGATCGGTGTTTCCGGCTTCGGTTTCAGTAGGTCTCGGCTCCCGGCCAGCGGTCACCGAAAGTGATGGCGAATGCGTTGATCACGGGCTTCCATCGCATCGTCCACCTGGCGCGGCCTGTCCCGGTCGGGTCCAGGCTGCGGGTCACAAGGTACAGGCACTTCATCGCGGCCTGCTCGGTCGGGAAATGTCCCCGGGCGCGGACCGCTCGCCGGTAGCGGGCGTTCAACGATTCGATCGCATTTGTGGAGCAGATCATCTGCCGGATCTCGACGTCGTAGTCGAGGAATGGCACGAACTCGGCCCAGGCGTTGCGCCACAGCCGGATCATCGCCGCGTACTTCTTTCCCCATTTCTGTTCGAGTTCCTCCAGGGCGACGAGTGCGGCATCCGGGCCCGGCGCGGTGTAGATGGGTTTGATGTCGCGCTTCACCGCATCCCAGTCTTGCCGACCGACCAGCCGGAAAGTGTTCCGGATGAGATGGACGACGCACGTTTGGACAACAGTTTGTGGCCACACGTTCGCCACAACCTCCGGGAGACCTTTCAGGCCGTCGCAGACCAGGAAAAAAACGTCCCGCACGCCGCGGTTCTTCAGGTCGACCAGCACGCTCATCCAGAACTTCGCGCCCTCGCCACCGACGCCCATCCACAGGCCCAGCACGTCCTTGCAGCCGTCCACGGTGACGCCGATGGCGGCGTAGACCGGCCGGTTGGCCACCTGCCCGTCTCGGACCTTGACGTGGATAGCGTCGATGAACACCGCAGCGTAGACCGCATCCAGCGGCCGACTGGCCCACTCGTTCATCTCGGCGACCACTTTGTCGGTGATCCGCGAGACCGTCTCTTTCGATACCGAAGCGCCGTAGATCTCGTCGAAATGTGCTGAGATCTCCCCGGTGGTCATTCCCTTCGCATACAGCGACAGAACGATCTCATCCACGTCCGCGAGGCGTCGTTGCCGCTTCCTCACGATCTGCGGCTCAAATGTGCTCTCCCGGTCCCGCGGAACGTCGATGACGACTTCGCCGGCCGCATCCGAGACCACCGTCTTCGGTCGATCACCATTTCGAACGTTCGTGGATTCCCGACCCGGCTCCGCCTGGTTCTTGGCGTGTCCGAGGTGCTCGGTCATCTCCTCGTTCAGTGCGGTTTCCAAGACATTCTTGGTGAACAGCTTCAGCAAGCCGTCCGGGCCGGTCAACGCCAGCCCTCGCGCCTTCGCCTCGGCCACCATCGCCACCGCAGCAGCCTGCTCGGCAGACAGCTGCCGCGTCGGCTTCCGGCCATCCTCGCGTGGACTCATAAGATCCGATGTCATCACTCACAGTGCCCATCCCGCCGGACCTCAGCCCGGCGTGTCGGGCCGAAAACACCGATCTTGAAACAGTCCCGGCTACCACGCTTGGCTGCGTAGAGCCCCTAATGTTGCAAGGGAATTCGACATGATCGTGAAGGTGATCGGATCACGCGGAGTGTTCGCGCGACACAGGGCGCCCTGAGCGGGATCGACCAGTGGACGATGAGAGCGAGGCTTCGGATGGATTCCGACCAGGAAGTTGCGGGCGGCCTCGGTGCGATCGACTCACCTGGCGCACCCAGTGGGGGTCGGCTGAGGTCAGCCTCGCTGACGACGAGCGGCGGCTGGGTCCATGAGCGTTGAATTCGACGTCTTGATCGAGATCCCCCGTGGCAGTCGCAACAAGTACGAGGTCGACCACGTCAGCGGGCGGATCCGGCTGGACCGGACACTGTTCACGTCGACCCAGTACCCAGGCGACTACGGCTACGTCGAGGACACCCTCGGCGAGGACGGCGACCCCCTCGACGTGCTGCTGATTACCGCGGGCGAGCCGCTGTTCCCCGGCGTGCTCGTGCTGTGCCGCACGATCGGCATGTTCCGGATGACCGACGAGAAGGGTGGGGACGACAAGCTGATCTGCGTTCCCGCGCACGATCCCCGACTGGAGCACCTGCGCGACATCCACCACCTGCCCGAGTGCCACCGGCGGGAGATCCAACACTTCTTCGAGATCTACAAGGAACTCGAGCCGGGCAAGAGCGTCGAGGGCGCCTCGTGGGCAGGCCGTGCGGCGGCGGAGGCTGAGATCGACGCGTCCCGACAACGGCTCCACCACGCCGAGCAGGGGCAGGAGCAGAGGGACTGAACATCGTGCGGGTGCCGAGAACCCGTCACGTCACGCGACGTGCGGCGTCGACGTGCGTGACGACCGTGACGCCACAACCCAGTTCCTGGCCCTTCGCCGCGATTACGACCTCGGCGAGATGAGCTGGGCCCGGCTGCGCGACGCATACAGCACGCTTCCGGCGGAAGGCAGCGTGGCCTGCGGGCCCGATGGATGGATGCCATTGAGGTCAGCCCGGAGAAGGTCATCGTCAACGCCAAGCGGGAAGCCGCCGTCGGCGCGGGCGGGGTGTGGAGGGGGCACCGTCCGCTGCGCCGCGGCGAGTGCTATCCGCCCAACGGGCAGTGCGTCGTGTACGTGCTGTTCGACGCCGACCATCATCCGATCTCCATCCACAGCACGAACCGCTTTTCGCAGCGGTTGGCCGACCACCGTTCGCAAGGCGAGCGGTGGGTCGAGCTGGGCCGCCCAAGCCGTCGACAGCGCCGAGGCGCACGAGATACAGGCCCGGATCGTGAGCCGGTAAGACCAACCTGAACCGGCAGTACTTCGTGCGCTGGGAGCAAGCCAAGGCGACCGAGAAGATCCTGCCTGTCGTGCGTGCGCAGCTTCGGTTGCAGCAGGGCCGTAACGCCGAGCCCAGTGCCGGGCTGATCGACTCCCAGAGCGTCAAGGGTGCCGACACCTCGGGCGCGACACCCGCGGCTACGACGCCGGGAAGAAGATCAACGGCCGGAAGCGGTTCATCGCCACCGACACCCTCGGGCTGCTGCTGGTCGTCGTGGTCGTGGCCGCCTCGGTGCAGGACCGCGACGGCGCGAAGCCGGTGCTGCTGGACACCCACCTGCGCACCCGGGTGCGGTTCGTGTTCGCCGACGGCGGGTTCGCCGGCCGGCTCCTGGACTCGGCCACACAGGTTCTGCGCACCACGATCCAGGTCGTGCGCAAGCCCGCGGACCAGCGCGAATTGGCTGTCCTCCCACGCCGATGGGCGGTCGAACGCACGCTGGCGTGGCTCACTGCGCACCGCCGCCCGGCCCGCGACTACGAACGGACCCCGCCCTGTTCGAAGCCATGATCCGCTGGGCCGCGATCAACACCATGACCCGACGACTCGCCCACGGCGCCCCTGCAACCCGTCAACAACGGCGTACGTTCCAGCCCGTCAGATGATCTTCTCAAACAGGCTCTGAGCTTGATTTTTAACCTGTGGGGACTGTCCGATCTCCGGTGTAACCGGTCGTTCTAGTTGGCGGTGGAGGGGACGATTCGGCCTTCGAAGGTGATGGCGAAGGCGTTGAGGGCGGGCTTCCAGCGGATCGCCCATCGTGCCCGGCCTCGACCGGTGGGGTCCAGTGACCGGGTGACCAGATAGAGGCACTTCAGGGCGGCCTGCTCGGTCGGGAAGTGCCCGCGGGCGCGGACCGCGCGCCGGTAGCGGGCGTTCAAGCTCTCGATCGCGTTCGTGCTGCAGATGATGCGGCGGATCTCCACGTCGTAGTCCAGGAACGGGATGAACTCGGCGAGCTGTTCCGCGACAGTCTGCAGAACAATACGCCGGTCGGTGTCGAGGCGAAACGCTATATCGATGCCGGCGATCTTGTTCCAGACGAAGTGACCGTTGACATGGTGCGCGACCGGCTCGGCGAGACCGATAGCGCGGATGGGTTCGTCCTCGACGGCTTTCCACGCACGGTGGCGCAGGCAGAGTCGCTGGCCGGATTGCTCGGCAAGCACGACACCGAACTCGATGCGGTCATCGAGTTCACTGCGCCCGACAACGTGGTTGTGCAGCGACTGATCGACCATGGGAGATACGACGACACCGAGGAGGTTATCCGCCGACGCCAGCAGGTCTACCGGGACGACACTGCGCCCTACTCGGCTTCTACCGCGACCGGCCGATCAGCGTCGACGCGGTCGGCACCGCCGAGGAGATCATCGACCGGCTATTCGACGAACTGCCGGACGAGCGGGCCGATCAGTAGCAAGCATCTGAGGAGGCGATCACCCGCTTCGAAGTGGTGATCACGACCGGACTGGTGCCGGTCGGCATCGATGCGTCATGGCGGATCAGCTGTCCGCTTTCTCGCGGAACGATTCGACTATTGCCTCATACGACGGCTGCTCGACGACCGCATGCACATCCCAGCTGAGGAGGTCCATGTACGGCTGGAGCATGTCTGTCAGCTCGCGAGGATCGTCCGTCTCGATCAACATGAATCCTGCTCCACCACCGGCCAAGTCGTACCAGCCGCGAATCCGATTTGGCTGGTTCGTGCCGGCGCTGTCCTGTTCGAGGATCCGGCGGCGCAATGCTTCGACCGTGGTGTGCGCATGCCACTTGAATTTGCAGTGCCACAGCATGTCTTTCGCCTCCTAATTTTGATCGATCCAATTGTTCACTGGGCCCGTGATCGCGTCAAGCCAGCGTGAGTGTGAGACGTCGTCGGGCGAGCGCGTGGAAGCCCGGTTCTCGGCGAGGAGACTCGAACGTGTGGGTGCCCGAAACTCGGCACATGTCATGCGACGTGCTGGTACTCGTGAAGGAGTCCGCCGAGCCGGTCGTGTCGTCGGACGTGGGTGGTGTCGGTGTGGGTCTGGCGATGTTCGGGGAGCGCAGGTAGGGGAACGGCCTGTGCCAGTGCGCGGTGCGGACGATGGTGGTTGAAGTAGTCCTGGTACTCGGTCGAGACCGAGGCCGCGTGGTGCTGGTTGGGGATGAGGATCGGGTCGAGGAGTTCGCGGCGAATGCTGCCGACGAATCATTCGGCGGTCGCGTTCGCTCGTGGGCTGGGACTGGTGTTCTGATCACGTCTACCCCGGCGGCCGCGAGTACAGCGTCAACGTGGCGGTGGACTTCGCGCCCGGGTCCCGGATGGGGAACCGGAACTGCTTGCAGGCGTCTTCGAGCTCCATCGCGAGGTTGCGTGCTTGCTGGGTGCAACTGGTCAGGTCGTAAGCCCGTCGTCGCTTGCCGGAAGAAGTCCGGTCCGGGTAGCTGTCAGGAGGCCCGACAGCATACTGGCGGCTCGGTCTGGGGTCGGGTCGGGTCGGGTCGGGTCGAAGCGCAGCGTCAAAGGCCCTTCCAAATGGGAGCGACTGAGCATGCACTGACGGCGATACGGCCTCGTCCGGCCACGGGGGAACCGGCTGCCCGGCGGCTTGAGTTCAAGCGGTGTTCACTACTGAGTGGGAATCGGGGGGCGCTGTCAGGGCCGACAGCGCCACCCGCAGACGCGTGCCGGGCGGCTCGTCCATCTACGGTGCTGATCCAGGAGATGAGGTCGTTGCCCTCACGGTATGGCACCTCGGTGTTCGATGACGCCGGACTCGACTTGTCGAAACTGGGCGCCTGACGGTGGATACCCCACAGCTCGCCGGTGATCTCCAGGTCGGGCTCGTCCAGGCACTCCCCGAGCGAGTTGAACACGTGCCCCATGACCTGGTCACCGACCGGCACCGAGATCGGGCGTCCCACAGGTCGGTGACCTCCTGACCGCGGACCAGCCCGTCGGTGGGCTGCATCGAGATCGCTCGGACCACGCTGTCGCGCAGGTGCTGGGCGATCTCCAGGGTCAGGGTGCGAGCGAAGCTCGCCGAAGGAGACGTCGAGCGTCAGGGCGTTGTACAGCTCCGGGACGGAGTTGCGTGGGAGCTCGACGTCGACGACCGGGCTGGCGACCCGAGCGACCCGGCCGGCCCTGGTCTGGGTACCAGCGGTGGCGGTCATCAGTTCTCGCTTCCTGCGCTTGAGCCCTGGTGCGCGCTGAAGCCGGGTGGGCCTCGCAGAAGCGGTCGGCGGCCTCCTTGTCCCGCGAGTTGCCCGCAGCCACGGTCACGCCGCGGTTGGCCAGGCGATCGCAGGCACCCCGATGCCCGGGTCCCCGGTGACCAGCCCTACCTGCCCAGTCATGTCCGACATATCGATGATCTCTTCTCAGGCCGGAACGCGGAGGACGAGGGCTTCGCCCTGGCCGCCGCCGCCGCACAGGCCCGCGGCGCCGAGCCCGCCGCCGCGGCGGCCCAGTTCGAGCGCGAGGTGCAGGGCGAGGCGAGCGCCCGACGCGCCGACGGGATGTCCCATCGCGATGGCCCCGCCGTTGACATTGACCACGGACGGGTCGACGCCCAGGTCGCGCATCGACTGGATGGCGACCGAGGCGAAGGCCTCGTTGATCTCGAACAGGTCGATGTCGGCGGCGGTCAAGCCCTCGCGGCCCAGAGCCTTGGCGATCGCGTTGGCCGGTTGGGACAGCAGCGACGGGTCCGGGCCGGCGACGACGCCATGCGCGCCGATCTCGGCGAGCACCGGAACGCCGAGCTGTTCGGCCGTGGCCCGGCTCATCACCACCACCGCCGCGCCGCCGTCGGAGATCTGCGAGGCCGATCCGGCGGTGATCGTGCCGTCGGCGGCGAAGGCCGGGCGCAGCTTTCCCAGCGACTCGGCGGTGGTGCCGGGGCGCACGCCCTCGTCCTCGGTGACCAGCAGCGGGTCGCCGCGGCGTTGGGGCACCTCCACGTTGACGATCTCGTCGTCGAACAGGCCGTTCTTGCCCGCGGTGGTGGCTCGCTCGTGTGACATCGCCGAATACTCGTCCTGTTCGGCGCGCCCGATGCCCCGGGCTTCGGTGTAACGGTCGGTGGCGTCGCCCATCCCGAGCTGGTCGAACGAGCAGAACAGCGCGTCGCGCTGGGTGGCATCGATGAGGGAACCGTCGCCGTAGCGGTAGCCCAGCCGCGCGCCGGACAGCAGGTAGGGGCCGTTCGTCATCGACTCCATGCCCCCGGCGACGACCACGTCGAACTCGCCGTATCCGATGAGTTGGTCGGCCATGGCAATCGCATTGAGACCGGACAGACAGACCTTGTTCACAGTCAACGCCGGCACGGTCATCGGGATCCCGCCCTTGACGGCGGCTTGGCGGGCGGTGATCTGCCCCGCGCCGGCTTGGATGACGTGTCCCATGATCACGTAGTCCACTTGCTCACCGGAGACCCCGGATCTGACCAGGGCTTCTGCGATGGCGATGCCCCCCAGGTCCATGGCAGAGAAGCCCTTGAGCGCACCGGAAAGCTTACCGATCGGGGTCCGGGCGCCTCCGACGATGACCGACCCTGGCATTGGGAACACTTCCTCACGTCGAATTACGTCGAATTACTTGTTGGCAACATAGTTGGTGCTTACTGCAGACCGTGGCGGTCAACCCTGGACGAGCGGGCCGATCCCACCCGGAGGGTGCGCCCCAGGCCAGGCTCTGTCGATCGGCAGCCGCGACGCAGGGTGCCGGGCCTGCGCTAGGGCGCTCGGGTGAAGTCCGCAGGAACGATCAGATCGTCGCGAACAAGATCGTGGATCGAGGGCCGCCCGAGTCCGAGGAGTGCCTCGTCGATCCCGCTGCGAAGGATCTCCAGCACGTTCTTGACCCCGGCCTCGCCGTTGGCCGCCATCCCCCACAGGTAGGCGCGTCCGATCATCACGGCCTTGGCACCGAGGGCGAGGGCCTTGACGACGTCGCTTCCGCGGCGGATCCCGCCGTCGAGCAGGACCTCGATCTGGTCCCCGACCGCGTCGACCACGCCGGGCAGGGCCCGGATGGACCCCGGGGTGCCGTCGAGGTTGTTGCCCCCGTGGTTGGACACCGAGATGGCAGTGGCCCCGATGTCGACCGCGCGGCGGGCGTCGTCGGGATGCATGATGCCCTTGATGGCGAAGGGGCCGCCCCACTCCTCGCGCAGCCATTTGACGTCGTCCCATGTCGGCAGCGGCGTGCCCATCCACTCCCCGTAGGCACCGAAGAACGTCGGGGCCTGCTCTCCGGGCGCGGCGAGGTTGGGCGTGGTGAGGTCGGGAATACCGCCGTGGCGCATGAAGTCGATCAGCCACCAGGGCCGCACGATCCCCTCCGGCGCGAACCGCAGCATCGCCTTCAGGCTCATCCGCTCCGGGATCGGCGGGCTGCCCCAATCCCGCCGGGTGGAGAACGACCAGTCCAGCGTGACGATCAGGGCCTTCGCCCCGGCCTTCTTGGCCCGCTCCGCCCGCTCCAGGATGCGCTCCCGGGTGCCCACCCAGTACATCTGGAAGAAGACCTGCGGGTTGGCCTCGGCGACGTCCTCGATCGGTTTGCTGGCGAACGAGCTCAACCCGATCGCCGTCCCGGCCGCCGCCGAGGCCCGGGCGACCGCGACCTCCCCGTCCGGGCTCACCGCCTGCACCCCGGTCGGCGAGATGATCACCGGCAAGGAGATGTCCTGACCGAGCACCCTGGTCGACTGGTCCCGGTGCCGGGGAAGGTCGGCGATGTGCGGCCGGAACCCCAGCTCACTGAACGCGTTCACGTTGTCGTCGAGAGTCAGGCCCTGCTCGGACCCGGCGACCAGCGCCATGTATACCGATTTCGGCAGCCGCTTCTTCGCCCGACGCTGCGCCTCGGCAACCGTCTCGAACCACTCTCTACTGCTTGCCATATCCACTCCCGTACCGCGCTCATAGCCGGCTTCTGGCCAGCACGCGGCGGTAGTCGCCGGATTGATCCTCGCCGTGTGGATGCGCCGCTAACCCAGGGCACGGGACGACGCCCGCCGGCCCGGTCCACCGCTACAACCCCTTCATGTGCCCCTATCCATTGCGGAACTCCGGTCAGAGGGACCGGTCCTGGTCGGTCATAGTCGGATACACACGGATTTGATTTGGGTGTACAGGTTGAGGACCTCGTGGCCCATTTCGCGGCCCCACCCGGACTGCTTGTAGCCGCCGAAGGGCAGTGCGGCGTCGAAGACGTTGTAGCAGTTGACCCAGACGGTGCCGGCGTGCAGCCGTTCGGCCATGCGGTGGGCTCTGCTCAGGTCCTTGGTCCAGATCCCGGAGCCGAGGCCGTAGATCGTGTCGTTGGCCACGGGCAGCACATCGTTCTCCCGGGAGAAGGGATGGGCGGTGACCACCGGCCCGAAGATCTCCTCGCGCACCACCTTCATGTTCGGGTTGGTGTCCACCAGCACGGTCGGTTCGATGAAGTATCCGGGACCGTCCATCTTCCGGCCGCCGCTCAACGCCCGGGCCCCCTCGGCGAACCCGGACTCGACGTAGTCCCAGACCCGGTCCAACTGCTCCTCGGCCACCAGCGGGCCCATCTCGGTGGCCGGATCCATGCCCGGACCGACCTTCATCTGCTTCGCCTGTTCGGCTACTCCCTCGGTCACCTCGTCGAAAGCGCTGTCCTCGACATACAGCCGCGACCCGGCCGAGCAGACCTGGCCGTGGTTGAAGAAGATCGCGCTCGCCGCACCGGGAATCGCCTGATCCATGTCGGCGTCGGCGAACACCACGTTCGGCGACTTGCCGCCCAGTTCCAGGGTGACCTTCTTCAGGTTGCCCGTGGCAGCCCCGATGATGCGTTTGCCGACTGCGGTGGAGCCGGTGAAAGCGATCTTGTCCACGTCCGGGTGCGCGGCCAGGGCCTCCCCGGCGATCGGCCCCGGCCCGGGAACGACGTTGACCACACCCTTGGGGAAACCGGCCTCCATGATCAGCTCGCCCAGGCGCAGCGCCGTCAGCGGGGTGTGCTCGGCCGGCTTGAACACGACGGTGTTGCCTCCGGCCAGGGCGGGGCCCAGCTTCCAGGCGGCCATGAGCAGCGGGAAGTTCCACGGGATGATCTGCCCCACCACCCCCAACGGTTCCCGCAGCGTGTAGGCGTGGTACATCGCGCCGGGCGTGTAGGGCACCGACAGCGGGATCGTGTTGCCCTCCAGCTTGTTGGCCCAGCCGGCCATGTACTGGAACAGCTCAGCGGTCAGCGGCACATCGACCGCGCGGGTGACGCTGATCGGCTTGCCGTTGTCGAGGGTTTCCAGCTCGGCGAACTCCTCCAGGTGCTCCAGCACCAGATCGCCGAGCTTCCAGATGAGCCGTCCCCGCTCGGTCGCGGTCATCGCCGGCCAGGGCCCGGTCTCAAACGCTCGCCGCGCCGCCCGCACCGCCCGGTCGATGTCGACCTCGTCGGCCTGGGCGCACTCGGCCAGGAGCTCACCGGTGGCCGGATTGTGGGTCTGGAAGGTCTGCTCGGACTTCGCCTTCACCCAGTCCCCGTCGATGAGCAGCTCCCACCGACGGGCGGTGTACTCCTTAACCTTCGGGTCTACCGGAAGATCAGCTATTGCGGTCATGAATCCTCCATGCCGGTGCGGTGTCCCACCCGCGATCGTGGTGGGCGACATGGCCCGATAGTCGACATAAGGTAGGCACGCTGCAGCGGAGCCGAGCAGGCCGGGAACCGTTTGCACCGTGACCCGAGCCAGACGCGTTGCTCAGGGAACCGCGCTTGGCAGCGGCGGGAAAGGACGCATCGGAGAACGACTCATCGTCATCGCCGATAACACGTTCATGATCGCCCTCAGGAGCGCGCTTGGCCCGCCACCTGAGCCCGCGGTTCCAGCCAGCCCAGCCGCCGGGACAGCCCTCGGGCGCACCCGAGGACGGCGTGGACGTGCTCGGAAGAGTCACCGGCCCGCCACAGCAAGGACCACGGATAGCGTGACGGGGGAGCCACCAACGGCCTCCAGGCCATCCCCGTCCCCGGCGGTACACATGAGGACGGTGCGCACAGCACGCAGCGCTGTTGCACGACGAGGTCGACCGAGGCTCGGATGCTGTCCACGGTCCCCCGGTACAGGGTGGGGATGAAACCGACCGAGCGGCACAGCTCGATCACGAACTGGTTGAACTCCGGGGCCCGTTCGTCCTCGGCGAACAGCAGAGGTTCCGTGGCG
This sequence comes from Pseudonocardia sp., assembly GCF_025965585.1. Taxonomy (GTDB): domain Bacteria; phylum Actinomycetota; class Actinomycetes; order Mycobacteriales; family Pseudonocardiaceae; genus Pseudonocardia. The sequence continues at coordinate 11,618 of NZ_JAOPWR010000210.1, forward strand.
AGGGTAGCGACCGGGACGACGGACAGCCCCCCGAAGCGGTGCCCCTCGGCGACGAGCACCCCCAGCGGGTCCAGACGAAACAGTTCGGAGGCCACGCTCGGCGGGGCCAGCGACGCCCGCCCGATGCCCACGTCCAACCGCCCGTCGACCAGCTGCTGGAACTGTTCGGGCACACCGACCTCGACCTGGTGGATCTCCAGGTCGGGGTAGCGCTGCTGGAGCTCATGCAGGATCAGTGGCATCGAGTCGTAGCTGGCGTCGACGATCCCCACCCGCAGGTGGGGCGTTGAGCAGGCGGCGCGCTGCGCGGCCACCGCCGCCCGCTCGACGTGGGCGAGGATCTGCCGGGCCTCGATCAGAAAAGCGGCGCCGGCCGCGTTCAGCTGCACGTGGTGGGTCGTACGCTCGATCAGGAGCACCCCCAGCTCCCGCTCCAGACGTTGCAGCTGCTGGCTCAGCGCAGACTGGACGATGTGCTCGCGTGCCGCGGCCCGGCCGAAGTGCAGCTCCTCGGCGAGGGTGACGAAGTAGTGCAGCTGCCGAAGCTCCATCCGCGACACCCCCGATCAGGCTTGCCGTGGAGTCACGCCGCTACGGTCATCCTGGCGGGTTGCCTTGGCACAGTCCAGGTCCCGCGGCCGGAACGAGGTGCCGCTCATCATCTCCGGTGATGAACGCTTCACGTGTTGGGGGAGTTGGCCGCGGGGATCGTGTAGGGCGCCGATTGGTAGCTATCGCCTGCAGGCGCACAACGAATCCACCTCTCGGGGGGCGGCGGTGCCCTGTTCCTGTGCGGCCCAGCACGCTAGCCTGGCGGGTTGGCACCCTTGATTCCTCACCGGGCTTCTTCCCAGGAGCGAGTGATGACTGACAACGCCAAGCTCGTGCAGAGCACAGCAGAACTCGATCGGCTCCTCGACGATCTGCAGAAGGTCGAGAAGTTCGAGCCTCCGGCGGAGTTCCGC
>NZ_JAOPWR010000242.1 GCF_025965585.1 Pseudonocardia sp.
GACCCGAACGTGCCCGACACCTGGACGGCGACGCTGGCCTCGGGCAGGTCGATGGAGAAGTTGGCGACCTTGCTGACCACGAGCACCGGCAGGTCGCCCTGGCGGAACTGCTGGAACAGCTCCTCGCGCTCCTTGTTGCGGGTGGAGCCCTGGATGACCGGGGCGTTCAGCGCCTCGCCCAGCTCGTCGAGCTGGTCCAGGTACGCACCGATGACGAGCGTGGGCTCCCCCGGGTGCTTCCCGAGGATCGCCTTGACGACGTTGATCTTCGTGTGGGCGGTGGACGCCATCCTGTAGCGCTCCTCCGCCTCCGCGACCGCGTACCCGAGGCGCTCGGCCTCGGTGAGCGTGACGCGGACCTCGACGCAGTCGGCGGGCGCGATCCAGCCCTGCTCCTCGATGTCGCGCCACGGGGCGTCGTAGCGCTTGGGGCCGATGAGGGAGAAGACGTCGCCCTCGCGGCCGTCCTCGCGCACCAGAGTGGCGGTGAGGCCGAGGCGGCGGCGGGACTGCAGGTCGGCCGTCATCCGGAAGACCGGCGCGGGCAGCAGGTGCACCTCGTCGTAGATGACCAGGCCCCAGTCGCGGGAGTCGAACAGCTCCAGGTGCCGGTACTCGCCCCTGGTCTTGCGTGTGACCACCTGGTAGGTGGCGATCGTGACCGGGCGGATCTCCTTGCGCTCGCCGGAGTACTCGCCGATCTCGGCCTCGGTGAGGCTGGTGCGCGCCACGAGCTCGCGCTTCCACTGCCTCCCGGCCACGGTGTTGGTGACCAGGATCAGCGTGGTGGCCTTGGCCTGCGCCATCGCCGCCGCGCCCACGAGCGTCTTGCCCGCGCCGCAGGGCAGCACGACCACGCCCGAGCCACCCGCCCAGAAGCCCTCGACGGCCTGGCGCTGGTAGTCGCGCAGGTTCCAGCCGTTCTCGGCCAGCTCGATGGGGTGTGCCTCGCCGTCGACGTAGCCCGCGAGGTCCTCGGCGGGCCAGCCGATCTTCAGCAGCGCCTGCTTGAGGTGCCCGCGCTCGGACGGGTGCACGATCACCGTGTCGTCGTCGACGCGGTTGCCCAGCAGCGGGGCGATCTTCTTCTGCCGGAGGACCTCCTCCAGCACCGCGCGGTCCAGCGCCACCATGACGAGTCCGTGCACCGGGGAGTTGGTCAGCTGCAGCCGGCCGTAGCGCCCCATCGTGTCGACGACGTCGACGAGCAGCGCCTGCGGCACGGCGTAGCGGGAGAACCGGACCAGCGCGTCGACGACCTGCTCGGCGTCGTGGCCCGCGGCACGCGCGTTCCACAGCGCGAGCGGCGTGACCCGGTAGGTGTGGACGTGCTCGGGCGCCCGCTCGAGCTCGGCGAAGGGGGCGATCGCCATCCGCGCCTCGGTAGCGTCCGGGTGGTCGACCTCGAGCAGCAGCGTCTTGTCGGACTGGACGATCAGCGGCCCGTCGGACATGGAGTGTCTCACTTCCTCGCGGTGGTCCTGGTCACATGCACGCGTGGTGTCCACGACAGGGGAGCGGCGGTAACCGGCCTGGCACTCTGCGTACCTCGACGGACGGGGCGTGATCGCCCCCGGGCTATACTTCCCGGGCTTCGACCGAGAGCGCACATGTGCCGTTGCGATCCTATCGGGTCCGAGCGGTCCCCGCCCGCTCCCAGCGGGCGCGTGTCGCACCCGGTCGTGGCGCCCCACGCGGGCCGGAGACACACCCGACCGGGCCGCCTCCGACAGAAGGTGCGACGGATCTCGACGATGTTCACGCTCCCCGGACGACCGGCCGCTCCCCGGCCATCCACCGCCGCTGGACCGCAGCTCGTCCTGCCCGGCCTCGCGGAGGGCGGCCCCGCCGTGCCAGAGTTCGGCGGATCGTCGCCGGCAATCCTTTGGGGGACGTTGACGTGACCAGCATCGAGACCGGGCCCACCTGGTCCGAGCGGTTGAACCCGCGAAACTGGACACTGGCCTGGAAGCTGGTGATCGTCGGACTCGTGCCGGCGCTGCTGGCCCTCGCGCTCGGAGTGCTCCGCATCTCCGACCAGGCGGGGGCCGCCGCCGAGCTCGGCCAGGGCAGCAGGCTGCTCGACGTGCAGTCCCAGGTCGGGTCCGCCGCCGACGCGCTGCGCCAGGAGCGCGACGCCGCCACCCTCTTCGTGGCCGGCAAGCGCATCGGCGACCGCAACGCGCTCGACACCGGCTTCGGCCAGACCGACTCGGTGTCCACCGGCGCCATCACGGGGGTCCGGGGCGCAGGCGAGCTCGACCCCGCCGCGTCCGCCGCCCTCGGCCAGGCGTCCACCGGCATCCAGGGGCTCGCCGCCCTGCGCAGCGACGTCACCGACAGCCCCGCGGTCACCGCGGTGCAGGTCCGCGACCGCTACACCGACATCGTCGGCCGCTTCGACCGCCTCGACAGCGCCCTGCTGAACCAGGTGAGCACGCCCGACACGGCCGCCCTGACCAGCGCACTCGGCGCCGTCCGCGACGCCACCGAGCAGCTCGCGCTGCAGCACACCGTCCTCGGCGCCGGCATCCGCGCCACGCAGCTGCAGCCCGGTGACGCCGACGTGGTGGCCTCCACCTCCAGCCGCCTGCAGTCGGACGTGGCCGACTACCGCGCCGCGCTCACCTCCGGCCAGGTCGCGAAGTACGGCGACCTGCTCGACGCCACGGCCGACCCGCAACGCCAGGCGCTGGCCACGGCGATCGTCGCCACGCCGCCCGGCCAGCCCATCGTCCAGTCGCCCGCCGACCTGGACGCGGCGTACACCGCCGACCGCACCACCGCGAACCGCTCCGCCGACCTGCTCCGCCAGGACCTGGCCGCGGCGAGCAGCGCGGCGGAGGCCTCGGCCAGCAACCTGGCCGGCATCAACTCCGTGATCCTGATGCTCGGCCTGCTCGTCGGCATCACCATCGCGGTCCTCGTGGCCCGCAGCCTGATCAGGTCGCTGCGCGTGCTGCGCACCGCCGCACTCGACGTCGCGGAGCGCAGGCTCCCCCAGGCCGTCGAGAGCATGCGCGCGGGCGAGTCGCCCGACGTCACCGTCGACCCCGTGCCGCTCAACAGCCGTGACGAGGTCGGCCAGGTGGCCCGCGCGTTCGACGCGGTGCACGGGCAGGCCGTCCGCCTCGCCGCCGACCAGGCCGCCCTGCAGTCCAACGTCAGCGCGATGTTCGTCAACCTCTCCCGCCGCAGCCAGGCGCTCGTGGAGCGCCAGCTGCAGCTCATCGAGCAGCTGGAGAGCAACGAGCAGGACGCCGACCAGCTGTCCAACCTCTTCCAGCTCGACCACCTCGCCACCCGCATGCGACGCAACAGCGAGAACCTCCTGGTCCTCGCGGGCACCGACCTCGCGAAGCGCAACATCGCGCCCGTCCCGATGGTCGACGTCCTACGCGCCGCGGTGTCGGAGATCGAGCAGTACCAGCGCATCGTGGTGCAGGCCCCGCCCACGGCCGCGATCGTCGGCCGCGCCGGGTCCGACCTCGTCCACCTCCTCGCGGAGCTGCTGGACAACGCCACCAACTTCTCCCCACCCGACTCGCAGGTGGTCATGAGCACCACCCGCACGTCCGACGGGTCGATCGTCGTCGAGATCGCCGACCGTGGCGTCGGCATGATCGACCACGAGCTCAGCGACGCCAACCAGCGCCTCGGCGGCCCCTCCAGCGTCGACGTCTCGGCGTCGCGGCGCATGGGTCTGTTCGTGGTCGGCCGCCTGGGCGCCCGCCACGGCATCGGCGTCCGGCTCACCACCTCAGCCGCAGGGGGGCCCGGCGCCGGGCTGACCGCCTCGGTCACGGTGCCCGCCTACCTGATCCCGTCGACCGAGCCCTCCGAGTCCGGCCGTCCCCTCGGCATCCCGCAGCCCGCGGGTGCTCCCGCCCAGGGCGGCCGCGGTGGCGAGGTGCCGCAGCGTTCCAACGGCGCCGGCCGCTCCAGCTCGCTGTCGGCGCTGGTCGCAGGCACCGACGGCCCGTCCAACCCGGCCGGTGTCCTGGACGCCGGTGAGAGCCCGCTGTTCGGCGCGCCGCCCGCCAACGGCGCCGTGAGCAGCACCAACGGCACCACGGGGAGCCTCCCGAGCAGGCGCCCCGGTTCCTCGCTGCGCCCCGAGGGTCCGCCCCCGTCCGACGGACCCGGTCCGTTCGACGCCGCGGGCCCGGACGGGTCGGCCGAGCAGGACGACGCCGAACGGCGTGCGGGCGACCGCCGCGCCCG
>NZ_JAOPWR010000291.1 GCF_025965585.1 Pseudonocardia sp.
CGGCCACCGCGGCGGGCGCGCCGCCGGCCACGACCGAGCCGACGGCCAGCAGGGCCGAACCGGCCAGGACCCGTCGCCGCGACACGTCGCGGGCGCCACCTCCACCCGCGGGCTGCCCGTCGGGTTCCTTCCACGTGCTGATCTCCACCATCTCGGCCCCTCTGCGCGCGGGCCCCGACCCACGACCACTGTCGTGATCGGACGGTGCGGGGAGCAGCCCGAGCGGGGGGATCCACCGACCCCCAAACGGAGGGGGCATGGTCCCCGGTCGGCGCCCTGCGCGCCAGTGGACGATGGTCCTAGTACCCCGGGGCGGCTGGAGCCGGGTCGGGGGCGGCGCCGATCACGATCTGGTTGCCCTGCAGGGCGATCACGACCACGTCCAGCGGGCGGGACGCGGGGCCGGCCTCGACGGCGCCGTCGAGGTGGAAGCGGCTGCCGTGGCAGGGGCACGCGATCGCACCGTCGGGGGCGGCGACGACGCATCCCTGGTGGGTGCACACCGCGGACAGGCCGACGAACGTGCCCTCCGTGGGCTGGGTGACCACCACGCGCTGCCCGGCGTACACCTTCGCGCCCCCGACGGGCACGTCGGAAGTGAGGCCGAGGACGGGATCCCCGGCCGGGGGTGCCGCCACGGCACCCACGCCCGGGTCCACGGTCGCCGCGCCTGCCCGGCCACAGGCGGGCAGGACCAGGACCGAGCCGGCCGCCGCGGAGGTCACGAGGACGGCCCGCCGCGTCGGCCGCGGTGCGCCGTCAGGGACGTCGACCATGGTTTCTCCCGGAGTCGGCATGGCGGGCGGGGCGGGCACCGGAAGGTGTCCGCCCCGCCCGGGACCGTGCGGTCGGCGTGGTGGTTACGTGATCACCACGGGGCCGGCGTGAGGATCCCGGTGCCGGGGCCCTCACCGTTGACGAGGAAGCCCAGGTCCCAGAAGTCGTTCGGGACCACGGCGTCGCCCGGCGAGACGTTCTCCGGGAAGATGAACTCGAACGTGGGCGCCTGGTACTGCCCGGCCCGCAGGCCGTTGGCGGCGGTCTGCGAGTTCAGGCAGATGTCATTGCCGTTCGCGTCCAGCTTGTTGATCTCCAGAGCCGGGTTCGGGTACGTCGAGCCGGCAGGCAGCAGGTTCAACGGAGGCAGGCACAGTGACCGCTGCACGACCCGCAGGGTGCGGGTGGGCGAGGTCAGGAGCCCGGTCGGCGCCTTGGTCGCCCGCAGGCGGGCCCGTTGCGGCTGCGCCCCGATGAACTGGGTGGAGATGCCGCCGCCGACGTTGATGTTCGGCAGCGCGGCGTTCGGGTTGACGAGGACCTGCGGACCGCCGTTCTCCCCCGTCATCGCGTTGGGCGTGACCCACCGGTTGGTCTCGGTACCCGTCTGCGGGTTGATGTCGACGAGGTAGATGTCGACGGGCGTGACGACGTCGGTGGTCTCTGCCTCCAGGAAGATCCGGTCCTGGGTCTCCTGCGCGGCACCGTTGATCGCCGTCGCCGAGGGGTCGGCCGAGCCGACGCCGAACTGGCCGATCGCCGTGTACGCGGGCTGGCTGCCGGGCTGGGTGTAGATGCCGACGTTGGCCTCGATGGTGTGCACGGAGAGGAAGTCCGGGCCACCGGCCGGGACCTTGAACAGCGTGCCCGAGTAGATGATGTTGTCACCGACCTCGAACGGGGCCTGCTGGCGCGGGTCCGGGTCGGTGGGCGCCCGTGCGGCCACGCTGTTCATCACGTAGTGGCCGCAGTAGGTCGCACCGGCCACGGGCGGGGACAGGTTGCCGCTGGCGGGCAGCGGGTTCACCCCGGCCTGGACGAAGTCGCGGCAGGTGCCGTTGACCGGCTTGGGCCGGTTCCGCTGCGGGCACAGCGGGTCGTCGGGGTTGCCGGCGACGGTCGGGTCCGCGGTGGTGCGCGGCACGCACATCGGGTAGCCGGTGCCCGCGTGGACGGTCGGGTTGGCCTGGTCGACGCTGAACCGGTCGTCCGGCGAGTTGGCCCGCCCGAACCGGCCCGTGGGAGGGCTGCCGGCGGGCGCGGTGTCCGGGTCGTTGATCTCCAGGACGGCCTGGTCGGGAGCACCGACGCCGGTCCCCACGTGGATCCGGCCGGTGGAGTAGTCGATGCTCGTGATGACGCCCTGGCCGCCGTTGAGCGACTGCTGGGACAGGAACACCAGGCCGGCGATGTGCCGGGTGCCGGCGATGTTGCCGGTGATCGTCGCCTCGAACGACGGGTAGCCGCCGTCCTTGAGCGACAGGTCGGGGTGGCTGACCTTGTCGACGGCGTTCGCCCAGGACAGGGTGTTCGCCGGCATCTGGACGATCGAGTTGCACGGCACCGTGATCGTGATGCCGTTGACCACGGCGGTGCCGCCGGCCTGTGCGGGCGGGAGTGCCGGGCACAGCGTCGGGTCGACGGTGACGTCCTGGATGAAGCCGGTGGTGTCGAACTGGTGGATCCCGGCGACGTTGACGGAGAACACCGGCGGGGCGACAGCCGGGTGCGGCGGGATGATGAACGGGGCCGGGTTGTTCGGCGGCTTCGCCGTACCACCCTTCGCGTACGCCGAGCCGATGCCGACCGAGAGCATCGCGGCACACAGGAGCGCGAGGCCCACCGTCAGGCGAGCCCCCCGTCCGGACCGCAGACTGGGTTTCATGGACCTTCTCCTCCTCGAGAGGCGAGATCGAGCAGCACCCCGAACTCCCCGTCCGGATGCGCCGAACAATGACCCCAGGAGGGCCGTACCGGAACATCAGGAAACGGGGTGGTCCATACCCCAAATCGCAGGGATGCCACTTTCCGGACACCGTCTAGAATTCATTTCGTGTCCAGTGTTCCAAAAGCTCTGTTTGCTCTATCTGTCCGATTGACGGCTCTTGCGGCCGCCCTGGCACTCGCCGGGTGCGGCTCGCAGGGCGCGCCCGCCCCGGCTCCACGCGCGGTCGCGGTCGCCCCCGCGGCACA
>NZ_JAOPWR010000295.1 GCF_025965585.1 Pseudonocardia sp.
CGCCGTCCGAGCCGGGCGCCGCGGTGGGGTCGACCAGGGCCAGGTCCGAGGCGCCGGAGCGGAGCAGCGCGATCGCCGCGTCGGCGTCGCCGGCCTGCACCGCGCGGGCGAACGCGGCGATCGCACCGCCGAAGCGCCAGACGTGGTCGAGGGTGACGACGCCGTTGACCACGCCGTCGGGCAGGCGGAGCGAGGTCAGCGCCGCGTCGAGGGCCGGTTCGGAACGGCCGGGGGCGCGGGCGAGATCGCCCAGCACCGCCCCGGCCTCGACGGAGGCGAGCTGGTCGGGGTCACCCACGAGCACCAGCCGCGCGGTGGGGCGCACCGCGTCGAGCAGGCGGGCCATCATGGTGAGCGACACCATCGACGTCTCGTCCACCACGACGACGTCGAACGGCAGCCGCTGCGTGCGGTCGTACCGGAACCGGCCGCCGGGCCGCCAGCCCAGCAACCGGTGCAGCGTGGACGCCTCCGGCACGCGCAGGTCGGCGCCCGCGAGCTCGCCCTGCACGGCCTCCTGCAGCCGGGCCGCCGCCTTGCCGGTGGGGGCGGCGAGCGCGACCCGGGGAGGCGGGCCGGGCTGCTCGCCCAGTACGGCGAGCAGCCGCGCCACCGTGGTGGTCTTGCCGGTGCCCGGTCCTCCCGCCAGGACGGTGACGCGCCGCAGCACACCCACGGCGGCGGCGAGCCGCTGGCGGGTGGAGTGCGCGTCGGGGAAGTGCCGGTCGAGGCTCGCCCGCAGGCGGGTCAGGTCGACCTCGGGCGGGGTGGCCGCCGCCCGCTGCTGCAACGACAGGCGGACCTGCTCCTCCTCGCCCCAGTACCGCTCCAGGTAGAGCAGGCCGTCGACCCGCCGCAACGGGCGACCGGCCGGGGCCCCGGCGCCGTCGGCCACGAGCGGGCCCGCCGTGCAGGTCGCGAGCCAGCTGCTCGGTTCCGGCCACGGCAGCGCCGAGACGTCGACGAGCTCGTCGCCCTCACCCAGCACCGTCCGGCTGACACCGGCGAGATCGACGCACACCGAGCCGAGGCGTACCGCCCGGACCGCAAGTGCCGCGGCGAGCTGCACGTCCTCGGACGGCTCACCGCCGAGCCGTCCGAGCCGGGTGGCGACATGGACGTCGGACGCCTCCAGCACGCCCGCGGTGTTGAACACCCCGAGCAGCCCCGACGCGGCGTGGGCGACGGCGGGGTCGCCCACGCCGCGGGATCCCCAGCGGCTCGACGTCGCGGCACCCGTGGTGTGGTCGGAGCCCTCCGGCGCGCTGCGACGGCGCTCCACGGGCTGCGAGGTGGCGGGCTGCGAGGTGGCGGGCTGCGAGGTCGTGCTCACGACACGCCTCCGGCGAGCAGGTCGGACAGGTCGGTGACGAGCGCGGGGGGTGGCGCCCAGCCGAAAACGCCGCACGGGACGCCGTCGACCAGCGGGGTGCCGGGGCCGCACATGCCGCGGACGAACAGGTACAGCGCCCCGCCGAGGTGGCGCGATGGGGCGTAGCCCGGCAGCCGCCAGCGCAGGTAGCGGTGCAGCGCCACCCCGTAGAGCAGCGACTGCAGCGGGTAGTTCGCGCCGATCATGGCCTCAGCCAGCCGCTCCGGCGTGTAGTGCGCGGACGTCAGCGGTGCCCGGCCCTCGGCCTCGAACGGCCCGAGCCAGTTGGTCTTGTAGTCCACCACGACGAACGACCCCGTCGGCAGCCGCAGGACCGCGTCGATGCTGCCGGTGAGGTACCCGCGCAGCGGCTGGCCCACCAGCGCCGCGGACTCCAGCGCGTCGGGATAGGCGTGCAGCGGGTCGTCGGCGGGGAGGTGGCGGCGCAGCAGCGGGGCGAGCTCGCCGAGCAGCAGCCGCCGGGCCCCCGCCTGGTCGCCGCCCGCGAGGGGGAGCTCGAAGTCGAGCTCCGCGAGCCGGTCGCGCGGGGCGATGTCGGCGAGCCGCAGCCCGCCCGTGAGTGGGCCGAGCGGGGTCTGCGCGGCGGGGAGCAGGGCGGCGGCCAGCGTGGCGGCGTCCAGGCCCGGGACCGGGTTGCGCACCATCTGCTCAGTGCAGTGGGTGGTGAGCTCCGTGAGCAGGTCGGGGGCGGAGAGGTCGGCGACCTCGAACACCGCGTGCACCAGCGTGCCGAACCCGGTGCCCAGCGGCAGATCGGCCATCGGCGAGGGCACGGTGTCGATCGGCACGGTGATCGGCACCGCGTCGGCCTCGGGCGCGAGCACCTCCAACTCGATGTCCGCCTCGTCCTCCGTGCCGGTCTCCTCCGGCTCGCTGACAGCACCGAGCACGGGGCCGACGGCCTGGTGGCCCGCCGCGGCCGTCAGCGCCGAGTACGACGTGCGCCGCCACTGCCGGTCGATCTCCCGGGCGAACACGGCGGCCTCCAGCACAACGGTGCTCGCGGCGGCGGGGGCGAAGGCGGCATCCGGCCGCGCGCCCACCTCCTCGACGGCGAGCTCGGGTGCGGACAGGGCGCGCAGCGCGTCCAGGGCCGCAGTGTCGGGCGGGATGCGGTAGCTCTGGGCCGGCTCCGTTCCCGGGGCCGGACGGCCGATGAGCAGCCGGTGCAGCGGGGCCGACGCGGTGGTGGTGGACGGCACCCACCACGTGACGACCTGGCACTTCGCCCTGGTCAGCGCCACGTACAGGAGACGCAGGTCCTCACCGGCCTCCTCGGCGCGATGCCGCGCGCAGCGCTCCTTCCAGCCCTCACCGCTCTCCCCGCCGACGTCGAGCACGCGCGCCGAGCCGTCGTGCAGCAGCGGCACCGTGGGGTCGGGCACGAAGCGGTCCCACGCGAACGGCACGTGCACCACGGGGAACTCGAGGCCCTTGCTGCGGTGGATGGTGATGATCTGGACGGCCGCGGCGTCGGACTCCAGGCGCCTGCTGCGCTCGGTGCCCACGTCGACGGCGGCCTCGTCGATGCGGTGGCGGAGCCAGTCGACCAGCGCGGCGGGACCGAGGTGGCCCTCGACCGCCGCGGCGTGCAGGGACTGGGCGATGTGGCGCAGGTCGGTGAGCAGGCGCTCGCCGTCGGTGCGGGCGAGGAGGCGACGGGGGAGCGCCGTGTCGGCGGTGACGGCCTCCAGCAGCGCCGCCACGCCCCGCTCGTGCAGCGCGCCGGCCCACGAGCGCACGGTGGCGCCCAGCACGTCGAGCAGGTCGTCGGCGCCCGGCCCGCACAGTTCCTCGACGGTGTGGCCGAGGAAGCAGGTGAGCGCCGCCGCGCGCTGCCGGAACAGCCGCGGCTGCTCGCACGCCTCCAGCAGCGTGAGCCACTCGCGGGCGACGGGGGCACCGAACACGCTGGCGGTGCCCGACAGCACCGCGGGCACGCCGGCGTCGGCGAGCGCAGCGCGGATCATGGTGCCCTGGTCGTTGGTGCGGACGAGGACGGCCACGTCGCCGGGCCGGACGGCCTTGCCGTCCACGGTGGCCGGGCTCGCCAGCAGCGCGGCGATGTCGGAGGCGGCGTCGCGGGCGACGAGCGCGCGAGCTGGTCCGACGACGACAAGATCCCGTTTGGACCTCTCCAGCCTGCCGCGCGGCACCACACGCAGCCGGAACGGCGTGTCGACCGGCGCGCCGCGAAGCCGCTGGCCGGGATGCGCCGAGTCGACGGGGTGCACGGTGATCCGGTCGCCGAGCGCCGCCCCGTTGAAGACGGTGTCCAGGGCCCGGAGCAGCGGGGCGTCGCTGCGCCAGTTGCGGGCGAGCGTGGCGTGGCCCCCCGCGGCCTCGGTGGCGTCGAGGTAGCTGACGACGTCGGCGCCGCGGAACGCGTAGATGGCCTGCTTGGGGTCGCCGATCAGCACGAGCGTGGTGTGGCCGTGGAAGGCCCGCCGCAGGATGCTCCACTGCACCGGGTCGGTGTCCTGGAACTCGTCGACCAGCACGACCGCGTACCGCGCGCGCAGCCGCTCGGGGGCGCCGCGGGTGGGATCGGCGAGGGCGTCGTCGAGGCGGGTGAGCATGTCGTCGTAGGAGTAGAGGCGCCGGGCGCGCTTGCGACGGGCCACCTCCGCACGCACGGCCGTGGCGAACCGGTACCGCACCCCGGAGGTGGTGCTCGCCGCCGCCGCGGCCGGCTCCAGCCGCGCCTGCCCGTCGTGGACGGCGCGGCGGGCCAGCGTGAGCGCCTCGGACCGGCTGAACGCGGGCGTGCCGGCCGCGCGGTCGCCGTACTTGCGGACGTAGAAGTCGTCGACCACCTCGGTGACCAGGTCGTCGATGGACTCGACGAACTCCGCGTCGGCGTCGGCGTCGCCGGCCACCCCGAGCCCGGCGAGCATCTGCTGGCAGAACTGGTGGGTGGTGGCGATGGTGGCGGCGTCGAAGCCGGCGAGCGCGCGGGCCAGCCGGGTCCGGCGCAGCGCCACCTCGTCGTCGGTGCCCCCGGCGAGCAGTGCGTTCACCTCGTCGCCCCCGTCGCGGGCGGCCGCGGGATCGGCGAGGGCGCGCTCGGCGTCGACCAGGCGCGCCCGGACCCGCTCCCGCAGCTCCTGGGTGGCCTCCCGGCCGAACGTCACGAGCATGAGCTGTGGGAGCTCGGCTATGCCGTCGGCCACGTAGCGGGCGGCGAGCGCGGCAATGGTGAACGTCTTGCCGGTGCCCGCGCTCGCCTCGAGCACGGTGGTGCCGGTGGGCAGCGGGCCGTCGACCCGGAAGGCGGTGGGCGCCAGGACGGCGGTCATCGGCGCACCAGCTCCTCGGACATCAGCAGGGGGCTCCACAGTCGCATCGCGAGGTCGCCGAACCGCGTGGGCTCGCCGCCGGGAGCGCCCGGGATCCCCGTGATGACGTCGGACGGGGCGCCCGCACCCCAGACCCGGACGTGGGCGTCGTCGGACCGCTCGGCTCCGGCGCCACTGCTCCAGCCCCGCATCGCCTCCTCGGCGGCCTCGGCCGGCGACGCGCCGCCGTTGCGGACCTTCGCGTAGGTGTGGCCGCCGAGTGGGGGCAGGGGCAGCGGCTCGCGCAGCCCCTCGCGATACAGCCCGACGAGATCGGTGAGCGTGGCCAGGGCCTTGGCGGGATCGAGCGGCCCCATGACGGCCCGCTGCAGGCCCCAGCGCGTGCCCCGGCCGAGGGTGACGGCCTGCCACTGCTCGCCCGTGGACGCGGTGAGGGCGAGCAGCCGCACCCACGCCCGCACCCGCTGCTTGGGCGCCAGCCGGGAGTACTCGACTCGCAGCAGCGTGCGCTCGTACAGGCCACCCAGGGTGCCGACCACGCGCGTGCCGTCGGGCAGCGCGACGTCGACGTCACGGTCGTCGGCCTCCCCGGTGCGGTACGGCTCGGCGGCGGCCACGAGCGGCTCGACGTCGTCGAGCACACGGGTGAGCACGGCGTCGCCCAGCGCCCCGGGCGGCAGCTCCCCGCGGCGCCACTCGGCCTGGCGGCAGCGGTCCAGCTCCAGGCCGGCCAGCCGGTCGCGCAGCAGCCGATCGCCGATGGCCCAGGTGGCGAGCCCGTCGGGTTCGACGGGCAGCGCGTCGGCGGGGTCGTCGTCGCCCGCGAACAGCGACAGCCCCACGCGCTGCCGTAGGAAGCCCTTGACCGGGTGCTCCAGGAACGTGACAAGGTCGTCGAGGGCGATCGCGTCGGCCACGACCGGTGCGAGCGGGGCGCCGACGAACGGCGGCGGTGGGTCCTTCGGCGCGGTGGCGGCGATCGCGCCTGCCAGCTCGGCGCGGTCGAAGCTGAACGGGCGCCCCGGGGCGAGCCTGCCCGGCTCGAAGTTGCGCGCGTCGAACGGCTGCAGGGGGTGGCGCACCACCACCTGCAGGAGCGCATCGGGCCCGGCGGTGGCGGTGATCGCGTCGAGCAGCTCCCCGAGCGGCACCGACGGGGGCCTGCGCGCACCGGTGCGCTCGTCGGCCCCGGAGTGGATGACGACGAGCCGCTCACCCGCCGCGCAGACGGCGTCGAGCAGCAGCTGGCGGTCCTCGCTGCGGGGATCGCGCTCACCGACGAGCGGGTCGCGGGCGAGCACGTCGTCGCCGTCGACCACATCCGCGCGCGGGAACGCGCCGTCGTCGAGGCCGAGCAGGCACACCACGCGGTGCGGCACGGAGCGCATCGGCACCATCGTGGCGACGGTGAGCGTGCCGGTGCGGAAGTTGGCCCGGCTGGGACGGCCGCGCAGCCGCTCGGCGAGCAGCCCGCGGACGTCGGCAGGCCCGAGCGGCACGGTGGCGGCGTGCGGACCCGCGGCGCGGGCGGCCGTGGCGAGCTCCGAGCGGGCCTGGGCGGCCTGCCACGCGTCGGCGGGAGTGGTGTCGGTGAGCAGGTCAAGGCCGGTGACCAGCGCGTCGATCCACCCGGTGAGCGGGCGCTCACCGACCAGGCCCCCGAGGACGGTGCCCAGCCGGTCGACGAACTCGGCGAGGCGGCCGATGCGCTCGGTGTCGCCGGACTCCAGCTCGGCCAGCGGCAGCGCCGTGCCCAGCCAGGTGTGCCCGGCCCCCGACGGGTCGGCCCCCGACATGGAGACGCCGAGCAGCAGGCGGTCGAGCCCGGAGGCCCAGGTGTTCTGCCCGAACCCGTCGAGCCGGTAGGGGGCGCGGTGCGCGCCGTCCAGGCCCCAGCGCACGCCGGAGCGCACGGCCAGCTCGCGCAGGCGTTCGAGATCGTCGTCGTCGAGGCGGAAGCGGTGGCGCACCGGCCCGGATGCGAGCAGATCCAGCACCTCCGACGCCGTGAGCCGCGCCTCCGCCAGCTCCAGCAGTCGCGAGACCGTGTCGAGCAGGGGGTTGAGCTGGCGCAGCGCCCGATCGGCCAGGCGTACGGCGAGCTGCCGGCCCGGATGCCCGGCACCGCCGGGATCACCGGAGCCGAAGGCGGCCGACACCAGCGGCGCGAAGGTCTCGATGTCGGGGCACATCACCGCGATGTCGCGCGGTTCGAGGGTGGGGTCGGCGGCCAGCAGCCCGAGGACGATCTCGCGCAGCACCTCGACCTGGCGGTCGGCGCCGTGGCACGCGTGCACCTGCACGCTGCGGTCCTGCGGGTCGAGCACGGCGTCGGCGACGGGCGGGCGGTCGTCGTGCAGGTCACTCTGGAGCCGTCCCAGCAGCGTGGACGGCGGCGGCGCGCTCTCATGGTGGTGGTCGGCGAGGCCGGGCGCCGCGGCCGTGAGCCGGACCTGCAGCTCACGGACGTCGCGGCCCAGCGACGCGAGCAGCGGATGCCGTGCGACCGCGCCGGGATCGGCGCTCCGCCGCGGCACCTGCCCCAGCGGTGCGATGCGCTCCCACAGCGCGGGGGACGGGTGCGCGATCCACAGGTGCACGTCGCGGTGCTGCGCCAGCGCCGCGAGCACGGCGAGCTCGTCGGCGCCGAGCCGGGTGGCGCCGAACAGCGACAGCCGCGCCGGCAGCGCTGTGGCGCCGGGATCGGTGTGCAGCACCGCGCATGCGGTGGCCAGCCGCTCGGCGGGACCGGGCACGCCGATGCGGGCGCGCAGGCGCCGCCACAGCTCGGGCTGCCAGGTGAGGTCGGGTGGCACGTCCTCGTCGTCGCCCGACCCCCAGCGGCGCACCATCTCCGGGCGGAACGCGGCGTAGGAATCGAACAGCTCGGCCAGCCGGCGCGCGGTGGCGTACCGGCGGCCGCGGCGCTCGCCGTGCAGGTGGGTGCCCAACGGGGCGCACCAGGCCTCGCCCGCGCTCTCGTCGACCACCTCCAGGAGCGGCCACACCGACCGCGCGGGACGCCACGGATCCTCCGCGGGGTCGACGCCCGTGGCGGCGTCGACGGCGGCCGTGACGACCGAGCCGGGGGAGGGGAACGCGACGCCCGCGCACACCCCGTCGCCCGCGTCGCCAGCGGCACCCAGCCGGTGCGACAGCCGCTGGGCGAGCCAGCGCTCGACGCCCTTGGCGGGCACCGCGACCACCTCGGTGGCGAACGGATCGGCCAGCGGCTCGGCCAGCAGGCGGCCCAGTGCATCGGCGAGCGCGCCGGCCCGCTCCGCGCGGTGCACCTGCAAGGTCATGGCCGACACGGTATGGCCCGCGACCGACGGTGACCGACGCGGGCGGCCGAGCTGTCCACAAGTCACTCACCGTGATCACACCGAAAAAACGACACGATGGAGGGATGCCGCTGCCGACCTGATAACGGCAAGGTGGCCAGCAAGCGATCTCCGAGTAGATCCGCGATGAAGGAGGCCGTCATGCACGACGCGACAAGCGGGCCCGCCCAGGCACCGACCGGGCCGGCCGTTCCGCAGCAGCGGGGCATCCGTGACGCCGCCCGCGCCGACGTCCTCATCCGCCACGCCCGTCTCGCCAACAGCGGCCGGCCCGTGTTCTGCACGCCCAGCCGCGCCGAGCTCGCGGGCACCGTGCCCCTGAAGCAGAGCCGCGGCACCACCGGCAAGGTCATCTACGGCACCCGCGAGGACGCCGAGGCGGCCGCCCGCGAGCTGGAGCAGCTCGGGGCCAACAAGCTCCGCGCCTACCTGTGCAGCCGGTCGCGCAGCGGTCACTTCCACCTGACCACCGACACCACCCCGCGCTCGTCGCTGCCGCTGCACCTGCGCATCCCGCAGCAGCGCCCCGCCGCTGCGTAGTCACCGTCCGTCACCCGGTCTGGGACCTCGATCACGGTCGGATGGTGGTCGCGGGCAGCCGCGAGCGACCATCCGTCCGTGATCAGCGCCGGGCGGTGAACGCCTGCCGCGTCAGGCCGTCTCGGCGGCCTGCCGCTCCGGCTCCGCCGGCACCGCCGGCATGCGGGGGTTGGTGCTCCCGATCGGGTACGCCGCGCGGGGAAGGATCGGCATGTCGATCACGGTGGCGCCGGCGTTGTCGCCCGCCCCGCCCAGCAGCGCCATGTCGGTCAACCCGCGAGCGGCGGCGGCGCAGTCGGGGGACCGCTCCAGGAACGCCGCGATCTCGTGCTCGGACAGCTCGTGGTGGACGCCGCCGCTGAGCAGCGCCAGCCGTCCCACCGCGGGCGGCACCTCGCGGTGACCAAGCGTCTCGACCGTGGCCCCGGCCACGGTCTCCATCACCACGTTCTCCCAGTTCCGCGGCGGCGTCCCACCGCCGTCGCGTACGGCCTGCGCCGCGGTCTGGTCCTTCGTCAGCAGCCGCAGGACGGCATCGTCCCAGAGGTAGGCGCGGCAGTCGCCCACCCAGGCGATCTCGCAGTGCCCGGGCCGCACCGCCGCCACGACCATCACGGCGTCGCCGGGGGCGTCGCGGTGCAGGATGCCGGGACGAGGGCGCGACGCGTCCTCGTCCTGCGCCCTCCGGACCGCCTCGCCGGCCGCGAGCAACGCGGCGACCGCACCGTCGTGGGCGGCGAGCTCCGCGGCCGCGTCGGCGGC
>NZ_JAOPWR010000303.1 GCF_025965585.1 Pseudonocardia sp.
ACAACCCCGGCCACGCTGACCCCGGCAGTGCCCACTCCGTCGGCGTTCACTCCGGTGACCGGAGCGCGGGGCCTGCCGGCTCGGACGGCGGGCGCCCCACGGGCGAGCGCGGTGGGTCCACCCCCGACCAGCACAACGCCGGCCGGCACGGGACACCGGCCGGCACCCACCCCGGCACGACCCCGTCGGGCGGCACCCACACCCCCGACACCCACATCGGGGCCCACGCCGCCGTCGGAGCGGCCGGCTTCGCCGGTGCGACGGTCGCCGGCCGCCTCACGGACGAGCACGGCGACACCTCTGCCCGGGTCGCGCCCGCAGGTACCTCGTTCTCCGCGTCCGGTCTCGCAGCGTCGACCGGCCAGGCGGGCCTGTCGGCATCGCCGGTGGCCGGGCAGATCGCGGGTCAGGTCGTCAGCGGCACCACCACCGCCACGGCCGGTGCCGCGGCCGGGGTCGGCACCGCGGCCACCAGCCAGCCGGTGACCACCACGCCGGTCAGCGCGTCCACCCACGCCAGCGCGGCCGCCCAGCCGCTCACCAGCACCGTCGAGAACGCGGCGACCGCGAACACGGCGGCGCACGTCACCACGGGCGCGGCGACGACGACCTCTGGCTCGAACGTCCACACGGGCGCCACCGGCCCGGTGGCGCCCACCGCCGACCTCGGCGGCTCCGCCACCACCGGCGCCGACAGCCACACGGCCGGGAACGTCGCCGCGCTGCTGGGCGCCGGCACGACATCCGCGGGCGCCCACGACGCGCCCACCGGGACCGCGACCACCGGCACGACGGGCCACACCACCGTCGGTGGTGCGACCGGAACCACCACCGCCGGCTTCGGCACAGCGGCGGGGACGACCGGCCCCGCGGCCACGGCCCCGGCGGCCCCCACCCCCGCGGCCACCGTCGGCCACGCCACGACCGGCGCCACCGCCGCGGACCACACCGGGACCGCCGCGGCCACCACCGGAGCCGCTACGACCGCGCACACCGCGCCGACGGCGACCACGGCCGCCACCGGAACCGCGGCCACCGGCTCCGCCACCACCCACACCACCGCACCGGCCAACACCACCGCACCGGCCAACACCACACCGGCCACGACGGCCCACACCACGACACCCGCCGCCACCAGCACCGCGCCCACCACCACCGCACCGGCCACCACCACGACCGACACGACGGCCCACACGACGACACCCGCGGCCACCACCACGGGCACCACCACGGGCACGGCGGCCACCACCGACACCACCGCCGCCCACAGCGGGCTCGCGGCCACCACCAGTGGCCTCTCGAGCGGCCTGACCACCGGCGCGACGACCACGACCACCACCGACCACACGACCATCGACCACACGACCGTCCACCACTGATCGGCAAACCGTCCGCCCGGTCCGTGCCCCGTCCGTGGCACGGGCCGGGCGCCCGCCCGCTCCCGCACCGCAAGGAGATTCCCGTGTCCGTCACGACGGATCAGGTCGTCCACGCCCCCGCGAAGCCGCCGCCGGCCGCCGACATGCTCGCGCTGCTCGACCGGCTCCGCGTCCTCACCGACGCCGCCGGGCGACCCGACCTCGGCGAGCGCCTCCTCGGCGCCCGGGCACGCGTCACCGACCCGCTGCTCCGGGTGGTGGTGACGGGGCAGTCCGGCCAGGGCATGAGCGCGCTCGCCGAGACCCTGGTCGGCGTCACCGCCGGGAGGCGGCCGAGCGCGTCCCGAGCCGACGTCACCGCGGCCTACGACCTGCTGTCGGAGAACCTCTCGCTCGTCGACGTCCCCGGCACCTCCGGCGAGGACTCCGCGGGCGCCGCCGCCGCGCTCCCCGTCCTCGCGGGCGCGGACGCGGTGCTGTTCGTGTCCGACGCCAGCCAGGAGTACACGGCGCCGGAGATCGACTACCTGGCGCAGGTGCACGCGCTGTGCCCGACCGTCGTCGGCGTCATCACCAAGATCGACGCCTACCCGCAGTGGGGTGACATCCAGCGGGCGAACCGCGGACACCTGACGGCCGCGGGACTCGACATCCCGCTGCTGCCCGTGTCCTCCCCGATGCAGCAGGCCGCGTTGCGCAGCGGCGACGACGCCCTGGCCGTCGAGTCCGGCGTCCCGCAGCTGCTCGGCTTCCTCCGGGAACGGGTGGTGGGCGCCGCCGACGCCGTGGTGCGCGCCGCCGTCGTCAACGACGTCCGGGTGGTGACCGACCACGTCGCGCTGGCGCTGAACGCCGAGCTCGACGTCCTGAACGACCCGAGCCGCGAGGCCGAGCTCCTCGACCGCCTTCGCGCGGCACAGCTGTCCGCCGAGCGGCTGCGGACGCGCTCGGCGAACTGGCAGAACACGCTCGGCGACGGTGCCACCGAGCTGGCCGTCGAGGTCGAGCACGACCTGCGGCACCGGCTGCGCGTGGTCGTGCGCGAGGCCGAGACCGACATCATGAGGTCCGACCCGGCGAAGCGCTGGGACGAGTTCGACACCTGGCTCCACGGCCGGATCGCCGAATGCGTCCGGCAGAACTTCGTGCTGGCCCACTCCCGCTCGCAGCAGCTGGCCGCGCAGGTCGCCGAGCGCTTCGCCGACGACGGGACGGTGGCCGTGCCCGCCCTGAACCTCGACGACACCGGGTCGGTGCTCGACCCGGTGATGGCGCTCGAACCTCTCGACAGCCGCAAGGCCGGCGTCGTGCAGCGGGTGATCTCGAGCATGCGGGGCTCCTACGGCGGCATCCTCATGGTCGGCGTGATGACGAGTCTCGCCGGGCTCGCCCTGGTCAACCCGTGGTCGATCGGCGCGGGCGTCCTGCTGGGCGCCAACACGTTCCGCGAGGACCACAAGAGCCGCACCGCGCGCCGCCAGGCCGAGGCGAAGACGTCGGTCAACCGGCTGATGGACGACGTGATCTTCCAGGTCGGCAACGAGTCGCGGTTCCGGCTCCGCGAGGTGCAGCGCACACTGCGCGACCACTTCGCCGCACTGGCCGGCGAGATGCTGCGCTCGGCCGACGACGCGCTGCGCTCGGCCCAGGACGCCGGACGGCTGCACGCCGACCGGCGCGACGCACGGATCGCCGAGGTCCAGGACAGCCTCGGCGAGCTGCGCCAGCTGCGCGTCCGTGCCGCAGGCCTGCTCCCGGCCGGCCGGAGCGCCCAGCGATGACCGACCCGGCAGCGATCCCGGCCGTGACCGATCCGGTCGTGCTCGCTCGCATGCTGCTCCGGGACGCCCGCAGCGAGCTGAGCGGGTGGGAGGTGGACGAGGAGCTCGCCGTGTGCGAGCGGCGGCTGGACGAGCCGCTGCGGATCGCGCTCGCCGGCACCCTGAAGTCCGGCAAGTCGACGCTGCTCAACGCGCTGGTCGGCGAGGAGATCGCCCCCACCGACGCCACCGAGTGCACGCGGGTGGTCACGTGGTTCCGCCGCGCGTCCAGCCCGCGGGTAGACCTCACCCACGACGGCGGACGGCACACCTCCCTGCCCGTCCACCGCGTCGACGGCAGGCTCGTGCTCGACCTCGCGCCGGTCACCGCCGACCGCGTGGAGCGGCTGGAGGTGGGCTGGCCGTCGTCACTGCTGGACCGCTACACGCTTGTGGACACCCCCGGAACGTCGTCGAACTCCCGCGACGTGTCGGCGCGCACGCTCGCGTTCCTCACCCCCGACGAGGGCGAGTGCGAGGCCGACGCGGTGGTCTACCTGATGCGCTCGCTGCACAGCACCGACGTGGCGCTGCTGCGCCAGGTGCAGCAGCGTGTCGGCTCGGGACGGGGGCCACTGGGGATCGTCGGCGTGCTGTCGCGGGCCGACGAGATCGACGGCGGGCGGTTCGACGCCGGACAGCTCGATTCCGGGCCCGGAGCGTCGCTGGACGCGGCCCGGCGCGTCAGCGCGGAGCTGTGCACCGCCGCCGAGCTCGACGGCCTGCACCGGGACTTCCTCGCGGTGTCCGGCCTGCTGGCCGTGCGCGGGCGGACGCTGCGCCAGCGGGAGTTCACGACGCTGCGCTCGCTCGCCGAGCTGCCCGACGTCGACCTCGACGCGGCGCTCGTGTCCCCCGGGCGCTTCGTCGGCGCGGGCGACCCCGATCGCGAGGACCTGCTCGGCGCGTTCGGCATGATCGGCGTCCGGATCGCGGTGTCGCTCGTGCGCGCGGGCGCCACGGACGCGCCGTCGCTGGCCGCGTCCCTGGTCCGGCACAGCGGTCTCGACGAGCTGCGCGCCACGATCGACGCCCGGTTCGGCGGCCGACACGGGCAGCTCAAGGCCCACACCGCGCTGCGGTCGCTGCGCCGTGTGCTCGGGCGCCGCCCGACGCCGCGGATCGCCCGGCTGCTGCGCGCCGTGGACCTCGCCCTCGCCGACACCCACATGTTCACCGAGCTGCGGGTGCTGGCCGGGCTCGGCGGCCTGCCGGTGGAGGAGGCGACGCGGGACATGCTGCACCGGGCCCTCGGCGGCCGCGGCACGTCCGCGGCGGTGCGGCTGGGGATGCCCGCCGACACCGCGCCGGTGGCGCTGCGGGACACGGCCCTGCGGGGCGTCGCGTACTGGCACCGATTGCTCGACGACCCGCTGCTCGATCCGGCCACCGCCCAGTCGTTCCGAGCGGCGGTGCGCAGCTGCGAGGCGCTCGTCGCGCAGGTGCCTCCCGCAGCGGTGGTGCCCCGCCCGGACCTCGCGGCCTTGATGGCCGACATCGGCAGGCCCGGACCGGGCGAGGTGGCCTACCGTGATCCACATGGTCACCGCAGCCCCGCGCACCCGTGACGTCCTGTGGTCCGACGTGGAGGACGTCTACGCCGCGATACTCGCCCACCCCTTCATCGCCGGTCTGACCGACGGCACGCTGCCGCGCGAGGCGTTCCGGCACTACATCGTGCAGGACGCCCACTACCTGCGTGGCTACGCGAAGGCGCTCGCGGTGTGCGCGGCCAAGGCCCCCGACGAGGACGGCACGGTCATGTTCGCCGAGCACGCCGCGGGGGCGATCGCGGCCGAGCGTGACCTGCACGCCGCGCTGATGGCGGAGATGGGCTCCCCGCCCGAGGAGGCCGCGGCCGAGCCGGTGGCCCCCACCACCCGTGCCTACGTCAGCTACATGCTCGCCACCGTGTACGGCGGGTCCTTCGCGGAGGCCGTCGGCGCGGTGCTGCCGTGCTACTGGATCTACGCCCGCGTCGGCGAGGAGCTGGTGGCGCGCAGCTCGCCCGACCCGCTCTACGCCCGCTGGATCGCGATGTACGGCGGCGCGGAGTTCCAGGCCGTGGTCGACGCGGTGCTGGAGGTCACCGACCGGGTCGGCGCGACGCTGTCGGAGACCGAGCTGGCCCGCGTGCGGGAGCACCACCGCACCACGTCGCGCTACGAGTGGATGTTCTGGGACGCCGGCTACCGGCAGGAGCAGTGGCCCGTCTGATCCCGATCCGTACTGGTTCGTGGTCGCGGTCAGCGCTGGTCGAGGCGGTCCGGGATGACGACGTGCAACACGAAGCTCACGATGGCCACGACGATGGCGCCGAAGAACGCCGGCCCGAACCCGTCGACGGTGAACGGCAGGCCGATCCGCTCGGCGATGAACCCGACGAGCAGGAACAGCAGCGCGTTGACGACGAGCCCGATCAGGCCCAGCGTCAGCAGGTAGAACGCGCAGCCGACCGTCTTGATCAGCGGCTTGAGCGTGGCGTTGACGAGCCCGAAGATCAACGCCACCACGATGAGCGTGCCCACACGGGAGCCCGTGGTGCCGGCTTCGTTGTGGATGCCGGGGACGATGAGCGTGGCGACCCAGAGGCTGACGGCGATGACCGCCACCCGGATGACGTACGCCAGAGCGTTTGACATCAGTCCACCACCGCCTGGTTGACGAGGGCCCGCAGCTGCGGGCGGATCGGGTAGGTGCTCGACGGCAGGAGCTGGGTGAAGAACAGCGCGGTGATCTCCTCGACGGGATCCACCCAGAACGCGGTGCTGGCCAGCCCGCCCCACGCGTACTCGCCGGCGCTGGTGACGCCCTTGCCTGCGGCCGGGTCGAGCACGACGGAGAAGCCGAGCCCGAAACCGACGCCCTGGAAGGAGGACTCGGCGAAGATCGGGCGACCGATCGCCGCGAGGTCGTGGCCACCGGGCAGGTGGTTGCGGGCCATGTAGGCGACGGTGCGCGGGGAGAGCAGGCGAGCCCCGTCGAGCTCGCCGCCGCGGGCGAGCATCTGTGTGAAGCGGTGGTAGTCGGCCGCGGTGGACACGAGCCCGCCGCCGCCCGACAGGTAGGTGGCCGGCCTCGTGACGGCGTCGCCCATCGCGTCGTAGCGGCGCAGGCCGCCCGCCGGGTTGCGCACGTAGAGCGCGGCGAGCCGGTCGAGGTCGGTCTCGCCCACCGAGAACGCGGTGTCTGTCATGTCGAGCGGGCCGAGGATCTCCTCGGCGATGAAGGCGTCGAGCGTCTTCCCGGACGCCACCTCGACCACGCGGCCCAGCACGTCGGTGGCCACCGAGTAGTTCCACTCCGTGCCGGGGTCGAACACGAGCGGGAACTGCGCGAACGCGTCGCAGGCGCCCTCGAGGTCCATGCCCCGCGGGACGCCGAACTCGAAGCCCTTCGCCCGATACATCTCGTCGACCGGGTGGGCGTGGTGGAAGCCGTAGGTGAGCCCGGAGGTATGGCTGAGCAGGTGCCACACCCGCATCGGTTCGGTGGCGGGCACCGTGCCCGGGTTGGCGGCGGACCCGCCGCGGTAGACGCGCATGTCGGCGAACGCCGGGATGTAGCGCGACACCGGGTCGGTCAGCTCCAGCGCGCCGCGCTCGTAGAGCATCATCGCGGCCACCGAGGTGACCGGCTTGCTCATCGAGTAGATACGCCAGAGGGTGTCGTCGGCGACGGGCCGGCCGGCCTCGACGTCGGCCAGCCCGTAATGGGCCAGATGGGCTACCCGACCCCGGCGGGCCACGGCGATCGTCCAGCCGGGCAGCCGGCCGTCGTCGACGTAGCGGCGGAAGTGGGAATCGATGCGCCCCAGGCGATCGGCGTCGAAGCCGACCTCTCCCGGTTCGGCGTCCACCTTGATCTGAGCCACGGTCGCGACCCTACTCCCGATCACTCCCCGTCACGTTCTCCGACGATCATCGCTGGAACCGGTGAACGCCCCTGAGCTCGGATAACAGGCTCACCGGTCGTCCCGACAGGGGGATGTCGGGCCGACACCACGGCCCCCTCCCCGAAGCCGGTGACCCCGATGGCCGCACCCCGCACCGCGACGCTTCCGCCCGCCACTCCGATCAGCTGGGAGGCCCAGGCCCCCACGGGTCGCACGCCCGTGCTCGCCGACGGCCTGCCCGCCGCTGCTCCCTTCGGCACCGGCCCGTTCGCCGCCGGCCCCGTCACCCCCGCGGCGGCGGCCACTCTCGACGGGCCCGGGCCCACCCTCGCCCGCAGCCTGGTCGGCGCGATCGCCGGAGTGCTGGCGATGCTGCTCCTGCTGGCGGTCGTCGGCGGCCTGCTGCAGCTCACCGGCGCCGTTCCCGCCTGAGCCGCCGATCAGGGGGGCGGCGCGGCGGGTCCGAGCCATGCCCGTGCGCGCCGAGATCGATGCGGCGGCGCTGATGGTGGGCTCGCGCGCCCCGGACTCCTGGCGCACGGTGGCCGACCTGCCGCTGGCCCGTCGGTCACAGTCCGATGCCGGAAGCCCCGCGCACGCGGGATGATCGCGGAGTGACGGTGCGCCCCGGGACGGTCCCGCTGCCCGGTGACGACGAGGTGCTGCGCGCCCTCGTGCACCGGCGCGACAGCGGCGGCACGGACGACGGGAACCGCATCGCGCTCGTCGTCAGCGGCGGGGGCATGCGCGGCGCGTACGCGGGCGGCATGGCGCACGCGCTCGACGACGCCGGGCTGGGCGGCATGTTCGACGTGGTCTACGGGGCCTCGGCGGGCGCGTACATCGGGGCCGCCCTGCTGCTGGGCGACGGCCGCGGCTCGGCGCACATCTTCTTCGAGGACATGGCCTGCCGGTCGTTCGCCGACCCGCGCCGCCTCGGCTCCCGCAAGCCGGTGGTCTCGCTGGACTACCTGCTCGACGACGTGATGGTGCATTCCAAGCCCATGCCGTGGGACCGGCTGCGCGACTCCCCCGTCCCGCTGCGCGTGGTCGCCACGGCCGCCGACGACCTGACCTCGCACGTCCTGGAGCCGCGCACCGCGTCGGAGTGGAAGACGGCGCTGCGCGCCACGGCGGCGATCCCGGTGCTGGCCGGCCCGTCCATCGAGCTGCACGGGCGACGGTGGATCGACGGCTCGGTGTCCGAGCCGCTGCCGGTGCTGCGTGCCCTGCGTGACGGGGCCACGCACGTGCTGGTGCTGATCAACCGCACGGTGCCCGACCTGCGCCGCGCGGACCCGGGCGCAGGCCCCGCGCGGTGGGCCCGCGCCCTGGACCGGCTCGCCCCCGGGCTGGGCACGATCGCCGAGGAGAGCCACCGCATCGGGCCGGTGCTCACCGTGCTCGACGACGCCGGCCACCCGTCCCGCGAGGGCAGGCACCTGCTCGCCCTCACCCCCGGCACGGACGCGGGCGTGAAGGGCCTGACCACGGACGTCTCGCGGGTCTACCGGGCCGCACGCATCGGTTACGCCACGGTGGAGGCCGCACTGGCCCCGCTGAGCACCGGACCTGTCACCCCCTGACGAGCGCCTTGACCGTCGTCGCGGGTCGCAGGAGGGTCGTGCTCATGGATGCCGATGTGATCGTGGTGGGGGCCGGGCTCGCGGGGCTGGTGGCGACGGCGGAGCTGGCCGACGCCGGCAGGCGCGTGCTGCTGCTCGACCAGGAACCCGAGTCCAACCTCGGCGGCCAGGCCTACTGGTCGTTCGGCGGGCTGTTCCTCGTCGACTCCCCCGAGCAGCGACGCCTGGGCATCCGCGACTCGTTCGACCTCGCCATGCAGGACTGGCTGGGCAGCGCCGGCTTCGACCGCGGCGTCGACGACCCGGCGGGTGAGGACTTCTGGGCCCGCCAGTGGGCGACCGCCTACCTCGACTTCGCCGCAGGTGAGAAGCGTCCCTGGCTGCACGCGATGGGCGTGCGCTTCTTTCCCGTGGTCGGCTGGGCCGAGCGCGGCGGCGGCCTCGCCGACGGCCACGGCAACTCCGTGCCGCGCTTCCACGTCACCTGGGGCACCGGTCCCGGCGTCGTCGCCCCGTTCGAGCGGCGGGCGCGGGAGGCCGTCGCCTCGGGCCTGGTGGAGTTCCGCTTCCGCCACCGCGTGGACGGCCTGAACGTCACCGACGGCGTGGTCGACGGCGTGCACGGCGCGGTCCTGGAGCCGTCGACGGCCGCCCGCGGCACCGCGAGCTCCCGCGTCGAGCAGGGCGAGTTCACGCTGAGTGCCCATGCCGTGATCGTCACGTCCGGCGGCATCGGCGCCAACCACGATCTCGTCCGGAAGAACTGGCCCGCCCGGCTGGGCACCCCGCCGAAGCACATGATCTCCGGCGTCCCCGAGCACGTGGACGGCCGGATGCTCGGCATCGCCGAGGACGCGGGTGCCCGCCTGGTGAACCGCGACCGCATGTGGCACTACACCGAGGGCATCCGCAACTGGGACCCGATCTGGGCCCGGCACGGCATCCGCATCCTGCCCGGCCCGTCCTCGATGTGGTTCGACGCGCGGGGCAAGCGCTTCTCCGCGCCGAACTTCCCCGGCTTCGACACCCTCAGCACGCTCACGGCTATCACCGACTCCGGCTACGACCACTCGTGGTTCGTGCTCACCCAGAAGATCATCGAGAAGGAGTTCGCGCTCTCGGGATCGGAGCAGAACCCCGACCTGACCGGCAAGGACATCGCCGCCACGCTCGGCCGCATCCGGCCCGGCGCACCCGGGCCCGTCGAGGCTTTCAAGCAGCACGGCGAGGACTTCGTCGTGGCCGACACGCTGGCCGAGCTCGTGACGGGCATGAACAAGCTCACCGACGAGCCGCTGCTCGACCTCGCCGACCTGCAGCGCCAGATCGCCGCGCGCGACCGCGAGATCGACAACCCGTTCACCAAGGACCTCCAGGTCACGGCGATCCACGGCGCGCGCCGCTACCGGGGCGACAAGCTCGTGCGCACCGCCACCCCGCACAAGATCCTCGACCCGCGCAACGGCCCGCTCATCGCCGTGCGGCTCAACATCGTCACCCGCAAGACGCTCGGCGGCCTGCAGACCGACCTGTCCGGCAGGGTGCTCCGCGACGACGTCACGCCCTTCCCCGGCCTCTACGCGGCCGGCGAGGTCGCGGGTTTCGGCGGCGGCGGCGTGCACGGCTACCGCTCGCTCGAGGGCACGTTCCTGGGCGGCTGCATCTTCTCCGGACGGCAGGCGGGCCGGGCGGCGGCGCTGGTGACCGGCTGACGATCCGGCCGGGAGACCGTCGGGGCTCCCTCTTCCCGCTCCCCGCTCCCCGCGCTCGCTGACACCCCGGCGGAGCGACCCCGATCGGCGGGATGACCCGGGCGCCGTCAGCCGCGCAGTGCGTTGGCGACGCGCATCAGCACGTCGCCGTGGCACGGCTCGCCCACCGGACACCAGCAGGCCAGATCCCGGCCACGCAGCTCGGCGCGGGCCCGCTCACGCAGCTCCGGCCGGTCGGCGAGGTACTGGTCGTAGAGCGCGACGGAACGGGCGCGGTCGGGCACGTCCCCGCCGACCGGGAACGGGTTGCCCCAGCGCGATGGTCTCGAGACCACCACCGCTCCTTCGGGCTTGCGCCAGCCCCGGGTACGGCGCAGCTGGATCCGTTCGGGCACCCCTTCACCCTGTCATGGCATCATCGGCCGCTCACGACGCCGACGGAGGAGGTGGGACCGATCACCGCTCGACCGGATCGCGCGCTCCCACCTCGTCGCCTGCCGTAACGGCTGCGGGAGCGCCCCCACGCCTCCCGAAAGGTCCCTGTGCCCACCTCCGAGTCCTTCCCCACGGTCGTCACCACACTCCGTGCCGCGGGTTGCGTCTTCGCCGAGGACGAAGCGCGGCTGCTCACCGCCGCCGCGTCCACCCCCGAGGAGCTCGCGGTCCTCGTCGACCGCCGCGTCACCGGCCTCCCCCTGGAGCACCTCCTGGGCTGGGCGGAGTTCTGCGGCCTGCGCATCGCCGTCGACCCCGGCGTCTTCGTCCCCCGCCGGCGCTCCGCGTTACTCGTCAAGGAGGCCGCCGCCCTCGCCCGGCCCGGGGCAGTCGTCGTCGACCTGTGCTGCGGCACGGGGGCGGTCGGCGTCGCGATCGCAGCCGTCGTCGGTGACGTCGAGCTGCACGCCGCCGACATCGACCCCGCCGCGCTGCCGTGCGCCCGCCGCAACGTCGCCATCGTGGGCGGGCAGGTGTACGAGGGGGATCTCTACGCGCCGCTGCCCGCCTCGCTGCACGGGCGCGTGGACATCCTCGTCGCGAACGCCCCGTACGTCCCGACGGGGGCGATCGGCATGATGCCGCCGGAGGCCCGCGACCACGAGGCCCGCGTCGCCCTCGACGGCGGCGCCGACGGTCTCGACGTCCAGCGCCGCGTGGCCGCCGGTGCTGTGCGGTGGCTGCGAAAGGGCGGCCACCTGCTGATCGAGACGAGCAAGGACCAGTCCATGCTCACCGCGGCGGCCTTCGCCGAGGGCGGCCTCACCCCGCGGGTGGCCACGTCCGACGAGCTGGACGCGACGGTGGTCGTCGGGACCGCACCGTGACCGGCGCTGTGGTGCTCCCCGACGGAACCGTGGTCCACGGTCGCGGTCGTGGCCAAGCCCTCCCCGACGGCCCGCCACCCCGACTTCGGCCTCTACCTCGGCGTCGCCCGCAACCGGACGCAGCGGCACACCGGCTGGCCCACGGAGTGGATCGACCGGCCCGACTTCCGCACGCCCCGTGACGACGACGCGGCCGCGCAGGCGATCGTCCGCACCCACGCGGTGGCCCGATCCGGCCGGCGCGTCGAGCGCGGGTGAGGAGCCGCGCCACTCACCCGCCGACGCTGCCACCCACGAAGTCCGACACCGTCGCGGCGAGCACCTTCTCATCGACGTTGTGGTCCTGGTCCGGCAGCTCGCCGTCGCGCGCGCCGGGGACGGCGGCGGCCACCGCCCGGGCGGTGTCGCGGAACCACGTGGAGCTGTTGCCGCCCGCCAGTACCAGGGTCGGCGCGGTGATCGTCGCCAGCCTCGCCGCCGGCACTCCGCCGCCGACGACGGCGACCTCGTAGGGCAGCGTCGGGGCGAGCGCCTCCATCCGGGGCCACCACGGAGCGGCCGCCATGCCGGCCACCGCCTCCGCGGGCATGCCCGTCTGCACGAGGAACAGCCTGGCCGCATCACCGAGCCGGCCGGTGTCGACGGCCTCCGTCAGCTCCCGCCGGAAGCGGTCGTCCTCCGCGCTCGTGTCGTCCGCCGCGTACGGCGGCTCGTAGGCCACGAGCGCGGTCACGGCCGCGCTGCGGGCGGCGAACTCGAGGGCCAGCGCCGCTCCCGACGAGTGCCCGCACAGCGCCGCCGAGCCTCCCGCCGCGGCGACGACCGCGGCGAGGTCCTCGATCTCGCGGTCCACGGAGTACGGCAGCGTGTTGCCACTGTCCCCGCGGCCGCGCCGGTCGTAGCGGAACACGGTGCGCCCGCCGGCCAGCATCCCCGCCATGCCGGCGAAGGCCGTCCGGTCGCAGAACGCACCGGCCACCACCACGAGCGCCGGGCCGTCGCCCTCCCGTTCGACGGCGACGGTGGTGCCGTCGGCCGACCGCACCGTCTCCACGGATCGCGTTGTCACCTTGATGCCGCCTCTCGTCGAGCCCCATGCTCACACGGCAGACCAGTCGGCCTCGCCGAACTCATCGATGGTCGAACAGGTCCTGGACGAGGACCTCTGCTGCGCCGGGAGCGCGGGCGGTCAGCGCGACGCGCGGCCCGTCGAACGCCATCTCGAAGCCGACGAACCGGCAGCACTCCTGCTCGGCGACCGCGGGATCGGCGAGCTCACCAGCGCGGTCGGCCGGCAGGCGCACGGTGGCGCCACCGCCGGCCGCGGGCTCCCGAAGGGCGTCACCGCCGCGGACCCGGTCCAGCGGCAGGCCCAGGTGCTGTGTCGCGCAAATGAACCCGACCCGGTCCACGTCGGCGTCGGTGTAGACCCGGTACCCCGCCGCCGTGCGTGCCGCAGGGAGGAGATCCTCCCGCTCGTAGTAGCGCACCGTCGTGGCCGGGGCGCCGGTCCGCTCGGCGAGCTGGGAGATCCGGTAGCCGCTCACGTGCCGGACCGTAGAGCTTCACCTCGGCTCGGAGGTCAAGCCGAGAACGTCGTCTCGGTGCTTGACGAGGTTCTCGGGCCGGTGGTCGTCCTTGCCCGTCCACGCCGGGTTCTGGTGAGGAGATCCCCAGCCCGTCGCACTCCCCCGATCTCTGAGCGGTGCCGGGTTCGGATGGAGCCCAGGTGCCCGATAAGTCCGTCTCGCCGAGTA
>NZ_JAOPWR010000336.1 GCF_025965585.1 Pseudonocardia sp.
CGCCGGGTCGCGGGCCGGGCGGCTCGCCTGGTCGGCCAAGCGGGAGGCCGCCCGTCCGGGTGCCCGATGGCGACCGATCGGGCCTCGATTCCGTCGGGGGTCGGTGGGAGGCTCTGGCCCTGCCCCGAGGAGGCCCCATGTCCCACCGCGACACACCCTGGCCCGCCGGCACGCCATGCTGGGTCGACATCGCCGTGCCCGATCTCCCGGCCGCCACCGCGTTCTACGGCGCCGTACTCGGGTGGACGTTCGTCGACTCCGGAGAGGAGTTCGGCCACTACAACATCGCCCAGGTCGACGGCCGTGCCGCGGCCGCGATCGGGCCGATCATGCAGGAGGGCACGCCCACCGTCTGGACGGTCTACCTGGCCAGCGAGGACGCCGACGCCACCGCCAAGCTGATCACCGAGAACGGCGGCACCCTGCTGTTCCCGCCGATGGAGATCCCCGGCAGCGGGCGCATGTCCGTGGCGCTGGACCCCGACGGCGGTGCCTTCGGCGTCTGGCAGGCCCTCGGGATGAACGGCTTCGGCGTCGCCAACGAGCCGGGCTCGGTCACATGGACCGATGCCCGTCTCACCGATGTGGACGCCGGCAAGGAGTTCTACTCGGCGGTGTTCGGCTACACCTACCAGCCGGTCCCCGGCGCCCCGGACGACTATGGCACCGTCCACGCTGGCGGCGACCCGGTCGGCGGGATGGGCGGCATGATGGGCGGCCCCTCCGGGGCGCCCGCCCACTGGCTCACCTACTTCGCGGTGGCCGACGCCGATGCCGCGGTCGCCGCGGCGCAGCAGGGCGGTGGCAGCGTCGTCATGCCGCTGGAGGACACGCCGTTCGGCCGCGTGGGCGTGCTCACCGATCCCTTCGGTGCCACCTTCGCCGTCGTCCAGCTGCCGGCCGAGGCGTAGCGCATCGAGGGTTGTTCACCGCAGGGTCGCCCACGGGCGGCGGACCGACCTACCCTCAGACGATGGACGGATCCGACCGCCCGGCCGAGCCCTGCGCGGTGCTGCACTGCGAGCGCGCCCCCGTGCAACCCGTGACGCTCGCGGTGGGAGCCTCGGACGCGGAGGTCTGCGCCGAGCACCACGCGGCGATGGCCGACGGCCTGTGGGTGCACGACCCGTCCCGCGGCGGGATCGTGCTCGCCGCCGACCTTGACGCGCTGCTGCTCGTCGATCGCGCGGCGATGCAGGTCGGCCGGTCCTACAGCCCGGCGCTGGGCCCGTTCTCGTCGCTGACGATCGACGGCCGCTCCCTCGGGTCCGGCGAGCCGCACACCGTCGAGATCGTGCTCACCGAGGTGGTCGTCCGCCAGCTGTCGAAGCTCGTGTGGATGTTCAACCGCACCCGCTGACCCGCGTCAGCTCCGCGATCCGCGCGGCCACGTCGGGGTGGCGGGCGCTCAGGTGGGCGCGGTCGCCCAGCCGGAACCCCGTCCAGTCGAACGGCGGCGCGGTGGTGGTGCCCACCAGCGTCCACGGGCCGTCCGGGCTCGATCCCTGCCAGGCTCCGGCCGGCACCACGACCTGAGGGCGCTGGCCGGCGGCGAGGTCGGGGCCGAGTACCGGCGCCTGCGCGCGTCCGTCGGTGTGCAGCAGGAGCAGGCGCAGCGGCGCGCCCGCGTACCAGTGGTAGGTCTCGGCGGCCGTGAGCGCGTGCATGGCGGAGAAGTCGGGGGCGAGCAGCAGGTAGTAGATGGCCGACGAGTGCGCGTCGAGGTGGGTGCGGCGGAACAGCCCGCCCTCGTCCGGGAGCGGTTCGAGACCGAGGAGCGCGGCGACCCGCTCCCCCTCCTCGCGCGGGCTCACCACGAGGGGGCCACCGCCATTCCCCCGTCCACGACGAGGTCGTGGCCGGTGATCCAGCGCGCCATCGGCGACGCCAGGAACACGCAGGCGTCACCGACGTCGGACGGCTCCCCCAGCCTCCCCAGCGGTGCGCTCCGCCGCCACGCGTCGACGCCGTCGGGCCACGCCTCGTCCAGGCCGTCACGGTGGACCAGGCCGGGCGAGACACTGTTGACGCGGATGCCCGCGGGTCCGTACTCCAGCGCGGCGCTGCGCGCGAGCATGAGCACCCCGGCCTTGGACGCCGCGTAGTGCGCGTGGCCCCGGGCCGACCTGCGGCCCTCGATCGACGCGACGAGCGTGATCGACCCGCCGGCCATCACCTCCGCCGCGGCCTGCACCGTCGCGAACGTTCCGGTCAGGTTCGTGTCCACCACCGCGCGCCACTCCTCGACGCCCATCCCGGCGAGGGCGGCGACCGGCTGCACGCCGGCGGCCGCGACCACCGTGTCGAGCCGCCCGAACCACTTCACGGCCACGCCCGCCAGCGCGGCGCACTGGTCGGGGTCGGTGACGTCCGCGCGAGCGGCGACGGCCCGTCCCCCGTCCGCGACGATGCCGGCGACCACGGCCTCGGCCCGTTCCGCGCTGGTCAGGTGGTGCACGACGACTGCCGCGCCGGCGGCGGCGAACCGCCCGGCGATTCCCGCCCCGATACCGCCACCCGCACCGGTCACGAGCGCGACGGTGCCGGTGAGGTCGGGGAGGCCGGGGTCCACGCCGCCGAGTCTCCCTGACACCGGTGCCGCGTCGCGCTGCGGCTCAGCGCGCCCCGGACGCCGGCTGCACGGCGGCGAGGGCGTCGTGTCCGTGGATCCAGCCGAGGAGCTCCGCCAGCCCGGTGAGGTCGTGGTCGCGCGCGTCGGCGGCGGGTCCGTCGGGCAGGTGCAGCAGCGGCGAGGTGTCCCAGGAGCTGCGCTGCACCTGCCGGGTGCGCGTCCGGCGGAGCCGCTCGTAGCGCGGGAGCGCCTCGTCGAGCGGGGCACTGGTCAGGCAGGCCGCGAGCGTGACGGCGTCCTCGATCGTCTGATTCGCGCCCTGGCCGTGGTGCGGCAGCATCGCGTGGGCGGCGTCGCCGAGCAGCGTGACGCGCCCGCGGCTCCACCGCGCGAGCGGCGGCAGCGCGAAGAGCCCCCACCGGTCGCTCTGGGGCACTGCGGCCACCATCTCGCGCACGGCCGGATGCCATCCGGCGAACGCGTCGGCCAGCTCGCCCGGCGCGGCGAGCGCGGTGCCGGTCGGGGCCGTCCAGGCGGCGGGCCCCTCCAGCACCGCGAGGAAGTTGACCGTGCGGCCGCCCTCGATCGCGTAGTGCAGCAGGTGCGCGTCGGGCCCCACCCAGAACTGGATGGCGAGCGGATCGGGCAGCGACGGCAGCGCGGAGACGGGGACGAGGCCGCGCAACCCGCTCGTGCCGGTGTAGACGGGCGCCGCGTCGGGGTCGACCCACCGGCGGACG
This sequence comes from Pseudonocardia sp., assembly GCF_025965585.1. Taxonomy (GTDB): domain Bacteria; phylum Actinomycetota; class Actinomycetes; order Mycobacteriales; family Pseudonocardiaceae; genus Pseudonocardia. The sequence continues at coordinate 3,313 of NZ_JAOPWR010000336.1, forward strand.
GCGGACCACACCCCGTCGGCGCCGACGACGACGTCGGCCTCGGTGGCGCTGCCGTCGGCGAACCGCAGCCGGACGGCACCCTGGCCGTCGTCGATGCCGGTGACGGTGCGCCCGAGCCGGAGCAGTGCCGGGTCGAAGGCGTCGGCGAGGATGCGCTGCAGGTCGGCGCGGTGGATGCCGAGGAAGGGCGCGCCGAACCGCTGCTCGTACCAGCCGCCGTCCCCGACGGGGAAGCCCGCGATCCGGCGGCCCTCCCGCCATCCGCGGTAGATCAGCTCCGTGGGCTCCACGGACGCCGCGCGCAGCGCCGGGCCCAGCCCGAGGTCGTCGAGCAACCGGACGGCGTTGGCGGCCAACGCGACGGCCGCCCCGACCTCCCCCAGCTCGACCGCGCGCTCGTGGACCTCGACCTGAACCCCGCCGGCCCTGCTCAGGGCGATGGCGAGCGTCAGGCCACCGATCCCTCCACCCACGACGGCCACCCTGAGCGTCACGACAACGATGCTGCCACGGCAGCAGCCGCGCCGCGCTCCGCCTGTTCCGGACTGCGGAAGGGCCCTGCGTGGTCACCCCGATGACGGACGGCCCGGGGCAC
>NZ_JAOPWR010000363.1 GCF_025965585.1 Pseudonocardia sp.
CTTCTTGGCTGCCTTGCGGAAGGTGTAGTCGGTTCCGTACTTCATGTACGGCTCGTGGTACTGCGGCTCCCAGGAGAGTTCCTGGATCTTCTGATGAGCCTTGGCCAAACTCTGCCGACTCACGTCATCTCCTCACGTGGTGGTGGGCCGGTGATCACCTCGCACCCCGCGGGCCGCCGGCCGGTTTCCCGGACGACGAGGGCGACGCTGCGATCACCGTGGTCTGCCCCCGTCCGCGGAGCCGGTTCCTTGCGCGGGTTGGCGCCGGCAGCGGAGGTGGACCCGAGCCACTCGTTCCTGGGGCCGGCACGCGGGGCCGGTTAGGAGCGCTTGTCTCGTGCCGGGAATCACACCTCTCCAATGAGCGCGTCGAGGTCTCATTATGAGATTGTTGGCGATTGCCCCGTGACGTCCATCCTCCGTGGTCAGCCTGTGCGGGAGGCCCCAGAAGAGGTACCGTCGGCAACCAGTTGGCTCCGCACCGCCGCGGAGCGCACGCTGCGCCGAGGAGGGCAACCGGTTGGTCCGCCCGAACCACACGTCAGATGTCCGACGGATCGAGAGGTCCGCCGACGGGCTCGTCCGCGCCCGCACATCTTTCCTCGTCGACGACAAGGTCGAGGACGGAGCGGTCCGCGACACGATCCTCGCCTCCTGGACCAGGTCACGGGAGTGGGACGTCGACACCGACAGCGTCGAGATGTCGTGCGAGTACGACCCCGAGCCCGACTCGCCCCTCACCCGCGCCGCCACGCCGATCCTGGCCGACGTCGCCGACGAGCTGGGCACCGAACCGGTCAGCCTGATCCTCACCGACGCCGAGGGCGTGGTGCTGGAGCGCCGCACCGGCGACTCCGCGCTCAACCAGCACCTGGACAAGGTCTGGCTCGCCCCGGGCTTCAGCTACGCCGAGAAGTTCATCGGCACCAACGGCATCGGCACCGCACTGGAGGGCCGTGGCCCCGTGCAGGTGTTCGGCCACGAGCACTACGTTCCCCACCTGGCCGACCTCGCGTGCGCAGGCGCCCCCATCTGGCATCCCGTCAGCGGCAAGCTGATGGGCGTCATCGACCTCACGTGCTGGCGCCCCGACGCCGGGCGCTTCATGTCCACGGCGGTGGAGCGCATGGCGCGGCAGATCGAGTCGGCCCTGCTCGACCAGTCCGGCCCGCGCGAGCTCGCCCTGCTGCACGACTATCTGGCCGCCTGCCGGCGCAACCGCGGCGCGGTGTTCGCCATCAGTCCCGACCTGGTCATGACCAACGACCAGGCCCGCGAGCTGATCGACCCCGCCGACCAGACCACGCTCGTCGCCGGCGCCACCGAGGCGATGAACTCCGGGCGCCGGCTGCTGATGGTCGACCTGCCCAGCGGCGCGGTCGCCCGCGTGCACGTGCGGCCGAGCTGGATCGAGCGCGGCGAGGCCGGTGGCGTCCTGCAGGTGCAGCTGGCCGCGCCCGACATCGCCGCCAAGGCCCGCACCCCCGCCGTCGCACCGGTCACCGCGCTGCCCACCGCCGTGGGCTCCGGCCTGTTGTGGACGAAGTGCTGCCAGGCCGTCGACCGCCACTTCCAGAGCCGCGAGTGGATCGTGCTCGAGGGCGAGGCCGGCACCGGCCGCAGCACCATCGCGCGCGCCACCCACCAGATGCGCACCCCCGCCGCCCACCTGCGGGTCCTCGACGCCGACGACTACTCACCCGCCTGGATCGCCGACATCATCGAGGAGATGCAGACCGGCGGCGGCACGCTCGTGCTCGCCCACGTCGACCGGCTGGGCGAGACCGCCCGGCAGACGCTCGCCGACGCGCTCGAGCCGCACCGCGACTCCACCGACCCCGACCGGCCGTGGGTCGTCGCCACCGCCGACGTCGGCGGCCTGTCCGGGGAGGCGGGCGCCGACCTGCTCGACTTCTTCCCGCGCACCGTCGAGGTGCCGCCGCTGCGCCACCACGTCGAGGACGTCGCGGAGCTGGTGCCACACCTCATCGCGCGGCTCACCCGCGGCTCCGAGCTGACGTGCTCGCCGGAGGCCATGCGCGTGCTCATGCGCAACCGCTGGCCGGGCAACGTCGAGCAGCTCTACCAGGTGCTGCGCAAGACGGTCGCCCGCCGCCGGGCGGGTGTGCTGCAGCCGTCGGACCTGCCGCCGGAGACCCGCGCCATCACCCGGCGCGTGCTCACGCCGCTCGAGGCCATCGAGTGCGACGCCATCGTCGACGCGCTGCTGGACAACAACGGCAACAAGGCCGAGGCGGCCCGCCACCTGGGGATGTCGCGCGCCACGATCTACCGCAAGATCCGCGGCTACGGCATCTCCACGCCCGAGTCCGGCAGCTGAGCGACGTCCCGGCGCAACACGGCCATCAGCTCCTCGTAGGGCCCCACGAGGTAGGCGACGTCACCTGCTCCGAAGCGGGTGCCGCGCCGCGGCGGATGCTCCAGCACCCGCTCACCCTCGCCGGCCCGGTGGATCGCCACCACCCTGGTCCGCTCCGACAGCTCGCCCATCGCAAGCCCCTCCAGGCCCCCGCCGGACGCCACGGACAGTCGCCCGACGAGGAACGGGGCGGTGTCGACGTAGAACGTGCCCAGCACGTCGAGGCCTAGCGCGGCGCCCACGAACCACGGAGCCGCGAGCGCCGCGGTCGACCGGACGTGGCGGAAGTCGAAGCCCTCCTCGATGCTCGAGGCGAGCTCTCGGTCGAACACCCGCAACACCACCGGCACCTTCTCCCAGCGCTCGCCCAGCTGGTCGCGCACCACCAGACCGGTCTCGACGTTCACCAGGTCGTCGCTGGTCAGCACGGCCACGGCGGTGGCCTCCTCGATGTTCGCAGACGCCAGCACAGCGGCGTCCGTCGCGTCCCCGACGACGACGGGCACGTGCAGCGTCCGAGCCCGGCCGTGATGGCGCCCGTCCTCCTCGCGGTCCACGACCACCACGCGACGCCCCGCCGCGACGAGCCCCTCCACCACCTCCAGGGCCACCGACCCGAGCCCCACGACGATCACGTGCCCGCGCATCGACCCGACCCTGCGCCGCCCGAACGACTGCTCCAGCCGCGCGCTGACGAGCAACTGCGTGAGCAGGGCGAACAGGACGGCCGTGATGACCACACCGCCGCCCATCAGCCCGATCGCGTAGATCCGCAGCCACGACGGTTGCAGGGCGAAGGAGAAGTCGCCGTAACCGACCGTCGCGATCGTCTCGACGGTGAAGTACAGGGCGTCGACCAGCGACATGTGGGCGCCGGTGTCCTTGACGTACCCCACCCTCAGCACCGCCACCGACACCACGACGACGACGAGCAGCACGGCGAGCGTCACGCGCAGCGGCCGGTCGGTCTCGGCCACCAGCGAGCGGATCAGGGCCCAGGGCCCGGCGCGGCCGCCCTCCTCGGCCCGCTCGACGGCGCGGGCGGCCCCCGCACCCCGCGCCCCCGACGCCTGCTGCGCCGGCGCCGGTGCCTGCGGGCGCAGCAGCTCGACGACCTCCGGCGATCCGAGCGCGCGGAACTGCTCGGGAGTGCCGAACGCCGTCACCCGGTCGCCCACCCGGACGGCGTGGTCGCGGCCCGGGCACACGACCGGCTCCGGGTGCGCGGCCCGCGCGACGGCCAGCGGCGCCAGCTCGCCGTAGAGCTCCCGCAGCGTCGCGTTGCTCGCCGCCACCATCTCCGCGACGAGGAACGTCCGACCGGCCAGCTCGATGGTGTGGGTCCGGCGCCCGAGGCACGCTTCGACCACCGACGGCGCGGCCAGCGCGGCCACGTCGAGCACGCTGCCTTCGCCCGTCACCTCGGCCAGGGCACGGCTGACGCTGCCGTTGCCCATCCGGACGACGACCCGGACGTCCGACCGCAGCCGGCGCACCAGCAGCGCCGTCTCCATCGAGCGCAGGTCGTCGGAGAGCAGGACCACGACGGCCGCGGCGGTGTCGAGCCGCGCGTCGATCAGCGCCTCCCGCATCCGGCCCTCGATGCGCCGCACCTTCCACTGCGTCAGCAGACGGTCGGCCACCACGTCGGCGCCGCCCGACGGGTCGACCACCACGACGTCGGCGCCCGCCGCCAGCAGCTGCTCGACCGTACGCAGCGC
>NZ_JAOPWR010000397.1 GCF_025965585.1 Pseudonocardia sp.
CAGCTCGAGGACGTGTTCGCTCAGCCGGCCGCCATCGACAAGTGGGCGTCGAGGCTCGACGCCGGCGTCCGGGCTACCACCCTGCAGCTCAACGCGGCCGTCACGGACAACACGCAGTCCAGCAGTGGGGATGTGAACGTCGTCCTGAACGCCTACAACCCGGTTCCGGAGACGTCCAGCGATACCGCTGCCAGGAAGCTCCGCACCGTCGCAGCGATGGTGGGGCTGATCTGATGCCGGAAACGATCGCCGTCAACGGTGTCGACCTGTCCGTGGATGCCTCGGGCGACCAACGGAACGGTCCGTAGGACTCAGCTTGGTCTACGGCCGCGCTGACCCTGACCACCCCACGGGTCCGGACGGCGGGTATTGCTGTCGTGCCGTCGTGGCAGCAAGGAGCTGCTCGGCTGCCACTGCCGTGCGCTCGGTGTTCTTCGCCGTCCGAAGGGCACAGACGAGCATCGTGATGGTGTACGCCGCGGCGATGAGGAACACGATGAGTGTGGCGATCGGGGTCATGCTGCTCCTCTGATGTGAGTGTCGGGCCCTACTTCGGGGTTGCGTGGCGTGGCGTTACGCAACCCCGAAGTAGGCGGCTAAGTCGCGGTCGTCGTTGCTAGTACTCGTCGCGGTTCTGGGCTTGGTCTCCACGCCACCAGCCGCGGGCCCAGTAGACGACTCGCCGGCGGCCGCAGCGGGAGGAACGGCGCCGGCGAGGTCCACGAGCGCTCCGGTGATCTGCGGATCTCCGGTCAGCAGTCCAGCACCCAGCGCTCAGATCGCCTCACCCATGGTCGCGAGATCCGCGGCGTCGAGTTCGACCACGGAAAGCCGGAGATACTCGGCTCGCCACTCAGGGGCGAAGAGCCGCGGGGCCGTGCGCTCCTGAGTCGGCTTGATGAGCACCCAGATCCGGTCCAGGGCCTCGAGCCCGAAGCCATCGGCAAGCACCGACGGCAGCTCACTTTCCAGCGTTTCGTCGACGAGCGCGATGAGCATCTCCGTGAGGTCGCTGACGACCTCGATGACCGCGTCACCGAGGTCGGGAACGACCACACGCCTGGTATTCATCCTGGTCAGGAGCCTAGCGCCGGTCACCGACAATCCTCAGTCTGATCGTTCGGGCCGTTCTCGCCCCTCCAGTGGATGAACTTGAGCGTCGACCCTGCGAACTGCATCCTGATCCGGTCATCTCGAACAACGGCCCGGCAACGCCCAGCTCGCGGCACAGCTCGTCAACCACGACGTCCCGACGCCACAGCAGATCACCTCCACCAGAGCGGCCTCCAGCAGCAGCCCCCGCCACGTCTGTGGTGTAGTCGTCAACGGGCACGGCAGGACGAGGCCACCGCCCTGGCCGCGTAGCCGGCCACGACCTCCCGGTCGCCCGACAGTGCCGCCAGCACCTTGGCGTGCGCGGCCAGCACAAGCGTGCGCAGCGGCAGTCCCAGCCGGTCGGCCACCCGGTGTGCCGCCACCTGCAGGTCGTCCGGGAGCGTCGCCACGTGCTCGGCGGCACCTGCGATCGGGTCGAACGTCCACCGCGGCACTGCGGTTCCCCCGCCCGCGAGCAGGATCTCCCGCCAGAAATCCCGGTCGGCGTCGGTCGGCATATGCATCGCATCGTCCCTTCGCCGTCTCGTTCGCCGGGCGTGTTCACCTCGGACGCGGACGGCCTCGCGGTTGTGATCGACGCTGATCCTGTGTAGCCGGGGACCTGAGCCACCTTCGGTGTCCGCTCGCCCCGTACTCCTCAACTGATACGGCGTGCCCGGAGCCGGGCACGCCGTATCAGCGGTGGATCAACCCAACTTCGCGTACTGCGGCTGGGTGGGGACGACGATGACCGTCGGCCCGTCGGCCTCGGTCGCGAGCTTGAACTGGGACCTGATGTCGTCGCTTGTCTCCGCGTGGGCGACCCGGCAACCGAACCCTTCGGCGATGGATCCGATGTCCAACCCGGGCAGATCCATCCCCGGCACGCCAGGCGTCTGCTCGAGCTCCGCGAACGACTTGAGGATGGAGTACTCGCCGTTCCGGAAGACCACGAACACGATGGGAAGCTTGTGCTGGGCGGCCGTCCAGATCGCCTGAACGGAGTACTGGAACGAGCCGTCCCCGATGGTTGCGATGACGGTCCGCCGGGTTCCACGGGCGCGATCACCCAGCGCGACACCCACCGCACCCGGCACACCCCATCCGATTCCGCCGCTTCCGGTGGTGAAGAACGACCCGGACCGCACCGTGGGCAGCCATTCGGCCTGTACGGCCATGGTGGACGTGGACTCATTGACCAGGACGGCGTCCGGCGGTCGCACGTCACGCAGGGCCGCGTAGGCCTCGACGGGGGTCAACGGAGTGCTCGGGCTGCTCGGCAAGCGGTGCGGCCACGACAACGGAGTCGGCGCCACCCGTCCGGACCGGCTGTCGACCCTGTCGATCAGAAGATCGATCGTCAGCTTCGCATCGCCCAACAGACTGTCGCCCGAGTTGGCGTAGGCCGCGGTGTCAGGATCGCAGGTCACGTGCAGAAGTTCGGTCCCCTCCGGCAGGAGGCGACCGGGCACGAACGGGTAGTAACGGAAGACCGGTGCGCCGACGACAACCACGAGATCATGCCCCCTGAGCTCCTCACTCACCCCTGCGATGGTCATCGGCAGGTTGCCCTGGTAGAGCGGGTGGTCCTCGGGAAAGGACACCCGGTCGGCGAGCGGCGACGAGCCGTACACCGCCGCTTGCAGCTTCTCCGCGAGCGCGACGGCGGAATCCCATCCGCCGCTGCGGTCGACCTCCGGGCCGAACACGAGAGCGGGGCGACTGCTGTTGTTGATCCGCTCCGCGAAACGCTCCAGCCGAGCGACATCGGGCGCCACTCGTTGACTGACCTCCCGCAACAGCGCCGGCCCGAGGGCCGGCTTCGCCCAGTCGTCGAGCGGGATGGACAGGAACACCGGACCGGCCGGCGGCTGCAGAGCGGTCGCATAAGCCCGCATGAACGCAGCCGGAACATCCTCGGCGCGAGCAGGTTGATACGCCCACTTCACCCACGGTCTGGGCAGCGTGGTCGCGTCGGGATTCGCCAGATAGGGCTCGCTGATCACCATTTCCCGATGCTGCTGGCCGGCAGTGATGATCAGTGGAGTCTTGGCGTCGTAGGCCGCTATCAGGCTCCCCATGGCGTTCCCGGTGCCGGCAGCGGTGTGGACGTTCACCAGGGCCGGCTTTCCGGTGACCTGCGCGTACGCGTCGGCCATCGCCACCACCGATGCTTCCTGTAGCGCCAGGATGTACGTGAAGTCGTCGGGAAAGTCCTTCAGGAACGTCTGTTCCGTCGAGCCGGGATTTCCGAAGACTGTTGTCATTCCGAGCCTGCGGAGCAGGTCGTAGGTGGTGTCGTGGACGGAGATCTGTGTGCTCATGGGATCGCTTGCTCCATTTCGGCGGAGGTGATTGGGCAGATCGAGGCGTTCGGGCTGGTTCGACGACACCGCGCGGGCTCCCTCAGGTCCGGCGGTTCAGCGGGAATCAGGCGGCAGCAGCGGCAGGCCTGGGCTCGACGGCCAGCTGCAGCGCCTCGAGCGGCAGCCGCTCGCGAGCGGCGACCTCCCGGCCGGCGAACGGTTCGGCGAGCCCGGCGGGATCGTCCCGCCCGCCGATGGCGAGCACTGCGACCGGCGTGACGCGCGGTGGGAGGACGGCGGCGAGGCGGTCGCGGTCGAAGCCGCCCATCTGGTGCACCGCGAAGCCCTCGTGCTGGGCCTGCACGGACAGGTGTGCGACGGCCTGCCCGGTGTCGTAGATCGCCCATGGCCGATCGGCGCCGTCCGGCCCGGCGGTCTCGGCGGCCGCGACGATCAGCGCGGACGCGGCGTGCGCCCACGCCCGGTTGCCCGGCGCGAGGGCGTCGAAGACGGTTGCATGCGCGGTGCTCCCGCGCCGGGTGACAGCGAGGCGCCACGGCTGGGTGTTGGAGGCGCTCGGTGCCCAGCGGGCGGCCTCGAGCAATGCGGTCAGCTGGACGTCGGTGAGCTCGTGCCGCGAGTCGAACGACCGCGGGCTCCAGCGCTCTGCCAGCAGCGGATGCAGCGGCGCTGCCGTGACTGCGGTCTTGGGAGGCGTGTCCATCAGGTCTCCTGGGAGGTCAGCCGGCGAGCGGCAGGGCGCTGGGGGATGGAAGGGTCGACGAAGGAGGCCGGGGGCGGGAAAGGACGATGTCCGGGCTGGTGCGACGACACCGCGCGGCGTCGAATCCGGTCTTCCCTCTCGCCAGGTCGTGCGTGAGGGGATGTCACCGCCCGTTCGCCCGCCCGCTGCCCCGGTGGGGATAGCGACTGTTAG
>NZ_JAOPWR010000402.1 GCF_025965585.1 Pseudonocardia sp.
GACCCCGAAGCCGCGGCGACCTGCCACCACGATCAACTGCGCAGGGGGCGTCCGTACGGGTCGGTGGGGTGTCCGGCCAGCAGGACGATGCCGTCGATGAACGCCCACAGCACACCGATGCCGAAGAGCGACAGCACCAGCTGGGCCACGCCGATGCCGATGTGGCCGGTGTAGAAGCGGCCGATGCCGAAGGGCAGGAACAGCTGCAGGACGCCGGCGACGACCTTGGAGCGGTTCGAGTACGGGCGGCCGGTGTGCGGCTCGCGGCCGTAGGGCGCCGCGTGGTCGACCGGGTACGGGTAGGGAATCGGGCCCGGCAGCACCGGCGGGGCCGGCGGGGCCGGGCGGGGGAGATCGACGAACAGCGCGTCGAGCTCGGCGGTGGTGCGCGCGGTGTACGCGGCGCTGACCCGCTGCTCGTACTCGTCGGCGTCGAGGCGGCCCTGGGCGTAGTGGTCGCCCAGCGCGTGCGCCGCGGCCTGCCGTTCGTCGTTGCCGATGCGCATCGGCGGCCCGGGCATGGTCACGACGTCGACGGTACCGCCACCGCGCCGGCGCGCCGCAGCCGTCGCGGCGGTGCGGCCGCAGCGCGACCCGGTGATCACTGCGGCGACCCGGTGACCACCGCACTAGGGTTTCCCCATGCGCTTCGGACTGTTCGTTCCCCAGGGTTGGCGGCACGACCTCGTCGGCATCGAGCCGGCCGACCAATGGGGTGTGATGAAGGGGCTGGCCCAGCACGCCGACGCCGGCCCGTGGGAGTCGATCTGGGTTTACGACCATTTCCACACCGTGCCCGCGCCCACCGACCAGGCCACGCACGAGGCGTGGTCGCTGATGTCGGCGTTCGGTGCCGTCACCGAGCGGGTGCGGCTCGGGCAGATGTGCACGTGCATGGCCTACCGCAACCCCGCCTACCTGGCCAAGGTCGCCGCCACCGTCGACCACGTCTCCGGCGGCCGGGTCGAGATGGGCATCGGTGCCGGCTGGTACGAGCACGAGTGGCGCGCCTACGGCTACGGCTTCCCACCCGCCCCCGAGCGGCTCGGGATGCTCGACGAGGGCGTCCAGATCTTCAAGCAGGCGTGGACCGAGGGTGTCTCCACCCTCAACGGCAAGCACTACCAGGTGGACGGCGCCATCTGCCGCCCGCTGCCCCTGCAGGAGGGCGGCATCCCGCTGTGGATCGCCGGCGGCGGGGAGAAGGTGACGCTGAAGATCGCGGCCAAGTACGCGCAGTACACCAACTTCGACGGCACGCCCGAGGGCTTCACGCACAAGTCCGAGGTGCTCGAGAAGCACTGCGAGACGGTCGGCACCGACTTCGACGCGATCGTGCGCTCGGCCAACTACAACGTCGCGATCGGAGCCACCGAGGCCGAGGTCGAGCAGCGGCTGCAGGACGCCAAGGCCCGGCTCGTGCCCTACGTGGGTGAGGAGAGGGCCGAGGCCTCGATGGGCGCGGTGCGCGGCATGCCCGCGTGCGGCACCCCGGAGCAGATCGTCGAGAACCTCTCGAAGCTGCAGGACGCGGGCATGACCTACGGCATCTTCAACTTCGCCGAGGCCGCCTACGACCGCTCGGGCATCGAGCTGTTCGAGCGCGAGGTCGTCCCCGCCCTGAGCTGAGGGTCGTAGCTGAGCTGTCGGTCGTAGCTGGGCTGTCGGTCGAATCAGGGCTGACGGCCGTATCTGGCGCCGCGGTGCCGTGCTCGTGGAGAGCATGCGCATCGCCATCGCCGGAGCCGGACCGACCGGCCTGTTCGCCGCCATCGCCCTGGCCCGTCGCGGCCACGACATCACGGTCGTGGACCGCGACCCGGGCCCGCTCCCCGACGGGACGTGGGCCCGGGCCGGGGTGATGCAGTTCCACCACCCCCACGCGTTCCGGATCCAGGTCGTCGAGGCGTTGTCCGACGAGGCGCCCGAGGTGCTCGCCGCCCTGTTCGAAGCGGGGGCCGAGCGCGCGACGGTGCCGGGGCCGCCGGATGCCCCGGAGATCGCGGTGGGCGTGCGGTGCCGCCGGCTCGTGTTCGAGCGGGTGCTGCGGGCCGCCGCCGAGTCCGAGCCAGGCGTGACGATGTTGTGCGGCCATGCCGAGGAAGTGCTGGTCGACCGCGGCCGCGCCACCGGCCTGCGGGTCGACGGGCACCGGCTCGACACCGAACTCGTCCTCGACGCGTCCGGCCGCTCCGGACGGCTGACCCGCGGCATGCGCGCCCCCGCGCAGAGTGGCGACTGCGGGGTCGCCTACGTCTCCCGCCAGTACCGGCTCCGGCCCGGCGCGGAGTTCGGCCCGATGTCTATGCCCATCGCGGGCGTCGCGTTCTACCCGGGCTACGGCGTGATCGCGTTCCCGCACGACAACGGGATCTTCTCCGCGCTCGTACTGCGCGCGAGCGACGACCGGGCGTTCACCGGGATGCGCGAGGTGCCGGCCTACGAGGCGGTGGTGGCGGCCGTGCCGCTGCTCGCCGCCTGGACCGACCCGGCCCGGGCCCTGCCGATCACGGACGTGCTGCCGGGCGGGCGGCTCCACAACACCTACTGTGGGCAGCTCGACCGCGACGGCGCCGTGCCGCTGCCGGGCCTGGTGTTCCTCGGCGACACCGTGTGCACCACCAACCCGGCCGCCGGACGCGGCGTGGCCACCTCCCTCACGCAGGTTCGGCAGCTCCTGGCTCTGCTGGACGAGGGGGCCGCCGCCGACATCGAGGCCGCCACGCGGGCGTTCGACGCGTGGTGCACCGGGACGATCAAGCCGTGGTTCGACGACCACGTCGACTGCGACGCCGGGCTCGCCGCCCGGTGGGCCGGCGAGGACGTCGACCTGAGCCGTCGGCTCCCGTCGGACCTGATCGGGGCCGCGTGCGAGGTCGACCCGTCCCTGATGCGGGTGGTGGGCCCGTACCTGGGCATGCAGGCGCTGCCAGGCAGCCTCGACGTCGTCGAGTCCCGGGTGCGGGAGATCTACGCGTCCGGCTGGCGGCCGCCGGTGCCCGCCGGGCCCACCCGCGACGAACTCGCCGACCTGGTGGCCCGTGCCGCGCGCCGCGAGCCCGTGGCCAGCGCGTAGCGGCATGATGTGGGCATGGGAGCCTGGCCGTCCGACGCGGTCGACGCGTTCCTGCACCACCTCGCCGTCGAGCGGGGGAGCGCGGCCAACACGCTGCGCTCCTACACCGGCGACCTGCGCCGCTACGTCGACCATCTGACGGCACAGGGGATCGACGACCTCGGCGCCGTGCGGGAGTCCGACGTCAGCGGGTTCGTCGCCGCGCTGCGGAGCGGGCCCACCCCGCTCGCGGCGTCGTCGGCCGCCAGAGCGCTGGCCGCGGTCCGCGGGCTGCACCGTTTCGCCGAGCGGGACGGGCTGGTGGTCGAGGACGTCTCCCGCGAGGTGGCCCCACCCGCGCTGCCCAGCAGGCTCCCGCGCACCCTGACGGTGGACGACGTCGACCAGCTGCTCGCCGGCTGCATCGGTGACGGCCCCGTCGCGCTGCGGGACCGCGCGCTGCTGGAGCTCCTCTACTCGACGGGGGCGCGGATCTCCGAGGCGATCGGGCTCGACCTGGACGACCTCGATGCCGGGCACCGCACGGTCCTGTTGCGCGGCAAGGGCGGCAAGGACCGGATCGTGCCGGTCGGGCGGCCCGCGCTCGCGGCCGTGGAGGCCTACCGGGTGCGGGCGCGGCCGGGGTTCGCGGCGAAGGGGCGCGGCACGCCCGCCCTGCTGCTCAACGCCCGCGGCGCACGGCTGTCGCGGCAGAGCGCGTGGCACGTGCTGCGCGGCGCCGCCGAGGCCGCCGGGCTGACGGCCGACGTCTCCCCGCACACGTTGCGGCACTGCTTCGCCACGCACCTGCTCGCGGGCGGCGCCGACGTCCGGGTGGTGCAGGAGCTGCTGGGCCACGCGTCGGTGACGACGACACAGATCTACACCCATGTCACGGTCGACACGCTGCGCGAGGTCTACGCGACGAGCCACCCCCGCGCGTTGCGCTGACTGCCCCCGCGCACACCCTCCACACGCGACGAGCGGCACGTCCGTCGGAAGGTTGCGACGAACGTGCCGCTCGTTCAGTGCGGGGGCCGGCTCAGGCCGACTCCTCCAGGGCGTGTCCGTCGATCTGGTCGTCCTTCCAGATGCCGGCGCAGGACGTGGTGGTGCGGGCGGCGGGGGTGATCGCGATCTGCTCGGGTAAGATCAGGGCGAAGCCGCCGTGGGTGAGGCCTCGCCGGTCACGATCAGGTCGCCGACGAGACAACAGTGGCGTTGCTTCGCATCTGTGACCCGTGCATGGCATGTCGGGAACGGCGACTCACGCCGTCCCGCACCCGATGTGCAGCGCAATGCAACATTCCGGTAACGTCGCGCGCTCATCGGTCACTTCCGATCGATATCGGACGACCGGCACACGGCGGGGCGCGTTGCCGGTCGCCCGGGGTGCCTCCTACTGTGCGCTGATCGGCCCCTTGACACAGATCAGGGGACGTCCGCGAGAGACCGGAGCCCGCATGGACGAACCGCGGCCCTTCGCCCCCCGCCGGGAGCCGCTCGACGAGGAGGAGCCGGTCCCCGAGGCCGTCTCCGCTGGGAGACACCACTTGAAGGTGCCCGAACCGGCTCCGCTCATCGAGCACGGTCCTGCACGGATCATCGCCGTCGCCAACCAGAAGGGTGGCGTCGGCAAGACGACGTCCACCATCAACCTGGGTGCCGCGCTCGCCGAGTACGGCCGCAAGGTGCTGCTGGTGGACTTCGACCCTCAGGGTGCTCTCTCGATCGGTCTCGGCGTGCAGGCCCACGAGCTGGACAGCACCATCTACAACCTGCTGATGGAGCGCGGTGTCGTGGTCGACGACGTGATCCGGCAGACCTCCGTCGAGGGCCTGGACCTGCTGCCCAGCAACATCGACCTGTCGGCCGCCGAGGTCCAGCTCGTCACCGAGGTCGGCCGCGAGCAGGCGCTGGGTCGCGCGCTCAAGCCGGTCCTCGACCGTTACGACGTCATCCTCATCGACTGCCAGCCCTCGCTCGGCCTCCTGACGATCAACGCGCTCGCCTGCGCCGACCAGGTCCTCATCCCGCTCGCCTGCGAGTTCTTCTCGCTGCGCGGTGTCGCGCTGCTGATGGACACCATCGAGAAGGTTCAGGACCGGCTCAACCCGGACCTGCGCATCCTCGGGATCCTGGCCACCATGTTCGACCCCCGCACCCTGCACACCCGTGAGGTGCGCCAGCGCGTCATCGAGGCGTTCGGCGACCTGGTGTTCGAGGCGGTCATCAACCGCACGGTCCGCTTCCCCGAGACCACGGTGGCGGGTGAGCCGATCACCACCTGGGCCCCGACGTCCAACGGCGCCGAGGCCTACCGGCTGGCGGCGCGCGAGGTCCTCGCCCGGTGACGCTGGTCGAGAACGATCCCCCGCCCGTCGTCGAGAAGGCCCGTTTCCGGGTCCGGCTGCACAACTTCGAGGGCCCGTTCGACCTCCTGCTGCAGCTCATCGGCAAGCACGAGCTCGACATCACCGAGATGGCGCTGCACACCGTCACCGACGACTTCATCGCGCACCTCAAGTTGCTCGGCGACGACGCAAACCTCGACGAGACCACCGAGTTCCTCGTCATCGCGGCCACCCTGCTCGACCTCAAGGCCGCGCGGCTGCTGCCCGACGCCGAGGTCGAGGACGTCGAGGACCTCGCGCTGCTGGAGGCCCGCGACCTGCTGTTCGCCCGGCTGCTGCAGTACCGCGCCTACAAGCAGGTGGCCGGGCTTTTCGTCGAGCTCGAGGCCGGGGCCATGCGCCGGTTCCCGCGCTCGGTGGCGCTGGAGGAGCGGTTCGCCGCGCTGCTGCCCGAGGTGCTGCTCGGCGTCGAACCCGGGGCCTTCGCCGAGCTCGCGGCCGCGGTGTTCCGGCCGAAGCCGCCGCCGACCGTCGGCATCGACCACCTCCACGCCGACCAGGTGTCCGTGCCCGAGCACGCCGCGATCCTGCGGGAGCGGCTCGTGGAGCTGGGCGTGGCCACGTTCGCGGCACTGACGGCCGACTGCGCCAACCCGCTCGAGGTGGTGGCCCGGTTCCTCGCGGTGCTGGAGATGTTCCGCGACCGCATGGTGGACCTGGAGCAGCCTGAGGCGTTCGGCGAGCTGACAGTACGCTGGAGACCGTCCGACCAGCCGCAACCGGCGCCCGACGATCGTGAGTGACCCCCTCCCGTGAGCTCCGCCCCGACCGACCCCGTCCTCGACCAGCCCGCCGGCACCGACGAGGGCGTCCTCGACGAGCTCGCCCCCGATGATCTCGCCGACGACGCCCGGCTCGACGCCGCGCTCGAGGCGCTGCTGCTCGTGGTGGACGCCCCCACCGAGGACGAGCTGCTGGCCCTCGCCCTGCAGCAGCCCGTCGCCCGGGTCCGGGCGGCGCTGGCCCGGCTCGCGGAGGGCTACGCGGCCCGAGAGCGCGGCATCGACCTGCGCAGGGTGGGCGGCGGCTGGCGGTTCTACACCCGCGACGCCTACGCCCCCTACGTCGAACGCCTCCTGCTCGACGGGCAGCGCGCCCGTCTCACCCGCGCGGCGCTGGAGACCCTCGCGGTCGTCGCTTACCGCCAGCCCGTCACGCGGGCGCGGGTGTCGGCGGTGCGCGGGGTGAACTGCGACGGCGTGCTCCGCACGCTGCTGACCCGCGGGCTGGTGCACGAGGTGGGCGTCGACCCGTCCACCCAGGGCACGCTGTTCTGCACCACCGAGCTGTTCCTGGAGCGGCTCGGACTGTCGTCGGTGGAGGAGCTGCCGCCCCTGGCGCCACTGCTGCCCGACGTCGACGCCATCGATGAAATGTGAAGAAGAATGACTGAAACGAACGACCATCCCGACGGCGTCCGCCTCCAGAAGGTGCTGGCCCAGGCCGGCGTCGCCTCCCGCCGCGCGGCCGAGGAGCTGATCGCCGAGGGACGCGTGAGCGTCGACGGCAAGATCGTGCGCGAGATGGGCCGCCGCGTGCACCCCGACACGGCCGTCGTCCACGTCGACGGCTCGCGCATCGTGCTGGGCGACGACCTGGTGCACCTCGCGCTGAACAAGCCACGCGGCATCCTCTCCACGATGTCCGACGACCAGGGCCGGCCGTGCGTCGGCGACCTCATCGTCGAGCGCGGGATCATGGACGAGCACTTCGACGGGGGTGCGCGCGGCCGGCTGTTCCACGTCGGCCGGCTGGACGCCGAGACCGAGGGTCTGCTGCTGCTCACCAATGACGGCGACCTCGGCCACCGGCTGATGCACCCGTCCTACGAGGTCGAGAAGACCTACCTGGCCGAGGTCATGGGGCAGGTGCCGCGGGACATGGGCAAGCGGCTTCGCGGCGGCATCATGCTGGAGGACGGGCTGGTGCAGGTGCACTCGTTCAAGCTCGTCGACTTCCACGCCGGCCGCTCCATGGTGGAGCTGGTGATCCACGAGGGCCGCAAGCACGTGGTGCGCCGGCTGCTCGACGAGGTCGGCCACCCGGTGCAGCGCCTGGTGCGTACCGCCGTCGGCGACGTACACCTGGGCAACCAGCGCCCCGGCAAGTTCCGGCCGCTGAACCGGGCCGAGGTGGGATCGCTCTACAAGTCCGTGGGGATGTGACGGTGGCGGTACGCGCCGTCCGTGGTGCGGTGCAGGTGGGCACGAACACCCGCGACGACATCCTGGAGGGTTCGGCCGAACTCGTCACGGCAATGCTGGAGCGCAACGACCTCGTCGCCGACGACATCATCTCGATCGTCTTCACCGCCACCCCGGACCTGACTGCCGACTTCCCGGCCTACGCCGCGCGGCTGCTGGGGCTCACCGACGTGCCGCTGCTCAGCGCCGTGGAGATCGCGGTGCCCGGGTCGCTCCCGCGCACGGTGCGGCTGCTCGCCCACGTCGAGACGCTGCACACCCGCGCCGAGCTGCGTCATCCGTACCTGCGGGGAGCCGCTTCACTCCGGCGCGATCTGCCCCAGTAGCCCAGGAGCGCTGCTCCCGCTGCTGCTCGACGGTGGTACGGAACGCCAGGCAGCACGCCGCGCGGTCGGTGTGCATCCACCGCTCGCCGCCGACCTCCACCGCGTCGACGGTCGGGTCACCGGCGTCCAGCCCGCGCCGTCGGGCGTGCCTAGCACGGCGATGAAGCCGTCGCCCAACGCCGCCCCATCGGGAGGTGCTCCCGTTCCATCGGATCAGCCGATGGATTACGATGAGACAAACATGTCTCAGACCGATCGAACACGTCGCACTATCCTCGACGCCGCCGTCCGCGCCCTGACGCGCGACTCCGGCGCCACGCTGTCCGCCGTCGCCGCTGAAGCCGGCGTCGGCCGCGCGACGGTGCACCGCTACTTCCCGCAGCGCACCGACCTGCTGCACGCGCTCGCCGAGGACGCGATCGACCAGCTCTCCCGCACGATCGACGCCTGCCGCCCCGACGAGGGCGCCGTGCCGGACGTGCTGCGCCGCTTGGCCGAGGTGATCCTGCCGCTGGCCGACGAGCAGCGGTTCCTCGAGATCGGGGCCACCGTGTGGGACCTGCCGGATCTCGTCGACCGCTGGTACTCCAGCACCGCCGTGGTGGAGAAGGTCGTGCGCCGCGGCCACGACGAGGGCGTGGTGCGCCCCGACCTGCCCGTCGCGTGGGTCACCGACCTGTTCGTCGGCGCCCTGTGGACCGCGGCCGAGGCCGTGCGCGACGGGCGCATCGCCCGCAACGATGCCGCCGGTCTCGTGGTGGGCACGGTGCTGGAAGGGGTGCGTCCGCGATGAAGAACGTGGAGCCCCGCCGTTTCGCGCCGCTGGCGCTGCTCGAGGCCTCGACGCTGCTCTCGGCCACCGGCAACGGGATCGCGATGGTCGCGCTGCCCTGGCTGGTGCTGGAGCGCACCGGCAGCCCGGCCGCCGCCGGCCTGGTCGCCGCGGCCACCGCGCTGCCGCTGCTGGTGGCGGGCCTGTTCGCAGGCGTGCTCGTCGACCGGGTCGGACGCGTACGCACCGCTGTCGTCTCCGACGTCCTGTCCGGCCTGTCGGTGACGGCCATCCCGCTCGTCGACGCCGTCGGCGGGCTGACCGTGCCGGTGCTCGTCGGCCTCGCGGTGCTCGGCGCCGTCATCGACCCGGCGGGCATGACGGCCCGCGAGACGCTGCTGCCCGGAGCGGCCACGGCCGCCCGCTGGCGGCTGGAGCGCGTCAACGGGGTGCACGAGGCCGTGTTCGGTGTCGCGTTCCTCGTCGGGCCGGGGCTCGGTGGGGCGCTCATCGCCACGGTCGGCGCGTCCGGCACGCTGTGGGCCACGGCCGTCGGCTTCGGGTTGTCGGTGCTGCTCGTCGCCGCGGTGCGGCTGCCCGGCAGCGGTCGTCCGATCACCACCGGTGAGCCGGTCGCGGGGGTGTGGCGCAGCACCGTCGAGGGCGTGTCGTTCGTCTGGAACGACCGGCTGCTGCGCACCATCGCGCTGCTGACCATGGCGCTGGTCTCGCTGTACCTCCCGGTCGAGGGCGTGATCCTGCCTGCCGAGTTCGTCGCGCAGTCCGCTCCCGAGCGGCTCGGGCTCGTCGTCATGGCGATGAGCGCGGGTGGGGTGGTCGGCGCGCTCCTGTTCGGGGCCGTCGGGCATCGCGTCCGGCGGCGCACCGCGTTCCTCGTCGCCGTGGTCGGAGCGTGCGCCGCGCTGGTGGGGATGGCGACGCTGCCGCCGTACCCGGCGCTCGTGGCCACGGCCGTGCTCGTCGGGCTGTTGTACGGGCCGGTCAACCCGCTGGCCAACCACGCGATGCAGACGCGCACCCCCGAACGGCTACGCGGGCGTGTCGTCGGGGTCATGACCTCGGCGGCGTACGCGGCGGGCCCCGTCGGCTACCTGCTGGCGGGCGCGCTCGTCGAGTGGTTCGGGGTGCGGCCCGCGTTCCTCACGATGGCAGCCGCACTGCTGGTGGCGGCACTCGCGGCCGTCCCGGCGCGGTCCCTGAAGGGGTTCGACGCGGTGCCGACCGTCGTCCCACCCGCCGCTGTCCGGCCCGCCGACCCCGCACGGCATGATGGTCAACGGCCCGTGTTCAGCGGGCGCACGGCCGGTGACGCGGCGGAGGGGGCTGCGAGCCCGGGAGAGGGGCCATGACGGTGACCGGCAGGCTGCGCGGGATCGTGGCGATGGACGGGCCGTCCGGCACCGGGAAGTCCACCGTCTCGCGGCGGCTGGCACGCGAGTCCGGTGCGGCCTACCTCGACACGGGCGCCATGTACCGGGTGCTCACCCTCGCCGTGCTGCGCGCGGGCGTCGACCCCGCCTCCGACGACGCCGAGCCCGTCGCCGTCGCCGCGACGCCGCGACTGCGCTCGGTCACCGACCCCTCAGCCCCCGCCGCCCTGCTCGACGACGAGGACGTCGAGAAGGAGATCCGTGGGCCGGAGGTCACCCAGGCGGTGAGCGCCGTGTCGGCCCGGCCGTCCGTCCGCGAGGCGCTGGTCGAGCGCCAGCGCAAGCTCATCGCCGACGGGGTCGCGGAGAAGGGCGGCATCGTCGTCGAGGGCCGCGACATCGGCAGCGTCGTCGTCCCGGACGCACCGCTGAAGGTCTACCTCACCGCGTCCGAGGAGATCCGGGCCGCGCGCCGTGAGGCGCAGGACCGCAAGGCCGGTCGCATCGGTGACGTCGAGAAGGTGCTGGCCGACGTCCGCCGCCGCGACCGGCTGGACTCCACGCGCAAGACGTCCCCGCTGCACGCGGCGAAGGACGCGCTGGTGCTCGACACCGATCACCTCTCGGTCGACGACGTCCTCGCCGAGCTGCTCCGGCTGGCCCGCGAGCGGGGAATCCTGACGTGACGACGACGGCCGCCCGCCCCGATGCGGCCGATCTGCCGGCGGGTTCGTGGCCCCGGTTGCACGACCTGGCCCGCTGGATCGGCACCTGGCTGTTCGTCCCGCTGTACCGGCTGCACGTCCACCACCCCGAGCGGATCCCCGCGTCCGGGCCGGTGGTGCTGGTCGCCAACCACAGCGCGTTCGTCGACGGACCGCTGTTGTTCGGACTATTGGGGCGCCGCGCGGTGTTCCTGGTGAAGCGGGAGATGTTCGCCGGCGTCGTCGGCTGGGCGCTACCGCGGATCGGCCAGCTCGCGGTGCGCCGCGGCGCACCCGACCGGCGGCCGCTCCTGGCCGCCGTCACCGTGCTGCGCGGCGGGGGACTGGTCGCGGTGTTCCCCGAGGGCACCCGGGGCACGGGCGAGGTGGCCTCCGCCCAGCAGGGCGCGGCCTGGCTGGCACGCACCGGGGGAGCGGTGGTGCTCCCGGTGGTCAGCCGCGGCACCCGCAGGCCCGACGGCGGTCTGCGGCGCTGGCGCCCGCGCGTCGACGTGCTCGTGGGGGAGCCGCTGACCATCCCGGCAGGCGGGGGCCGCACCGGCCTCACCGCCGCCACCGAGACCGTCCGGGCCGAACTGGCCGGGATGGTCCGAGAACTCGACGATCTACGGAGTACACAGTGAGTGCAGGACCTGACGACCACGCCGCGATGGCGCAGCTCGGGATCGACCCGGGCGAGTTCGTCGCCGTTGACGAGGAGGGCGCTTTCCTCGAGGGCGAGAACGCCGAAGTCCTTCCCCCGGCTCCGGTGCTCGCCGTGGTCGGACGCCCCAACGTGGGCAAGTCCACGTTGGTCAACCGGCTGATCGGGCGCCGGGAGGCCGTCGTCCAGGACATCCCGGGCGTCACGCGCGACCGCGTCTCCTACGACGCCCTGTGGAACGGCAAGCGCTTCACGCTCGTCGACACGGGCGGCTGGGAGCCCGATGCCCGCGGCCTGCAGGCCGCCGTCGCCGCCCAGGCCGAGATGGCCATCCGCTCCGCCGACGCCGTGATGCTCGTGGTGGACGCGAGCGTGGGCGCCACCACCACCGACGAGGCCGTGGCGCGGATCCTCCGGAAGGGCGACATCCCGGTGATCCTGGTGGCCACCAAGGTCGACGACGACCGGCTGACCGCCGACACCGCCGCACTGTGGCGGCTCGGGCTCGGCGAGCCCTACCCCGTTTCCGGCCTCCACGGCCGCGGCTCGGGCGACCTGCTCGACGTCATCCTGGAGAAGCTGCCCGAGACCCCGCGTGACCTGTTCGGTGCGGGCAAGGGCGGCCCCCGGCGCGTGGCGCTGATCGGCAAGCCGAACGTCGGCAAGTCGAGCCTGCTCAACAAGGTCTCCGGCGAGCTGCGCTCCGTCGTCCACGACGTCGCGGGCACCACCGTCGACCCCGTCGACTCCCTCGTCGAGCTCGACGGCGAGGTGTGGCGCTTCGTCGACACCGCGGGCCTGCGCAAGCGCGTGAAGACCGCGAGCGGCATGGAGTACTACGCCAGCCTGCGCACCCAGGCCGCCATCGAGGCGTCCGAGGTGGCGCTGGTGCTCATCGACGCGAGCGAGCCCATCGCCGAGCAGGACCAGCGCGTGATCACGATGGTGCAGGAGGCCGGCCGCGCGCTCGTGCTCGTGTTCAACAAGTGGGACCTCGTCGACGAGGACCGGCGACTGGCCATGAAGCGCGAGCTGGAGCGTGACCTCGTCAGCGTGCGGTGGGCCGAGCGCGTCAACGTCTCGGCGCTGACCGGCCGCTCGGTCGCGAAGATCGCCCCGTCCCTGCGCACCGCGCTGGAGTCGTGGGACCGGCGCATCCCCACCGGCCGGCTCAACTCCTGGCTGGCCGACATCGTGGCGTCCACACCGCCCCCGGTGCGCGGCGGCAAGCAGCCGAAGATCCTGTTCGCGACGCAGGCCACCACCCGGCCGCCGACGTTCGTGCTGTTCTCCAGCGGTTTCCTCGAAGCCGGCTATCGGCGCTTCCTGGAGCGCAAGCTGCGCGAGGAGTTCGACTTCACCGGCTCGCCCGTCCGCATCTCGGTGCGGGTGCGCGAGAAGCGCGGCCGCAAGAGCTGACCGTTACTCTCGGCCCGTGACGGAGCCGGTGCGGGTGGTGCTCGCCGACGACGAGCCGCTGCTGTTGGCGGGCCTGCGCACGGTCCTGGAGGTCGACGGGTCGGTGCAGGTGGTCGGCGAGGCGTCCGACGGCGCGGAGCTGCTCGACGCCGTCGACGTGCACCGTCCCGACGTGGTGCTCGCCGATGTCCAGATGCCCGGCACGGACGGCCTTGCGGCGCTGCGCATCCTGTGCGCCCGCCCCGACGCGCCGCCCGCGGCCGTGCTCACCACGTTCGACCTCGACGACTACGTGACCGAGGCGCTGGCGATCGGCGTGCAGGGGTTCCTGCTGAAGGACGCCGAGCCGGAGGTGTTGGTGCGGGCCGTGCGCGACCTCGCCGCCGGTGGCGCCGTCCTCGATCCGCGGATCACCGCGCGCCTGCTGCCACGGCTCGCCAGGGGCTCCCTGCCGCCGGCCGCGCCGCAGCCCCAAGAGCTGACCCTGCGCGAGCAGCAGGTGCTGCGCGGGCTCGCCGCGGGGGAGTCCAATGCCGTGATCGGGTGCCGTCTGGGGCTGGCCGAGGCTACCGTCAAGAAGTATGTGTCCGCGCTGTTCGTCAAGCTGGGCGCCGAGAACCGGGTGCAGGCCGCCCTGCTGGCGCAGGGCTGGGGAGTGACCTGAGGGGGAGCGCATGGCGGTCGACCGGGGGGATACGCGGCTCGTACCGATGACCGACGGGGTCCCGACGGGCCGGTCCCGGTGGCAGCAGGTCCTGCGCCGCGGCGCCGGCGAGGTGGCCGCGGTCGGGCTGCCCGCCGTCGCGGTGCTGTGGGCGGAGCCGCCCTTCTCCTGGTCGGTGGTGGCCGCACTCGTCGCCTGTGCGGTGCTACCGCTGCGGCACCTGTGGCCGCCGCTGGCAGTGCTCGGAGGGCTGTGGGGGCTGGCGGGCGGGCTGGGCTGGCCGCCGGCCCTGGTGGCGCTCTACGCCCTCGGGCGGCGCAGCGGGCGGCTGTCCACGACGTTGCCGTGGCTGGTGCTGCCGGTGGTCG
>NZ_JAOPWR010000412.1 GCF_025965585.1 Pseudonocardia sp.
GCGTATGTTTGCTGCGGACACCGATCGTGTCGTCCGGTGTCGGGAGGGTGGTCGCCGTGCTGGAGCCAGGACCGCCGACGGTCGTCGGCCTGCTGACGACCTGGACGTCGGCACCTGTGCTCGACGCCATGATGGTGTTGCTGACCGTGGGCTACCTGTGGACGGCGAGCCGCGCCGGCGTGGCGGGGTTCCGCTGGCCGCTGCGGCGAACCCTGTCCTGGTTCGGCGCGGTCCTCGGCCTGGTGCTCGCGGTGAACAGCAGCATGGCCGTCTACGCGCACGTGCTGTTCGGGGTGCACATGATCCAGCACCTGACCCTGATCATGATCGTGCCGGTGCTGCTGGTCTGGGCCCAGCCGCTGCGGCTGCTGGCGACCGCGGGTCCGCCCGGCGTGCGGAGCGGGGTGGAGGCGGTCCTGCGCGGTCGGGCCGGGCGTGCGGTGTCCGCGCCGCCCGTGGCGCTCGCCCTCTATGCCGCGGTGCTGGTGCTCACGCACCTGACCGAGTTCCAGGCGCTGATGCTGACGAGCCCGTGGCTGCACGACGCCGAGGTCGCGCTGTACCTGCTCTCGGGCTACCTGTTCTTCCTCCCGCTCGCCGGCTCGGAGCGGACCCCGTGGCAGGTCCCTTACCTGCTGCGCCTGGCAATCCTCGCGGTCGCGATGGGCGTCGACACCCTCGTCGGGATCGTCCTGATGCTGACCCCCGCGGCCGTCGCCCCCGGGTTCGACCTCGGCCACCCTGGATGGGGCCCCGGTGTCCTGCCCGACCAGGAGCTCGCGGGCGCGATCATGTGGGTCGGCGGTGACGGCCTGATGATGCTGTTGATGATCGCGATCGGGGTGCGGTGGGGTCTGGCCGCTCCGGGGGATCAGACGATGGGGCGCTGGCTGGAGGGTGCCCGTGCCCGGACGCTCCTGGGCACCGAACCCTCCGATGGCGCCGGGGTGGACGATGACGACCAGGCGTTGGCGACCTACAACGCCCGGCTCGCCGCTCTCCACTGCATCGCACCGGTCAGCACTCCGGACGACGTACGACCCGCCGCTGAGTGAACCCGTCCAGCATCATCGCGAATCCAGATAGGTGAGCTGGTCACGACCTCCGGATCGAGGGTTCCATCGTGCCGGGCGCGGTGACCGCCGTGCCCGACCACGGCGGGACAGCGCTGCAGTACGCGTACTCCTACTTCGGTTTCCGGCAGGGTGTCGAGCCGGCGGGGGAGACGCGCAACCCGTAGCGCAACATCCCGCTGACCCTGATCGGGTCGGTGGTCATCTGCGGGCTTGTCCAGGGGTGGCGGCAGCTCGTCGGGTTCACCACCTCGGCCACGGTGCTGTCGTTCGGCCCGGCCCGGCCCGCTGGCGCTGGTGGCGCTGAGCAGGCAGCTACCCGACCGGGAGCGGCGGTCTTCCTGCGTGGCGGGATCGTCGTGCCGTTCCTGGCCTTCCGGTCGTCCAACCTGATCGTCGACTGGCGGGCTTGGACGCCGTGGCGTCCCACCGACACGTACCTCAGCGGCCCCATCAGGAAGGCCTGGGAGATGCCCATCAACTCAGCTGGATGCCACAGTCGAGCCGAGGTGGAGTTGGGTCCGATTCGGCGAGGGCGGCCGTGATCAGCGCGCGGGCCATCCAGACCAGGATGTCGATCGCCTCGGGGACGGTCAGGTCGGCCGCGTCACGGGTCCAGCCGACCGCGTCGGAGCCGAAAAGGGGTACGAGGGCGGCGGCGAGGCGGGCTCTGGTCGCCGGGGGGACGTGCGGCGGGAGATCGGTGAGCAGCTCGGCGATCCACCGGTCGCGCTGCATGAGGGCCTTGCGAGGGGAGCGCCCCTGCTGTCCGCGATCGAGGGTCAGCGATACGGCGAGTACGGCCCGCAGTTCCCGCTCGTGCTCGAACGCCCAACGGGCGGTGGCCCTGATCAGGGCTTCGGCGCGGTCGGTCAGGTCGGTACCGGGCGGGGCGTCCTCGATGGTGGGTGGGGGCAGGAGCGGTTGTCCGTGGGTGGGGCGGGTGGCCCAGAGCAGCACCGCGTCGTTGTTGAGGAAGTGGCGGTAGGCGGTGGCGCGCGAGACCCCCGCCCGGGCGGCGACCGCGGCGACGGTCATCGGCCCCCCGTCGCGCAACTGGGCCTGAGCTGCGTCGGTGAGCCGCGTCCGCATGCGCTCGCTGGCCGCCGATTGCCCCGATTGCCCGTTGACAGCTCGCGCCATACCGCTGATGATACACGCGTCCCAACTTGAGACGATCGTCTCAAGCGCGAGGGGAGTTCGTGATGACGATGCCGCGGCGATCCGGTGTGGTGGGCCCCGACGACGGGGAGATGCTGCGGGCGGGCCCGGTGCTGCACCGCGTCGTGGAGGACGGTCGGGCCACCGACGGTCGGCTGGGCCTGGTCGAGTGCCGGATGCCGGCCGGCTGGCCGGGCCCGCCCCAGCACGTCCACCGGGCCCACGATGAGACGTTCTTCGTGCTGACCGGGCGCGTCCGCGTCACCAGCGGGGCCGATACCCACGTCCTGGCCGCCGGTGGGCTGTTCGTGGCGGGCATCGGAACCCCGCACACGTTCGGCAACGCCGACCCCGATGAGCCGGCGTCGCTGCTGCTCACGGTGACACCCGAGCGTTACGTCGGCTATTTTCGTGACCTGCAGCAGTTGCGCCCCCGCGCCGACGGTCTGCTCGATCCCGCTGAGATCCGCGCGCTCATGTCCCGCTACGCCACGGTTCCCTACCCGCAGTGAACCGAGAACAGAACAAGAAAGAGGGTCATCGCCCAAGGCGAGCAGATCTTCTCGATGAGCGCGTGGCAGTCGGAGAACGACGCCAAGGCCACTGACGACGCCGCGGCATCGGGTCACCGAGAACATGGACGCCCGCGTCATCGCCAACGGGATGGGCGACTTCGCCTGGCCGGAGTTCGCCGAGCAATGAGCGAACACCGGCGCTGAGTACGAGGGCGGTCCGTGCCGTCCCGGCCCCACCCCCGTGTCCACGAGCCGACGGCAGGGGTGGCTTGTCGGTCGCCGCCGGCGCCCTCGACCCGGCGCTGGACGCGGGCGGGTGATGACCCGGATCGGTGAGCGGATGGCCTTCTACGACACCCACCCTGCCGAGTTCGCCGACCACGGCAGCCATCGTGGTCCAGTTCTGGTCCACCACAGCCAGAAGCGGCCGGAGAAACGTCGAGACCGGGCCACCACCACGCCCCACCACCCAGCATGAGGACACCGACCTCGCCATTCCCAGCCCATAGCAGCAGGTGGCGACCGTGGCGCTTCAACCGGCGCGGTCGGGCGACCGGATCGTCTGCTCGTGTCAGTTCAGGTGTTCGGCAGCTCGTGCCGGCGCAGATCACCGCCGAGCCCGCGCCCTCCTCGCCAGACTCCTCACCATCGCCGCGCCGGGGCACTAAACCTTGCAACTCAGGTTGGGCCAGACATCGCGGTTGGGGCGTATCCAGATGCCGGCGTCCGCGCCGCAGAAGTTGCTGGCCGCGTACAGCGCCGTCCCGATGGGGTGAGTGCCGTCGGTCGCGTCGTGTGCAATGCGCGACGTTCGGTTGAACAGGTCGAACAGGAACGCGATCTCGCCGGTCTGTGGCGTGTAGCGCAGCGACACGGTCAGGTTGAACCTGACGTTTTAGACTGGAGGCGATCAAGGCGCTACGTGACACTAGCCGTTGGGTATGATGACAGCACGTCCTTGGATCTTGCCGTCATGGAGGAGGTGGTATGCCTCGCTCGCGCGCTCCAGCGGGAATTGCTCGACGAGCATCTTTATCCTTCCTGCCTGGGCCAGGCAGATCACATCCATGAGCTCGGGGATCGAGCCCCAGTAGGGTGACGTGACGGAGCATTCTTTCGCCGGGCTGTGGAAGTTCACGGGTAGCGCGCCACCGCCAAGTCCCACGATCGTGACATGGCCGAGAACTCGGGATATCTGCGCGGCCATCTCCAATGTCTGCCTCCCGCCTACCATGTCGAGGACGAGGGCGGCGCCCCGCCCGCGGGTGATATCCCTGATCCGCTGGACGGCATCAGCGCCGGAGACCACTGTCTCGTCGACGCCTATGTGTCTGGCGGTTTCGAGCTTGGTGACGGAGGTGTCCACCGCGATGACTGTTGTGGCGGCGCTGAGCGCTTTCAACACCTGGATGGCCATTTGGCCGAGGCCGCCGGCGCCGATCACGACCGCGGTGGATCCTGGGCCGAGTAGCTGTATTGATCGTTTCACGGCGTGATAACTGGTGAGGGCAGCGTCGGTGAGCGGTGCGGCCTCGCGCGGGTCAAGGTCGCCCAGCGGGAGTAGGAAGCGGGTGGACGGGACGAGCATGTAGTTGGCCATGCCGCCGTCTGCGCCGAGCCCGCCGGGCATGCTTTGCCCGGGGTTCTGGCAGTAGTTCTCCATTCCTATCCGGCAGTTCGCGCAGCTGCCGCAGCCCCAAGGGCCGTAGACGAGGACGGGATCCCCGATCGCAAACCCTGTCGCGCCGGACCCCAGTTCCTCGACCCAGCCGGCATTCTCATGGCCGAGGGTGAAGGGAAGGGGCGGCGACGGCGCATGCGCGGGTGCCTCCATTATGTGGAGGTCAGAGTGACAGGCCCCGGCACCCCCGATTTTCATCAATACCTGCCCGGGGCCGGGTTCGGGTACCTTGACTTCACGAAGCTGGGCCGGCTCTTGCGTCTCGACGAACTGGAATGCTTTCATGATTCCTCCAAACTCTAGTCCCCGATCCGGTCGTAGTCGATCACCAGGTGCTGCGGGCCCCGGAAGACCGGGCTACGACGGTACGGCGGCGGGTCAACGACAAGCCGTGGGTTCTCCACGCGCCGTAAGAAGACCTCTAGGGCAATATTGACCTCGAGGCGGGCGAGTGGGCCGCCGAAACAGACGTGGATGCCGCTACCCCAGCCGAAGTGCTCGTTGTCGGGGCGTTCGGGATCGAATTTGTTCGGGTCGGGGAAACGGCGGGGGTCGCGGTTTGCAGCGCCGTACATCAGAAAGATCGCCGAACCCTCCGGGATAACCGTGCCGCCGACCTCGATGTCAGCGGTCGCGGATCTGCTGGGGAAGAACTGGACCGCCGACTGGAGGCGCAGGACCTCCTCGACGGTGCGGGGAATCAAATCGGGCCGGCGGCGCAGAAGCTCGATGCTCCCGGGGTATCGCAGCAGGGTCAGCACACAGTGGGAGATCGTGTTGACCGTGGAGTCGTGACCGGCAATGAACAGCAGTATCGCGTTCGCCGCAGCCTCGGTCGGGTCCATCGGGCCGTCCGGGCCATCATCGTTGACCAACCTCGAAAGCAGGTTCTCGCCAGGCTTTCGGAGATAGTCCTCGGTCAACTCCAGGAAGTACTTCCTGAGCGCCGACCGGCTTTCCATTCCCTTCGCGGCACGGGTCTTGCCGTCTTCGGTGGCCGCCTCCGGGCTGAAATCCACGCCCGCGACCGCGTGGAAAATCCAGTCGTGTAAAGCTTGTTCGTCATCCAGGGGAACGCCCATGATCTTGCAGATCACCGTCAGCGGAACCCGGTAGGCATACTCATCGACGAGGTCGATCTGGGTCTTGCCCCCGGCCTTGTCGAGCAACTCGTCACAGAGCCGTTCGATGTCTGGGCCCATGCTCGGAATAAGGTCGGGCGTGTGGGGAGGGCCGAAGTGCCGCATCGCCTGCCGGCGCGCTCGATCGTGGTCCGGCGGATCGGACAGGATGAACATGGTCGGCGGCCGACCCTGCGCCTTCATGGGCTCGGCCTCGGACGAGGACTCTCCCGAGGCTCCCATCTTGGCCGGTAGCGGACTGCGGAAGATGTCGGAGCTCACCCGGGGATCGTGGGCCAACGTCTGGAGTTCCCGGTAGCCGGTGACGACATAGAGGTCGTCTGCCACCCGCGCCACGGGAGTTCTTCGTAGCTCGTCGAAGAAACGGTACGGGTCGGGGCGGTTTTCAAATTTCATGGCTTCGGCCCAAGCGATCTCTGGCCTCATAATTTCTCCTCGGTCGCCGTTTATTTTCCTGGCTATGCGGTCCGGCCCGGCACTTCGCCCACCATCGGAGCGGTTTCAGCGCGTTCTCGGCCGGTACTCGTACTCGGCTGCGCGTTCGGTCGGGTCGTGGCCGGTCAAGACGACATCCGGAATCCCCGTCGGGACGCCCCGCTCCGGGAATCGGGCCGGAACCGGCTCCAAGCCATCTGCCTGATCGTAGCCCGGCGGCGGAGGCGGGAACGGAGCCGATCGCTCGATCAGCGTCCCGTAGTACTCCAGCCACTTACCGTGATCGAAGGTGACGGCCGCTACGATACGGCCTCGGCGCCCATAGGCGGCGGCGAAACGTCGATCCTTCACCGATCCCTGGGTGATGACGATCTCGTCCGCGAAGGGGCCCACGCCGACGCCCTTGATGTTGACGCCGAACTGGCCCGACCAGAAGGCGGGCA
>NZ_JAOPWR010000414.1 GCF_025965585.1 Pseudonocardia sp.
AACTGGCCGGCGAGACCCGGCTAGTGATCATCCCGGGCGCGACGCACCTGTTCGAGGAACCGGGAACGTTGGAGCAGGTGGCCCGCCTGGCGCGGGACTGGTTCCTCCGCCACCTCCAGCCGATTCCGCCCGGCGGGAACGATGGCTGACGTGCACCGGCAGCGACGCAGCCAGGTCGGGCCAGCCGGACCACCACTGCCACCACCACGGATGGAAGAACCATGGCGGTGGAACTGAAGGAGCGGGCGTCCGATCACGCACGGGATCTGATCGTGGCGGGCCGCTGCTTCCCGGCCTGAAAGACCCGCTGGATCTGTTCGGGGAGCCGGTGGAGCCCATCTACCCGCACGTGCACGAAAACGCCCGCTGGATCACCGTCCTCTCCCCCTCCGTCGCCGAACCGCTCGCCACCCTGCTGGAGTCCCTCGCACAGAACGCCGAGCAGACCCTGAAGGCGGGCGGATCAGCGGACCAGGAGCCCTACCTGTCCGCGGTCGTCCTGGCGAAGCGGATCGTGGAGGCGGCGGACGACCGGCCGCGGCCCTGACCGTGGGTCTGCCACGGGCCTGTGCCCGGGAAAAGGGTCCCCGGCGTCCCAGCGGGCGAGTTTCACCGGGTGGGCTGCGGGTATGCCAGCACCGCGTCCGGGTCCACCCGCCGAGCGCGGTCACTCATGCCGGCACGACGCCCTCGAACACGTGCGGCCGGAGTGCATCGCGGCGAGTTCTCCGGAGGCAGCGAACACCGCGGCCCCAGCACGATCAGCACCTCGGGACGGTAGCGCACCGCCGGATCGGCCCGGTGATGGACGTTGCGCTCCGTCGGGATATCGGTGCGGCCGGGCCGGGGTGAGAGCTGGGCGACATACCTTGATCGGAGAGGACGACATGGTCGCATTCGGCTACACCCTGATGACCGAGCAACGCGGCCCACGTGGGCTCGTCGGCGACGCCGTCGCCGCCGAGAACGCCGGGTTCGACTTCGAGGTGATCAGCGACCACTACTTCCCGTGGCTTGACGTCCAGGGCCACTCGCCGAACTGCTGGAGTGTGCTCGGCGCCGTCGCGTCGGACACCGAACGCGTCGCCCTGATGACTTTCGTGACCTGCCCGACGATGCGCTATCACCCCACGGTCGTGGCGCAGCAGGCGGCGACGGTTGCGATCCTCGCGGGGGAGGGGCGGTTCACCCTGGGCCTCGGCGCCGGGGAGAACCTCAACGAGCACGTCATCGGCCAGGGCTGGCCGTCGGCCAATGTGCGGCACGAGATGCTCGGCGAGGCGGTCGAGATCATCCGCGCGTTGTTCGACGGCGGCGTCGTCAACACGGCCGGCGAGTACTTCCGGGTCGACTCGGCCAAGCTGTGGGACCACCCGGAGCAGCCCGTGCCGATCGCCGTCGCCGTGTCCGGCCGGCAGTCGGTCGACAGGTTCGCACCGATGGCGGATGCGATGGTGGCCGTCCAGCCCAGGGCCGACCTCGTGCGCCGGTTCGACGACGCGGCGGGCGCGACGGTGCCCAAGATCGGGCAGCTGCCGATCAGCTGGGGCCCCGATGTGGCCGAGGCGGTGGCTAGGGCGCACGAACAGTTCCGCTGGTTCACCGGCGGCTGGAAGGTCAACGCCGAGCTACCCGGCCCCGCCTCCTTCGCTGCTGCCAGCCAGTCCGTCCGACCGGAGGAGGTGGCTGCGTCGATCCCGTGCGGGCCCGACGTCACCGCGCACGTTGAGGCATTTCGCCCCTTCGTCGAGGCGGGGTTCACCCACGTCGCGCTGGTGCAGGTGGGCGGGGACACCCAGCCGGAGTTCCTGGAGTTCGCCGAGCGCGAGCTGATCCCGGCCCTGCGCGAGGCCTACGGCAAGGCGGAGGCCCCGGCGATCCGGCGGCGTTGACGGCCGGGGCGCGAAGCCGGCTCAGCCCGCCAGTCCGTGGGCCGGGTATGCGGCCGGACGCCGCCGAGCGAAACCGCTCGACGACATCGCCGGTCAGCTCGGGTTCCCTCGCAGGCGGCCGCATCCGACAAGTTCACGGCCCATCAGGCACCCGGGGAGGCAATCGTGTGCCCACGGACGGAGGCTCCACAACCGAGCGTGACGACGGGCGCCGGCTCACAGACCTCGGTTCCTGCCGATCAGTGGTGGAAGAGCGCCGTTGTCTACCAGATCTATCCACGTAGCTTCGCCGATTCGAATGCCGACGGGATCGGTGATCTCGGGGGCATCACGACCAGACTCGATTACCTGGTCAGGCTGGGCGTCGACGTGCTGTGGCTGTCGCCGGTCTACCCGTCGCCCCAGGACGACCACGGCTACGACATCTGCGACTACCAGGATATCGACTCGCTGTTCGGCAGGCTGGAGGATTTCGACAGTTGCTGCACGCCGTGCACGAGCGAGGGATGCGCCTGATCATGGATCTCGTCGTGAACCACACGTCCGATGAGCATCCTTGGTTCGAGGAGTCCCGGTCGGGCACGTCCAGTCCGAGGCGAGATTGGTACTGGTGGCGGCCGCCGCGATATGGCATGGAACCGGGCGCGCCCGGCGCGGAACCGACGAACTGGGGATCGATATTCTCCGGCTCGGCGTGGGAGCTCGACGACGATTCCGGTGAGTATTACCTGCACCTGTTCTCTCGGAAGCAGCCCGATCTCAATTGGGAGAACGCCGAGGTTCGCCAGGCTGTATACGCGATGATGCGCTGGTGGCTGGACCGCGGCGTAGACGGGTTCCGCATGGACGTCATCAACCTGATCTCAAAGGATCCGAGTCTGCCCGACGGGCATCACCTGCCTCATCAGCTGTACGCCGATGGATCCGAGCACTACGTGTGCGGACCGCATACCCACGACTTTCTGCAGGAAATGCACCGCGACGTCTTCGCCGACCGACCGGGAAAGTATCTCACGGTCGGTGAGATGCCCGGCGTGACGGTGGACGAGGCAAGGCTGTTCACCGACCCCGCGCGGGCCGAGGTCGACATGGTCTTCCAGTTCGAACACGTCCAGCTCGACCAGGGCGAGACCAAATGGGACTACGTCGGACTCGACCTGCGGGACCTCAAGGCGTCGCTCGGCCGCTGGCAGGCCGGATTGGCCGACGTCGGGTGGAACAGCCTGTACTGGAGCAATCACGACCAGCCGCGGGTGGTGTCTCGTTACGGAGACGACCGCAGGTACCGGGTGACCTCGGCGAAGATGCTCGCCACCGTGCTACATCTGCATCGTGGTACGCCGTACATCTTCCAGGGCGAAGAACTGGGGATGACCAACGCTCCTTTCGAGACGATCGACGAGTTCCGCGACATCGAATCGCTCAATCACTACGCCGCAATGACGGGGCCTGGGCTGACGACGCCTGATGAGGCACTCACTGCGCTACGGGTGATGAGCCGGGACAATGCCCGCACGCCGATGCAATGGGACGCCGGCCCCTGGGCCGGTTTCAGCGCGGCTCGACCATGGATTCAGGTCAACCCCAATTACACCGAGATCAACGCCGCCGCCGCCATGGCCGACCCCGACTCGGTTTTTCATCATTATATCAAGCTGATCGAGCTCCGGCACACCGAAGCGGCGGTCGTGCACGGCAGTTTCCACATGCTCCTTCCGCACGACGAGCGGATCTACGCCTTCCTCAGGCGGCTCGGCGGCATCGAACTCCTCGTCCTCGGGAACTTCTCCGCCGCCGACGTCGTCGTGGACCTGCCGGACGCGAGCGAGTGGGCCGGCACAGAACTGCTGATCGGGAAGCCTCCAGAGCCGGAGCCGGACGGGCCCCCGCTCGTGCTACGACCGTGGGAAGGCCGGGTGTACCGGCGCGGGCACGACAGCGGTGGATGAGGACGGCGACCTGCGACGCCTGATGAGCGTCAGGTCGTTCTGGCGGGTCGGCACGCCGGTCTCTGGGGTCGCGGCGACCTCGATGGCGACGTGCACGTCCCGAGTTCGACGCCGCCGCGCTCGGGGGCTGCCGCGCCGGCGAGCTCCCAACCGCACCTCCATCTCGGCTCCGGTCGGACCTGCACGGACGACCACGAAGGTAGCCACCGCCCGACAAGGGTCTGCCGGTCGAGGCCTCGGCGAATTCGACTGCGCCGACGAGCCGGCCGCACAGCTCCAAGGCGTCGCTGCTCATCAGGCCCGGCGTGTGCAGCGGCAAGGTCGGTGCCGGTCGCCTCTTGCCGTCGTGGCGAGCGGGCCCCCGAACCTGACACCGATGGCCCGGCCGATCTCATCGACAGGTCCTACGGGTCACGCCGCAGCCGGATCCAGCGGTAGCCATAGCCGGCGAGATCGAGCGCGTTCAGGTCGAGCTTGTCGTCGTAGTGGGAGTCGGCGGCCACGCTGAGCGGCCGGCCGGGTTGGTCGCTCTGCTCGCCGACGGCGACCCGGCAAGGCACATCAGCGAGGTTGTGCAGGAACAGCATGGCGCCGGTCTCCCCGGTCGCGCGGTGCACGAGCACGTGGGGCGGTCCGGCGTCCAGCATCACGTGCTGACCGGTGCCGATCTCCTCGCACTCGCGCAGGGTGTGCAGGGTCCGCTCGAACCAGACCAGCAGGCTGTGCGAGTCGCGGCGCTCGTCGGTCACGTTCACCTGCTTGTAGCCGTAGGGACCTTCACCGATCACCGGCACCGGCAGGTCGCGCGGATCCGCCCGGGAGAACCCCGCGTTCGGGGTGTCGTCCCACTGCATCGGGGTCCGGATCGCCTCTCGCTCGGGCAGTTCGAGATTCTCCCCCATCCCGATCTCGTCGCCGTAGCGAATCACCGGGGTCCCCGGCATGGTGAACTGCAGGCTGTAGGCCATCTCGATGCGGCGGCGGTTCCCGCCGAGCATGGGCGCGAGCCGGCGCCGGATCCCGCGGTTGTAGAGGTGCATGTTCGGATCGGGTCCGAACGCCGCGAACACCTCCTGCCGCTCCTCCGGCGTGAGCCGGCCCAGGTCGACCTCGTCGTGGTTGCGCAGGAAGGTCGCCCACTGTCCGTGCCTGGGCAGGGCGGGAAGTTCTCGCACCGTGGCCACGACCGGGCGGGCGTCCTGGCGGGCCAGCGCGAGCATGATCGCCTGGTTGAGCCGGAAGGCGAAGATCATGTTGAACCGGCTGGCCGAGCCGTCCGCGTAGCCGAAATACTCGAGCACCTCCTCGTTCGACACGTTCGCCTCGGCCAACAGGGCGACGTCGCCGCGAAGCCACGACACCCTCTCGCGCAGCTCCCGGAACAAGGTGTAGTCCGGCTCCTTCCGTGGCGAGTCCGGGTGCTTCGGCTCGATCAAGAACGGCGCCGCGTCGACGCGATAGCCCGCGGCGCCGACCCGTAACCAGGCTTCCGCGATCTTGAGGATCTCCGCGCGTACCTCCGGGTTCTCTGTGTTGAGATCGGGCTCGAAGGAGTAGAACCGGTGGCGGTACCAGGCTCCGGCCCGCTCGTCGTAGGTCCAGACCTCGTTCTCGACCCCGGGGAAGACCGGCCCCTCGAAGCGGTCAGGGGGCTCGGTGTCCGACCACACGTACCAGTCTCGGAACGGCGAGTTGCGGTCCGTCCGCGCGGATACGAACCACGGATGCTGGTCGCTGGTGTGATTGACCACGAAGTCCAGCATCACCCGAATGCCGCGTTCGCCCGCCCCGTTCAGGAAGGTGCAGAAATCCCCGAAGCTGCCGAAACGTGGGTGGACGCCGTAGTGGTCGGTGATGTCGTACCCGCCGTCCCGACGCGGGGACGGGTGGATCGGGTTGAGCCAGATCGTCGTCACGCCCAGCCGCGACAGGTAGTCGAGCCGACTTGCCATCCCGGCGAAATCGCCGACGCCGTCGGCGTTGGTGTCCTGGAAGAGCCCGACGTCGACCGAGTAGATCGCTCCGTTTCGGTACCAGCGCTGGACCATGTGCCCGGGACTTCCCCATCCGCGGCGGATTACGCCCGCCGAGCCGAATCGGATGCCTGTCGCGTCGGCTCAGCTCAGCATGTGGCGATGCGGC
The DNA here is from genome assembly GCF_025965585.1 of Pseudonocardia sp. Taxonomy (GTDB): domain Bacteria; phylum Actinomycetota; class Actinomycetes; order Mycobacteriales; family Pseudonocardiaceae; genus Pseudonocardia. The sequence continues at coordinate 5,984 of NZ_JAOPWR010000414.1, forward strand.
AGCAGCACGCGGGTACACAGGCAGGATCGGGGACGCGGGCTCACTGCGCGCTCGGGCCGCCGCCGTCGCGGTGCGATCCATGTCGACGCCTGAGGCGAGGAAGCCGTCGAGGTCGCCGACGTGCTCGTAGTGGGCATGGGCGGAGATGTGGTCGACCCGCTCGAGTGCCATCTCGAGCACCGTGCACTCCCAGGTGCCAAACGCCGACGTGCGGGTCTGTGAGCTGCCGCAGGTCGCCAGGCAGCTCTGACCCCGGGATCGGTCATCCGCATGGCGCGCGCTGCGAGAGGTGTGGGGAATGGTCGTGGTCGGGAATCGGGAGCTGAGCACGGTCGGCCATCGTCTTGGTTACCTCGGTAGTGGGCTCCGAACCACCCTCTGAGCCCACCCGCCAGCAGCTGGTCGATCGGCTGTGCCGGAAGCTGCCCGCCATCACCGAATCGGACGACCCGACGTCGTAGCCACCGCTGAGCGCCCTCTCGACGACGCCGCCCAACCGGACCAGCCCCGCCAGCGACCGCTACCCCGGCCCCGCCGCCACGCCCACTCCGGCGAACGGGGAGCCGGGGGACGTGCACTCAGCCATCCGGGAGCGGGGGCGCGGTGCCCCAACCGGGCGGCTGCGGGCCGAGGTGGCCGTGGGTTGGTCGCAGAGGCGGTAGCCGGGTGTTCCCGGCGGCGCGTGGGGTACCCAGCACCCGGACAGAACCAGGATGGAGAAGAACGTGGCCGAACAGAACGAGAACGAGGAAGAAGGCGGTGCGCGCACCGGGCCTGCGACCTCGAAGTCGGTGAGGTACGCCGAGGCGATCACGTCCCCTGACCAGATCAGGGACGCGGATCCCGGCGACACCCTGGTCACCACGAGCCACGAGGTGATCCGCACGTGGGCCCAGGATCGCGGGGCCCAGGCCGCCACGGTGCCGGGCACCGAGCACGGCGACCACCTCGGGGTGCTCACGCTTGATTTCCCCGGCTATGGCGGGGAGAAGCTGCGCCACGTCAGCTGGGACGAATGGTTCCGCACCTTCGACGAGCGTCGACTCAACTTCATCTTCCAGGACAAGAAAAAGGACGGCACGCCGAGCAACTTCTTCCGGCTGGAGAGCCCCGAGCGTGAGGACGCCTGAAACCGGTGCCGCTGATGCCGGCCCGAGAGCGGCGGTGAGCTGGTGAAGTTCTAGGATTCCCCGCCCACATGGTTGTTCGGCTCCTGCCTCGGCTAACGCCTCGACGCGCCGCGCCAGTCGGACCGCGTAGGCAGGGCCGGGTCCGCCGAGCCGGCGTCGCGTTGCGCCGCCGTCAGGGCCATCAGCGCAGCTGGGGTAGCACCTTGTCCGCCCAGGCTTTGAAGAATGCGTCCTGGTCGGGGCCGATCTGCTGCACGTAGACCTCGTCGCATCCGGCGTCGACGTATTTCCGCACGGCGGCACGGTGGCGCTCCGGGTCCGGCCCACACACGATTCGCTGGCCGACGGCCTCCTTGGACACCAGGGCGGCGGCCTGCTCGAAGTCCTGTGGCCGCGGCAGTATCCGGGCGAGCTGGCCGGGCAGCAGCTCGTTGGCCCAGAGCCGGTGCGCTGTCGCCAGCCCGGCCTCCTCGCTGTCGGCCCAGCACACCTTCACCCCGCCTTGTACCGGCTTGTCCGCGCCGCCCGACGAGCGGAACAGCTGCACCATGTCGGGGTCGGGCCTGACGGTGCAGTACCCGTCGCCGACCTGCCCGGCCAGCCGGACGGCGCGCGGCCCCAACCCGGAGACGTAGATCGGCACCGGCTGCTCTGGGCGGGTGTAGATCCGGGCGTTCTCGACGGTGTAGTGCCGGCCGTGGTGGCTCACCTCCCGGCCGGTGTGCAGTTCGCGGATCACGCCGATGGCCTCCTCGATCATCGCCAGGCGCACCGCGCCCGGTGGCCAGCGGTCACCGAGGATGTGTTCGTTGAGCGCTTCGCCGCTGCCCACCCCGAGCACGAACCGGCCTTCGCACTGGACTGCTGCGGTGGCGGCGGCCTGGGCGATGAGCGCGGGGTGGATCCGTACCGTGGGGCAGGTGACCGCTGTGCTGATCGGCAGCGTGGTCGCCTCGGACAGGGCGCCGATCACCGACCAGACGAACGGGCTGTTGCCCTGCGCGTGGTTCCACGGGTGGTAGTGGTCGGAGATCCACAGCCGCTCGAAACCGGCCTGCTGGGCGAGTCGCGCTTGCCGCACCAACTCACGAGGGCCGAACTCCTCGCAGGACAGGAAGTACCCGATGCTCACCATGCGGCGCGGTTACCCCTCGACGGGCCGGCGAACCGAGCTTTGGAATCGGTCCGCGGGCGCGGAGGTTAGGCCCGGCCCGGGCGTAGCCGAGGCCGGTCATCACCCCCGCTGGTCTGCCCGGGCTACATCGACTCTGGCGTTGCGAGACCACGCTGGACGGCACCACAGACAAATCCACCACGCCCGACGATGTCCGAACGCCGGCTGACTGAACCCCGATCCGCCGCACCACCGATCCGGACCCTCTCACCACCACCCGAACCGGCGAACCGCTCTCCGCGAGCTCAGCGTCGCCCGTGCCGCTCGCGGGACCTGCTCAAGACCTCAGCCATCGGCGGCCGCCTGTCCGCTCGAGCGGATCTGCATCCCCGGCCGGCGGCGGTGCACAGTCAGATAGGCAAGGCCCTCGGCGCCGGCAGCGAGACTGCGGACCGAGCCGCGGGGCAACCACACCAACTCACCAGGGCCGAACGTGAGCAATCCGGCCTCGGTG
>NZ_JAOPWR010000416.1 GCF_025965585.1 Pseudonocardia sp.
CAGGTCGGTGCGCAGGATGTTGGCCAGCACCAGCGCGTCGCCTGCGTCGGACTTGCGGCGCGCCACGCTGTGACGGTCGCGGTAGCGGGCCACGGCCAGCGGATTGATCGCATAGACCACGCGCCCGGTGGCGCGCAGGCACGACACCAGCAGGCCACGGCTGGTCTCGATCGCGACAGGGATCGGCGCGTCGGCGCTGTCACCGTGGGCGGCGAGCGCCTCGAGGAGCTGGTTCCAGCCGTCCACGTCGTCGCCGATCCGCTGTTGGTGCAGGACGCGGCCGCTGTCGTCGACCAGCGCGATGTCGTGGTGGTCGTCGGCCCAGTCGATCCCGCAGAACACTGTCATCGCTGCTCGCCTTCGTCGGGGAGGGTGGACTGTGAGCTGTGGCAGGGCACGCCGGCGCTCTAATGGAAGGGCTCGTCGGCCCGGCATCCCACTGGCGGTCCGTGACCCCAGCAGACCGCCGCGGCCCTCGGTCTTGATCAGCGCTGGTGCGCCCGATCGGGGAAGAGGTGACCGCGGCGGACAGCTCACGCCACGACCAACGAGCGGGAAGATCGACAGGTCGCTCGGAGGGTGGTCGGGGCGGGCGCCGGTCTCGTTCTCCAGGCTCGAGGGCCTCCTCCTGAAAGCAGGCGTCCCGGCCCCGATCGCTGCCCATTATTCTCAAGGCTGCCTCAATTTTCTTCGCGAGGGAACTCGACCCTCGCCACCGCTGACCTGCCAGTTCATCGATCAGATGCGTGCCTGCCATTATCGGGTCGAGTCGATCTGTCGCGTGCAAGGTCTCCATTCACGGTGAGGTGCGTGCTGAGAAAATGTTCCCGTGCTGGTAGATCCTCAAACCGAGCACTGACCTGACCGAATGATGGGATTTTCATTTCCGGGACATTGCCAAGGTTGGATCGGGCGGATCGCCGCGGCGAGGCCGTCCACACGAGTTCGACCGCGGTCGTCGGGTGCCACGAGGCCGCCGCAGGTGTGGTCGAGCAGTTCGGGCAGGGCGCCGCGGGCGAACCCGGCCACGGGAGTGCCGAACGCCAGCGCGCCTCGGCAACGACCAGTGCACCCACCGCGATCGGGACGATCGCCGAGATGGTCGTCGACCTTCGCCGTCGACCGCGCCCTGGCCGAGAGCGTCGACACCCGGCTCCACGTCGTGGCCGGCCGGGCGCGCGTTCAGGTACGGCCCCTCCCGCTATGACCACGACTGCCCCGTGTCGTTGATCTCGGGTACAGAGCCTTCTGGAACTCGATCGCGCCACGGCCATCGGTGACCTGGGAGTCGCAGCGTTCGCGGATGTGCCCTTACCGAGGTCAACGAGTCGCCCGGGCGAAGCAGGCGAACGGCGACGCCGGACGACGTCGAGCTTCCGTCCGGCAGGCTGCTCCGTTCGTGAGCCACTTCGACGAGCCGTTCGGGGAACGGATCGAACCCGCGGGTTTCCTGCGCGTCCTCGTCGAGCCGCGGTCCGAGACCGACCCTCCAGTGCCAGGGCGCACCGCCGTCGGCATAGGGGACGAGGACCGATGCGCCCCATCGCTCGGCGACGTCGAGCGCGCCCGTCAGCCCCGTCATCAGCTCCATCCGGCATCCCCAGAGGGCTGGTGGGATGAACAGCAGGAACCGGGCGACCGAGGAGAACAACAGCTGGAATGGATAGGTCGACCAGCCTCGGTAGCCCGAGAAGACGACGTCGGCGGGCCCCAGCTCGAGACGCGCTCTCAGTGCGACGTCCCGGACGTCGCCGCGGTCGTCCTTGCCGGAGTCGGCCAGGAAGACGGCCGAGCACCGCGAGGTGCGGACGAGGTAGGTGTTCCCCGCGTTGCGGATCTCGGGGTGCAGTTGAAGGGTGTCGGTCGGCTGTTCTCCGACGAATGGCAACGCGGTGACGGTCACATCGCCCACCTGCCACGACGCCCCCCACGGCAATGCGATGACCGTGGTGAAGCCCAGCTCGCCCAGCCGGGCCGCCATGTCACTGGCCAACAACGTCTCCCGCTCGACCACCGGGACGATCACCGGGGTGTCGGTCGGGAGGCGGAGCAACGACGCCGGATCCAGGTGGTCGGGATGGCTGTGGGTGAGCAGCACGGCGTCGATCCGCCCGAGGTCCGCGAGCTGCATCGGCTGGTAGTCGTCGGGATACCGGGCCAGCCGGGCGGGCATCCAGGGGTCGACCAGTACCTGTGCCTCGTCCCCGCGCACGACAACGGTGTTGTGGCCGCAGAACGTGAGATCCGAGGCATCGAGGTCGGGGTCGGGGCGGCCGGGCGGTTCGAGACCCAGCAGGTCCTGCTCCGCCAGGCCGGTGACGAGTTTCTGCATGTCCGGATGCAGTGAGGTGAGCGAGTGCTCGGCCAGGCCGCCGTTGCTCAGGTCCGCGATCACGGCATGGGCCAGCGGCCAGTGACCGTCGGGCAGGCGAAGCCGGACGAATCCCTCGCCGTCGACCCGGTCCTCGCAGGCGAAGGTGAGCTGCCGGGGCCGGGACAACCGGGGGTCGGGGAACCTGACGTGCTCGCGCAGCGACCACGATCCGTCGGAGCCGACCTCCGCGATCTCCCGGAACGCGTCGCTGTCCACCACGTCGGCCAGCAGCCGGGGTGCCGCGGCGCTGAGCGCACCGAGTCCGTGGGTCTCGGCGTACGCGATGAGCGGTGCGTAGAGCCGGCGGACGGAGTGCTCCGGCCTGGACGTGGTCGGGCTGCCGAAGGGGGTCCTGTCGTCGTATGCGACGTTGACGCTGACGTTCCCACGCAGCCAGAACGTGGTCATGTCCGCTCCAGCATCCGGTACACGGCGTCCCGGGCGAGCACCCGGCGGAAGGCGTCCTCGTCCCGGTACCCGGCGGCGCGGGCCCACGCGTCGACGTCCGCCGGGACTGCCGAGCCGTGGGCGCGGAACCAGTTCTCGTACAGGGTCGCAGCATCGGTTCCCGTCGCCGAGGCCGCCGGGTTGTCCTGGCCGACGGCGGCCAGGACCTTCTGCTTGTGTTCGGCCTTGGCCAGCAGGTGACCGAACTGGCCGGTGACGCGGAGGTGGTCGGGCAGCTGCGCCATCGCTTCAGGGCCCCGGCGGGTCATCACGAGCGCGAGCGCGGTCTCGGTCGCGGTGATCTCGGTGAACTGTGCGAGATCGAGGCGGTTTCCGACCAGCCATGCCTCGAAGGCGGGCTGGTCGGTCAACCCGAGCCGGTGGCACAACGCGTTGGCCTCGTCGCGAACAGCCGCCTGGCCCGGGTGCAGATTCTCCCGGCCGGCCTCGGCGACGGCGAGCGCGCGGAGCATCGCCCCGCGGTAGGCCTGCCCGAACGCGCCGTCGTCGAGTCGGAGCTCGTCGATCACGAGATCGAGGACGACCCCGTGCGAGCCGGACCCGTCGACGACGCCGGCGCTGCGGACCAGCATGTCCCACCAGATGGTGTGCTCGAAGGACCAGGGGACCTCGACCTGAGCCGGCGCCGCCGTGCGGAGGAGGTCGAGCAGATCCAGCGCGTCGAGCCGCTTCTGGTCGATCCGGCCGCTCGGCAGCCAGGTCCGTAGCTCGGCCGCAGAGCGGGTCATCCCGGACTCCTCTGCGTCGGACAGCAGCTGGGGCCACGATCGGTCGGGGTAGAAACGGGCCTTGGCCAGACGGACCAGCCCAGCGGCGTCGCCGGCGTCGAGCACCCCTGACGTGACGGCGTGGTCCAGCGTCCGCCGGATGTTCACCATGGCCTCGGAGATCACCCGGTATCCGTCGTCGGCGTTCCCGTGTGCGACGGCCACCTCGTCGTCGTCGGTCAGCTCACCCGAGACGAACCGCTCGAAGACCCACCCGACGCCGACCATGCCGAAGGCCGCCAGTTCGGCCGCCCGCAACGCTCCCATGCTGGAGGAGCCGTAGACGGGGATGCCCTCGTGCAGAGCCCAGAGGATCTCCTTGTGCCAGACGGCCGGGACCCGCTCGAAGTAACCGTCGACGATCGCAAGGGCGGTCGGTCGCATCCGGGCGGCCCGGTAGACGTCACCCTGTGCCGCCGGTCCGAGCACGGTGGCCGCGGGCAGGACCTCGGACACCGCCGTTGCGGACAGCGAGGGGCCGACGAACACGCAGATGCCTTCCCCGCGATGGCTCATCGGTCGGAGTCCCGGGACGTGACCCGGTCACGGGCCGCGGTCGCCCGCGCTCCTGGCACCCAGCCGTCGAGCATGCTGGCCCCCTCCAGTCCGGGGATGATCACCCGGACCACCGGGATGCGCAGCGACGGCCAGGTCAGGTTCAGCGCCACCACCTCGGTGATGCCCGCCCCTTTGAGCCGGTCGAGCAGCCACACGAGGTCGTCGTCGAGAGTCTCGCCGTCGAAGTCGGCTCCCTCCTCGAACGGCCGGTTGGGCGAGCCGGCCAGCAACGCCCGGTCGCGAGCGATGACGTCCGGGCTGCGCACGCGGTCGTAGTCCTCGCGGGTGACGTCGTCGCGGGACCCCGCGATGATCGTCAGCCTGCTCTGCGCGGCTTCGGTCAGCGCTCGGAGCAGCGCGACGCGCCGGGCGGGATGGCAGCCCATTCCGCCCGCCGAGTGCAGCACGTGGAAGGGGTGGTCCTCGCGTTCGGTGATGATGCAGAAGAACGCCGGGACACCGATCTCGCTGGTGGTCTCCCAGACCGCCACGTCGACGTCGGCCGCCTCGTACCTGTCGAGGATCTCCCGCGCGTCGGGGTCGGTGACGGTGGTCGGGTCGATCCGGGTCGCGGCAGCCGCCTCGGGCTCCAGCAGGTGCCACATGGTGGTGGCGTCCCGCTCGATCACCTCACAGACGGCATGGCATACCGCCTCGAGCAGGTGGTTGCCCGACGCCAACCCGTTGGACGACGCGAGGAAGCAGCCCGAGCCCGTGGGCAGCGGCAGCGTGTAGCGGGTGTGCACCAGCTCGTACGGTACCCATGTCGGGCGTTGCCCCAGGAGATCCCAACCTTCGCTCCAGAGCAGGTCGAGGTGGGGGTGGAAGGTCGATCCGGTCTGGAAGGGGAGTCCGTCGACGTCGACCACGGAGTGTGCCCAGCGCAGCTCCTCGAACGTCGCCAGCCGGACGGGGGTCGGGATCCGCTCGGCGTGCCAGGACTCGATGGACTCCATCACGGCCGAGGCCCTCGCCGCGGCGAGGTCGATGCCCTTGCCCTGCGACACCGCCAACGAGCGGGAGTTCGGCCGGTTGACGACCACGACCGGGATGCCGATCCGGTCCAGTCCGGTGATGTCGGCCATCCTGGTGATGCCCATCATCCCGAACATCGGTCTCATGCGTTCGACGGTGGCCTCGGGCGAGATGCTGCGGTGTGTCCCTCCCCTGAAGCGCTTGGGCACGGGTGGGCTCCCAGGAGCGAGGAGCGCGCGCAGGTCGTCGGACGGGGTGCTCACGTGGCGACCTCGACGCCGGTGTCGGCGGGCACCAGCCAGAGCACCCCGGCTGCGAGCAGCTGATCGATCAGCCGCCGGAGCCCGGCCACGAGCGCCGCAGCGCCGGCCTCCGCGGTGCCGGCCGGGGCGATCCGAGCGGCTACCGCATCCAGCATGTCGTCGACTGAGGCGGCCGGGCCAGGACGTGAGAGCAGTTGCAGCATCGCAGCGGGCAGCGGGACGGAGCCGGTGAACGACTGGGCGACGTAGCCGCCGTCCACGGGATGGAAGGCCACGCTCCGCGGCCACCGCAGGACGAACGCCAGCGGATCACCCGGCGACGGCAGGCACAGCCGCCAGCTGAACGGCCGCTGCGCGTAGTGGTCGGCGTACAGGATCGAGTACTCCTCGAAGCTGGGCCACAGGTGTGCGGGGAACTGGCGGTGCACGGGGAAGCGCGATCGCAGGGTGGCCTGGAACTCGGCGCGCAGCTCGTCGGCGCGGTCAGGGGGCAGCCCCCTCGACGGCCACCAGGCGGCGACGGAGACCGGGAAGTCGGTCCTCGCCAACTCGGCATGATCGATCTCGATCCCGAACCGCTCGGCGTCGTCGAAGTACTCGGTGCGCAGGTCCAGGCTGAAGCCGTGCACGTCGAAGCTGTGCTGGGGCTCGGCGAGAACGTCCGCATGGTCGAGCAGGAAGTTCAGCGTCTCCCGGGCGTCGGCCTCGGTCTCCTCCGGGAAGCCCACCATCGAGAACAGGTGCACCGCGATTCCCGCGTCGTGGACCGCGCGTAGTACCCGGGAGGCCTCGGCGACCCTGATGCCCTTGGCCATGTGGTCCAGCGTGCGTTGGGAACCGGACTCCAGGCCGAAGAACAGTTTCCGCACGCCCATCGCGGCCAGCCGGGTGCACGTGTCGGCGTCGAACCCGCGCTCCAGCCGGGCGTACCCGACCAGCGACACGTCGAGATCGCGCCGCGCGAGCTCGTCGCCCAACCGCAGCAGGAACCGGGGTGGGAGCGCCTCGTCGGTGATCTCGAAGTGCCGTGCGCCGTGTCGCTCGGCCAGCGTGGCGATGTCGTCCGCGACGGTCGCCGGCGGTCTCGTGCGGTACGGCAGGGGGGCGACCTCGTTGATGAACGGGATGTCGCAGAACCGGCACTTGTTGAAGTAGCAGCCCTTGCCGGTCAGGATCGGCAGCACCGGGACCGGCGTGAGATACAGGTGTAGGGGGAGCCCGGTGAAGTCGGGCGTCGGCAGGGCGGCGACGTCCTCGGCGCGGACGGGCCCGGCCACCGGTGACCCGGAGGCGTTCAGGGCGATCGTGTTCGGCGCGCCGGACAGTTCGCGGCCGGCCGCGACGCGCTCGAGCACGGCCAGCAGCGCCGTCTCTCCCTCGTAGGGCACCAGCACGTCGCAGAACAGCTCGAGGAACCGCGGCCGCGCCATGATCGCGTCGGCGAACTTCGCATAGACCGTCCCGCCGAGCACGACGCGGTGTCCGGCCGCCTTGCACCGGCGGGCGAGGGTCAGTCCGGGCAGGATCTGCTGGTGGTTCAGGATCGACACGCCGACGACGTCGGGCCGGTCGCGCGCGAGGTCGGCGAGCACGCCGCTCGACCACAGCTGCTCGAACACGTTGAGACCGGCGTCGGCCGTGGCGCGGTCGAGGTCGGTCAGCTGGGCGGAGTCGACGCCCTCGATCCCGTAGCTCACGGGGGCGATGTCCCACACCACCCCGGCACCGGCCGAGAGCAGCCGCAGCCCATGGGACACGGCCTCCCGGGCCTCCACGAGCTGCATCGGGTCGTAGAACGCCTTCGGGTCGCGCAGAACGTCGAGTGCGCCCGGTGCCAGCGCCACGGTCCGTTCCGCGCACAGCAGCACCTCGTCGAGGCGGAGTCGCTCGGCGGGAGAGGTCGGCTTCGACCGCCGCGTATCGGCACGTTTGACGGCCTGCTCGAGCTCCGCCGGCTGCAGCAGTTCGTGCACCGCCTCGACGTCCAGGTCGCGCTGTGTCACCTCGACGCCGTGTCCACGGAGGTGAGCGGTCAGGGAGGCGAGGGACAGATGAGGGCTGCGGGGATCCGCACCCGGCGGGAAGAGCAGGGCTGCATGCATGCTGCCTCCAGGGACTCGGGCGGCAAGCATGCCAGATAATCCGCGGGATTCGAACAAATCGGATTCCTGTTCTGGGCTACCCTCGGCGCGTCACAGTGCGGTCACAATGGACAGCCAGCCCGCCCGCGGAGGCACGTGAACCACCAGGTCGAGCTCCTCGGGCCGCCCGTGCTGCGCGTCGCGGCCTGGCCGCTGGACACCCTCGACGGCTTCCGAGCCGCGGATCTCGCCGGGGACGCCGACCGCATCCTGGTCCGGCGGCACGTGATCCTCGACCGGCGGCACGAGCTGTCCTCCGCGCTCTTCCGCGTCGTCCCCGAGCTGGCCCCGATCGAACGCCGTCACGTGCTGGCCCTGCGACGTGCGTTGTACGCCGGTGCGGAACCCGTGGAGCCGGGAACGGCGATCGCGGCGCTGTCCGGCCGCGACGGACTCATCTCCAGCCTCCTCCGCGATGCAGCCGATCGGGACCACGTGGCGGGGATGACCGCACGGTTCCGGTTGTCCTGGGCTGCGGAGGAGCGCCGCCAGCGCGAGCTCCTGCGCGCGACGACCGCCTCGCCGGCGTTCCGGCGGGCACTGGCCGTCGGCCACCCGCAGGTCTACGACGAGGTGGAGCGGACCGGGACCGGCAGCACCGAACCCACCGGCTCCAAGCAGCGCCGGAGGCTCGACGACACGCTATGGCGGCTGCTCGCGCGCGCCTGCACACGGCCGACGCCGCAGGGTCTCTGGGCCGGCGTGGCGCCGCTGGGCCCGCCGCGGTCCGGGGCCGGTCCCGCGGAGTACGGGATCGGAGTCCGGCTGGCCCCGTTCCGCGCGGTCGTCGAGGCGCTGGCCGCGCGACAGCCTCTGCGGGGTCCGCTGCGTCGTGATCCTTCCGTGCACCGCGACGAGGGTGGCTGGTGGTGGCTCGGCGTCGGTCCGGCCGGCCCGGTCTGGTCACGACTGATCACCAATCCGCTGCTCGACGTGATCCTCACCGCGTTCGACGGCGGGCTGGAACTGCATCCCGGTCGGTTGATCTCCGAAGTGGCCGGTGGCAGCCCGTCCGTTCGCGACCGCCTGCCGGACGTTCTGCGCAGCCTGATCGCCCGAGGTGTGCTGCGCCCTGCGGTCGGCCTGCCCGGTGCGGCGTCGGACGTGTGGGTGGCCCTGGACGCGGTCACCGGTCTGCTCCCGGCGGACGACGGCGCCGAGTGGACGCGCTGTATCGCGCTGCTGAAGGTGGCGTGCGCAGGACTGGCCACGGGTCTCACCGCCGGCTGGCCGCCGGAACGGGTGCGGGCTCAGGTTCGTGCATGTGACGACGTCGCCGTGCGGCTCTGCGCCCATGCGGGCGTCGATGCGCCCGCGACAGGCATCGTCACCGTCGATCTCCGACTGGGTGCGGAGCTCGGACGGGACTGGACCGGCGCCCATGACGCCAGAGCGGTCGCGGCGGTGTCCGCGGGTCTCTCCGTGCACGGGGCCGACGGAGGTGCAGAGCGCTACCGGCGGGAGTCGGTCGCCGAGCTCTCGGCCGCGCTCGCCGGGCACCCGCCGCTCAGCCCGGGTGAGGCCATGCGCCGCTGGGACGCACTGCGGGCGTCCCGCCGGTATCCCGGGCGCCGGCCGATCACGCCGGATTCCTCGGACACCCGCCCCGGCATCCTCGACCACCGGTTCGGATCCCGGCCCTTCGCGGCGTTGGGGACGCAGGCCGACTGCGACACCTGGGAGGACAGGCTCGCAGCGCACTGGCGCGAGCCGGTGTTCACCGCGGATCTTCCCGGCGGGGTGCCGCCGACGTGCGGACGCGGCGCGGCGTTGCTGGCCCCGGACGGCCGCGGCGGGCTCGCGTTCCTGTGGGGACGCCCCCAGCCCGGGTTGTTCCAGGCCCGGCACCGAGGACTGTCCGCGGTGGGTGACGGGTTGCGGGCCGCGTTGGGCGAGGCGGTCGAGCTCGTCGGGCGGGACTGCGACGAGCCCGCCGTCGCGGTCCGTCCCGAGCTGACCCGGCACCGGCTCGATCTCGGGTCGGCCGCGGCCGCCCGTTGGCGGTTCACGGCCGCGCCTGACGGCCGCATCTGGCTGAGCGACAGCGATGAGCCCGAGAACCGCCGGCTGCCGATCTACAGCTCGGCCGCGGCGATGGGCGCCCACGACCCGTTGGGGGAGCTGCTCTGGACGGCCGCCATGAGCCATGGCTGGGAGTGGCTGTCGTTCGGGCTGCCCGCGCTCCCCGCGGAACGGGCCGCGTGGGGGCACCACCCCGAGGTGCGGTCGCCGGACGGGATCACCGTCGCCGCCCGCCGCTGGTCGCTGTCCGTGGCGACCGTCTCGTCGATCACGGCGGCGGTGGGGCCCGACCGCTACCTCGCCTGGCGGGACGCCGTGCGCAATCTGGCTGTTCCCGAGCTGGTGCAGCTGCGGACGGAGGATCCGCAGGCCACCCCGTCGGCTGTGCCGACGAGCAGCCCGCTGGCCGTCGACGCGTTCTTCGGTCGGCTCCGGTCG
>NZ_JAOPWR010000442.1 GCF_025965585.1 Pseudonocardia sp.
CGGCCGCGGGGGCGCGGCGGCGATGGCGGGGCCTGCGGGGGACATGCGCGGGAGGTTACCGGCGGCGGCCCGGCCGCCCGCCCCCGCACCGGCCCTCCCGGAGTGCCCGCCCGGGCCGTCCGGCGCAGGGATCTTCCCGGTCGCCGACCACCCCCGCCCGCGGGCCCCCGACCAGGACCGACGGGCGCCCGGACGGCACCGATGGCCGCGACCGCACCCACCCGGACGGGACGGACCGGGCGGACGGACCGGACGAGGGGCACACATCCCGGTCGCCGCGACGAACCCCCCGCCCACCGATCCCCCCGACCCCGCGAGCCGGGGCCGTGGATGCGCGCACATCGAGAACTGGGTGCACGAGTCATGCCGCGGACGCGCGCACGTCGGGGGCCTGGGTACGCGCGAGCCGGGACGTGGACGCGCGCGGGTCACGGCCTGCGTGCGACTCGGACACGCCGACTCGCGCGCATCGGGAGCCCGGCTCACGGGTGGGCCGCTACTTGATCTGGAGCGTCTGGATCGGCTGCGGCTCGGTGGTCACCGGGATCTTGTCCCGCTGGGCCAGGAACGTGGCGATGTCGTGGAACAGCGGCGCCGCGCTGGCGCCGCCCGCGGGGGCGTCGAGCATGATCCCGATGACGAAGTCCGGGTTCTGCTCCGGCAGCATCCCGGCGAAGGTGATCCAGTACCTCGACTGCGAGTAGCAGCCGCACGTCGGATCCACCTGCTGCGCGGTGCCGGTCTTGCCCGCCACCATGTAGCCCGGCACGGCCGCCGCGGGGCCGGTGCCCTTCTGGCCGGGTGCGTTCTGGGTCACGGCCATGAGCATCTGCCGCACGGTGGCCGCCGTCTCGGGCGAGACGACCTGCACGCCGGCGGGCTGGGGCGTCGGGACGCGGACGCCGTCCGGGCTCGTCACCGACTCGATGATGCGCGGCGGGATCCGCAGCCCGCCGTTGGCGATGGTCTGGTACATCCCGGCCATCTGCAGCACCGTCATCGACAGGCCCTGGCCGATCGGCAGATTGCCGAACGTCGATCCCGACCACGTGTTGATCGGCGGCACGCTGCCCGCGCTCTCGCCGGGCAGGCCCACGGCGGTCTTCTGGCCGAGCCCGAACTTGGCGAGCATGTCGGCGAACCGCTGCGCCCCGACCTTCTGCGCGGTCATGATGGTGCCGACGTTGGACGACTTCGCCAGCACGCCCGTGAGCGTGTAATGGTCGAGCCCGTGCGCCCAGGCGTCGCTGATGGTGCGGTCGGCGACCTTGATGCTGCCCGGCACGTCCAGCATGTCGGTGGGCTTCGCGACGCCGTACTGGATCGCCGCCGACATCGTGACGATCTTGTTGACCGAGCCGGGCTCGAACGGGCTGCTCACGGCGGGGTTGGCGAGCTGGTCGGGCGTGGCCGCGGCGAGGTTCTTGGGGTCGAACGTCTCCCCCGTCGCCAGGGCCAGAACCTGGCCCGACCTCACGTCGAGCACGACGGTCGACGAGTCGCCCTTCGCCCCCGTCTTCGCGACGAACGCGCTCAGCGCCGTCTGGACCTTGTACTGCAGGTCGGAGTCGAGTGTCAGCTGCATCGTGGAGCCCTGCACGGCGGGCCGCTCGAAGCGCGTGCTGCCGGGGATGACGGTGTTGCTGCCCTCCGCGGTGTCGACGATGCGCAGGCCGTCGAACCCGGCGAGCATGTTGTCCTGCGAGCTCTCCAGCCCCACGCGGCCGGCGAGCCTGCCGGTGGTGGCGTCCCAGGTGGCGGTGCCGAGCACGTTGGCCGCGATGTCCCCGGCGGGGTACTGGCGGTCCTCCCGGCGCTCGATGGCGATCTCCGGGAACCTGCTGCGCAGCGCGTTGGCGACGTCGGGGTCGACGGTGGGCGCGAGCACGACGTAGCCCTTGTCGCTGGTGAGCTGGGTCTGCAGCGTGGCCTGGTCCGCGCCGGTGGCCTGCGCGATCGCCGCCGCCATCGCCGCGGTGTACGGGGCCAGGTCGGTGGGGTGTACGGAGCGGATCTGACGCGGGTTCGCGACCACCGCGCTGGCTTCGACGCTGAACGCGAGCGGGTTGCCGTCGCGGTCGAGGATCGGGCCGCGCTCGGCGGGCAGCACGATGCGGGTCTGGGCCTGCCGGGCCGATGCGGCGGAGAGGGCCGACGCCTGCACGGTCTGCACGGCGACGAGCTTCAGGGTCGCGATGGCGAGGGCCAGGACGAGGACGATCCGGCCGATCTTGAGCCGGGCGTTGTCCGACCTGGCCGTGCGACCGCGGGGTGGCGAAGGGCGGCGTGGTGGCCCCCCGCCGCGGACCGCACCGGCAGGCCGGGCCCGCGGCCGTGGCGGTGCCGTCGTCATCAGCCGGTACCCGTCCCCGCGGCCTGTCCGGCCGGGGCCGGCGCCGAGGTGGGCGCCGAGGTGCGCGCGGCGGTGCCACCGGTCGCGGAGGCCGGCGGGTTCGCAGCCGGGTTCGCCCCAGCAGGGTTCGCCACAGGCGCGTTCGCCACAGGCGCGTTCGCGGCAGGCGCGTTCGCGGCAGGCGCGTTCGCCGCAGCCGGGTTCGCGGCCGCCGGGGCGCCGGCGACGGGCTGGCCC
>NZ_JAOPWR010000460.1 GCF_025965585.1 Pseudonocardia sp.
CGGGCCGGGGCCGGTGCCGGTGCGGACGCGGTCGGCCGGGTGGCCTCGGCCGGAGCCGCCGGAGCGGCCGGAGCCGCCGGGCGGGGTGCCGACGGCTGCGGAGCCGCCGGGCGCGGTCCGGGGACCGGACCACCGTTGCCGGACCGCGGCGGACCGGGGACCGGGGACGAGCCGGGCGTGGCGCCCGGACGGGGACGGCCACCACCGGACCCACGGGCGGCGCCGTTGCCGGCACCCCCGGCGACGGACTCCCGCAGCTTGCGGGCGACCGGGGCCTCGACCGTGGAGGAGGGAGACTTCACGTACTCCCCGAGGTCCTGCAACTTGCTCAGGACCTGCTTGCTGCTGATGCCGAGCTCTTTGGCGAGCTCGTGCACGCGGGCCTTGCCTGCCACTGCACTCCTTGTTTCTCGGAGGCCGGCGGCTGGTCCCGCTCGACCTCGAACCTAGTGTCGAAGCACGTTCATGGTGCGATCTTCACGACTGGCTCATGACGGGTCGACCTTGCTTCCTGCTGTGACGGACGCAGGTGTCTCCTGCGCCCCGCTTGCGACGGTCAGATGTGCCCGCACCGCAGTGACGTCCAGCGGTCCCGGGACGCGGAGCGCCCGAGGGAACGCCGAGCGACGCTCGGCACGGTCCAGGCACTCCAGAACGGGATGCAACCACGCACCTCGTCCAGGGAGCCGTCGACGTGGATCCGGGGTGACCACCCCGTCTACCGCGACGACACGCAACAGACCGCCGGCCTGAGACCTGGTCCGGCAGCCGACGCACGTCCTGACGGGCTCCGCGGCGGATCGACGATCCGGGGCGGGGGTCGGGCGTACGGGAACCGGCCCATGGTCGAGGGCCGATGCTGAGTGTAGCGCAGCGTCGCCGCGCTCTCCCCCCGCGCTGTGCTGTGGGAGAGGTCGTGACCCGTTCAGCCGACCGACTCCGACTCCGGGGCGTCGACGGCACCACGGGGATCGGCGTCGCTGCGGATGTCGATGCGCCACCCGGTGAGACGGGCGGCCAACCGGGCGTTCTGCCCCTCCTTGCCGATGGCGAGGGAGAGCTGGAAGTCCGGGACGACGACGCGGGCCGTGCGGGTCTTGGCGTCGATGACCGTGACCGACACCACCTTCGACGGGGACAGGGCGTTGCCGACGAACGTGGCGGGGTCGCCGTCCCAGTCGATGATGTCGATCTTCTCACCCGCCAGCTCGCTCATGACCCCGCGCACACGGGCCCCCATCGGACCGATGCAGGCACCCTTCGGGTTGACCCCGGGGACCGTGGACCGGACCGCGATCTTGGAGCGGTGCCCGGCCTCGCGGGCGACGGCGGTGATCTCCACCGAGCCGTCGACGATCTCCGGCACCTCGAGCGCGAACAGCTTGCGGACGAGGTTCGGGTGCGTACGGCTCAACGTGATCTGGGTGCCGCGCATTCCGCGCGTCACCCCCACGACGTAGCAGCGGATGCGCTCGCCGTGGCCGTAGGTCTCGCCGGGCACCTGCTCGGCCTGCGGGAGCACGCCCTCGGTCTGCGGCGACAGCTGGACGATCACCACGCCGCGGGCGTTGGCGCGGGCGTCGCGCTGCACGACGCCGGCGACGATCTCGCCCTCCTTCGCGGCGAACTCGCCGAAGGTGCGCTCGTGCTCGGCGTCGCGCAGCCGCTGCACGATCACCTGGCGGGCGGTGGTGGCGGCGATGCGGCCGAAGCCCTCGGGGGTGTCGTCCCACTCGGTGGCGACCGCGCCGTCCTCGCCGAGCTCCTGCGCCATCACGCGGACCAGGCCGCTCTTGCGGTCGATGTCGATGCGGGCGTGCGGCTGGTGGCCGTCGGTGTGCTTGTAGGCGGTGAGGAGCGCCGTCTCGATGGCCTCGATGACCGTCTCGAAGGGAATCTCCTTGTCGCGCTCGATGGCGCGCAGTGCGGCGATGTCGACGTTCATCTCGATCCCTCCTGGGTCGTCTCGGTACCCTGCAGGGCCTCGATCTCGGATGCGGGTGGCTTGCTGAACTCCACCTCGACAGCGGCGTGCGCCACGTCGGCGTAGCGCAGCGTGCGCCGGGCGCCGCCCACCAGCAGCTCCACCGACTCCTCCCCCGCGCTGCCGACGCGACCGGTGAACGGAGCACCGTCCTGCGGGCGCACGGCGACGAGGCGCAGGTGGGCTCGCCGCCAGTGCCGTGGCGAGGTCAGCGGCCGGTCGACGCCGGGCGACGTGACCTCGAGGGTGTACGAACCGCCGATCAGGTGCTCGTGCTTGTCGAGCTCCTCGGAGGCGGCGCGGGACACGAGCGCGATGTCGTCCAACCCGACGCCGGCGTCGGAGTCCACCACCAGCTTGATGGTGTGGCGGCGGCCGATGGCACGGACGTCGAGCTGGTCCAGCTCGAAGCCCGCAGCGGTGACGATCGGTTCCAGCACGCCGTGCAGCTGCTCACCGGGCTGCTGCCCGGCGGGCTTCTGCACAGGGCGGGGGGAGGGCATCGCGTGCTCCTGCTTCGTCGGTCGGCCCGCCGAGCACGCACGAGTGGCGCGGTCCTGGCGGGCGGGATGGGTCCGCAAGGGTATCGCGCCCACGAGGAGTCACGGACCACCTCCGCTCCGCCGCGGGGCCGCCGGAGCGGCCTGGCAGGATGGGCGCCCGGCGAGGCGGCTCCAGCGGCCGCCGGAGGCAGCGGGGAGGTTGGATGGACGGGGCAGGCACGGCGCCCTCGCCTTCCGCATCGCCGCTGTCCGCATCCGGGCCCTCCGCAACCCGGCCGTCCGGGTCCGGGCTCTCGCGGCGCCGGATGCTCGCCGGGCTATTGCTCGTCCCGCCCGCGCTGGCCGGGTGCTCGTTCGGCGGGTCCGCACGGGACACCGAGCCCGACCCGCTCATCGCCCTCGCCGACGCCGCCCGCGCCGACGTCGCCCTCATCACCGCTGCGGGGGCCGCCGACCCGAAGATCGCCGAGAGCATCGCGCCACTGCGCGCCGCCCGCACCGACCACGCCGCGGCGCTCGACGCCGAGGTCGCCCGCCTCGACCCGACGCGCACCACGGCCGCCCACGCGCCCACACCGGCCCCGGCACCCACCACCGGCACCCCGACGCTGAGGGCGGTGCGCGACGCGGTCAAGGCCTCGGCGTCGGCGGCTGCCACAGCCGTGCTGACGCTTCCTGCCGAACGGGTCGGGCTCGTGGCCTCGGTGTCGGCGTGCTGCGCCACCTACGCGGCGGCCCTGTCATGAGCGGCCCTGTCATGAGCGGTGCCATCATGAGCGGACCGGCATGAGCAGCCCGACGCCCCAGCCCTACGGGCCCAACGCCGCGCCGAGCAACGGCCCGTCGACGATCGACCGGACGGCCGCCGCGGCCCTGCAGGACGCCCTCGGCGCCGAGCACGCCGCGCTGTGGTCCTACTCGCTGATCCTGGCCTTCCTACCCGGCGACCAGCTCGCGCAGGCCCGCGCCGACGAGGAGGCGCACCGCGTCCTGCGCGGTGCCGTCGAGCAGACGCTGGTGCAGATCGGCACGCGGCCGATCTCGGCGCAGCCCGCCTACGCCACGCCGAAGCCGGTCACCGACGGGGTGTCGGCCGCGGCCCTCGCGGTGGTGGCCGAGACGGACGCGATGACCGCCTGGCGGTCGGTGCTGGAGCACACCACCGACCGCGGCCTGCGCCAGGCCGCGCTGAACGCGCTGACCGAGAGCACGCTGCGCTGCGCCCACTGGCGGGTGGTGGTGAACACCCCGCCCGCGATCCCCACGTTCCCCGGCCAGCCCTGACCACCTGCACAGTCAGTGCAGGGCGTTCAGGGCCTGTGCCACGTCCGCCTCGGTGTTGTAGAGGTGGAAGGCCAGGCGGGCCGCCCCGGCCCGGACGCTGGTCACCACCCCCGCCGCCGTCAGGCGGTCCGCCGCGCCGGGCCGGGCCACCGCCACGATCGCCGAGCCCGCAGGTTCCATCCCCAGTCCCGCGCGGAACGCGTCGGCCAGGCCCGTGCAGTGGGCGTGCACGGCGGCCCGGTCCAGTCCGGCGAGCCACGGCAGCGCGACGGCGGCGCCCGCGTGGCAGTACCAGGCCGGTGACGTGTCGTAGGCCCGCGCGTCCGGCGCGAGGCGCAGCGGCAGCCCGTAGACGCTCGTCCAGGGGTCGGACCCGGCGTACCAGCCTGCCTGCTGGGCACCGAGCTCCAGGTCCTCGCGCACCGCCATCCACGCCACCCCGCGCGGGCTCAGGAGCCACTTGTAGCCGCCGCCGACCACCACGTCGGCCCAGCCCAGGTCGGCGTCGAGCCAGCCCGTGGCCTGGGTGGCGTCCAGCACCACGCGGGTGCCCGCCGAGCGGGCGGCCCGCAACGCGGCGAGGTCGGCGACGCGCCCGTGCGCCGACTGCACGACGCTCACCGCGACCACGTCGTACTCCCCCGCACGCGCCCCCAGCTCGTCCAGCTCGACCTCGTCGACGCTCAGACCCCGCGCGGCCGCGTGACGCTCGTGAAGTCGCCCCGCGCCACGAGCACGCGCGCGCCCGGCGGCAGGCTCGCGGCGACGACGCCGAGCAGGCCCGAGACGGTCGCCCCGATCGCGACGCGGTCGGCGGGGAATCCCACGAGCCGGCCGAACGCCCCGCGGGCGAGCGCGACGGGCTCGTCGAAGTCCGGCGGACGGCCGGCGGCGCTCCGCCAGCCGCGGACCGCCGCCTCGACGGCGTCGGCGACCGGAGTGGACGGCACGCCGACGGCAGCGGTGTCGACGTATCCGTCGGGGACGTCGAACTCGGCTCCGAAGGCGATGCGCACTCCTGCGACCCTAGGGCGCATGGACAGTGAGTTGATCGAGATCCGCACCGGCGGCCACGAGGCGGTCGTCGACCTGACGTCCGAGATCACGACGTTCCTGCGCTCCACGGGCGCTCGGGAGGGGCTGCTGAACGTGTGGGTGCCGCACGCGACGGCCGGGCTCGCCGTCATCGAGACGGGCGCGGGCAGCGACACCGACCTGCTCGCCGCGCTGCGCGACCTGCTCCCTGCCGACGACCGCTGGGCCCACCGCCACGGCAGCCGCGGTCACGGTCGCGACCACGTCCTGCCCGCGATCATCGCGCCGTCGATGTCGGTGCCCGTGCTCGACGGTCGGCCCGCGCTGGGTACCTGGCAGTCGGTGTGCCTGGTCGACACCAACAGCGACAACCCCGTGCGCTCGGTGCGCCTGTCGTTCCTGGCCGGCTAGTACGCCTCAGTACGCCGATCCTGCGGGCTCGAACACGAACGTCCGGCCGCCCATCCGCACCCGCGTGCCGGGCAGCAGGCGGCTCGTGCGCCCGGGGGCGAGCGGGGTCCAGCCGGGGTCGTCCGGGCCGGCGACGAAGGTGCCGTTGCGCGAACCGGAGTCGACGAGGACGACGTCCCATCCGTGGATGAGGATCTCGGCGTGCACGCGGGACACCGAGCCCGACCGGTCCTCGACGACGATCGGCAGCAGCTCGCCGGTGCGGGCGCGGGGGTCCGCACCGGGCATCCGGCCGACGAGGTACTCCGCGTCGACGGTGAAGGCGGCGCCGTCGTCGAACACGATGCGGCCCAGCGGCGGGCGCACGCCGACCACGAGCGGCTCGTCGCCGTCCCCGAGCGGCACGCCGCAGAGCACGCAGGACTCCGAGCGCGGGTCGTTGAGGTGGTCCTGCTCGCACAGCCGCCCCTCCACGAGCGACTCGTGCTCCGCGGGGCCGGGGTCGGGCTGCTCGACGGTGGGGTCCCGGTCGGGCCCGTCGGTGGGATCGGGCTGCCGCGGGGCCGGGGTCGGCACCCGGCCGGGCCGGGCCGCCAGCCCGACCACCGCCGGATCGGCGGCCTCGCCCGCGGCGGGACCCGGGACGCCGTCCGGCAACACGCCGACGGCCTCCACGGGCCGGGGGAGCTGCAGCGCCGGCACCGCGGTGGCGGGCGTGGCGGCCTCCGCATCCTGCATGTCGTCGTGGGTCCCGGGGACGTGCTCCGCCACCGGCTCGGCGGCCTGCGGTGCGAACTCGGACACGGCGGGGGCGACAGGGGTGTCCGGAGCGATGTCCTGCCCGGCTCCGGGCTCGTCCGGCGCCTCGGGATCCTCGACCGCACGTAGCACCGGGGCGCCCGCGAGCGGGTGCACCTCGGCCGGGTCGTACCCGTCGGGATCGGGGGGCGCGCCCTCCGCAGGCTCGTCCGCACCGAGATGGCCCGGCGACCCGCCCCCGTACGCGACGTCCGGGAGCTGCCGCGCATCCACGGACCGCGGGGCCGGCCCGGGGTCGGGCTCGTCCGTCGCGCCGGGATCGAGGATCGCGTGCCGCCCGCCGTTCACCGGGTCGTCGTCGAGGTGCTCGCTCCGGCCGTCCCGCTGGGGGGCGGACGCCGGTCCGGGCGAGGTGGCCGTGGCGTCGGACGCCGGCACGCCCGCAAGGGGTGACCCGCGGGGCGGGGCGGGCACCTCGCCGTTCGCGGTGCCCCATGCGGAGCCGTCCCATGGGCTGCCGTCGTGCCCGGGCACCGGCTGCTGCTCCGCCGCAGGCGCCGGCGACGGCAACTCCACCTCGCCCGATCCGGGGCCCTCGGACCAGTCGGCGAACCACTCGTAGCCCGACCGGTCGGAGGCGCGTGCGTCGGCGAACCGGGCGCTCGTCCAGGGCCCGAGAGGCACGACGGTTCCGTTGCCCTCGGGCTCGTCGGAGCGGCCGTCGCGCGGTCCCCCGCTCGTGCCCCCGCCCCTGCCATCGCGCCGCGGGACCGTGCGCGCCCGGCCAGTGCGCGGCTCGACGCCCTCCTCCTGGTCCGCGGACGGGGCCCGCTGGTCACCACCGACCGGGAACAGCATCGCGCCGGCGCCCGACACCACGCCGGCACGCAGGTCGTTGAGCGACGACGGGAGGTCGGGAGGCGGGACGGCACCGGCGACGGAGAGGACGACGGGGACGTCGGGCAGCGGGATCAGCCGGTCGGTCCACGTGGCGGCGTCGGCGCCGGACAGGGTGGCCCTGCCGCCCGTCACGGCCGCGTTGCCGACGAGGAACACGCCGAGCTGCTCGCCCGTGACGGCCAGGGTGCCGAACTCCAGGTCCTCGTCCGGGGCGTCCGCCCCACCCATCCAGCGGGCCAGCCGCCGCGCCAGGGTGCGACCCGGGTCCGGGCCTGCGACCCCCGCGCAGAGGTCGAGCAGCTGCAGCAGCGTCTCCCGGTCGCGACACCGCGCCACGCACAGCACTCCCGGGTAGCGCGCGACGACCCCGTCGCCGCTGATCACCGCTGCCCTCGCCGCGTCGAGAGTCACCCGCGCCACCCTCCCCCGAGGAACGTTCGGCCGGCGCCCCCGGAGCTGGCCGGACCATGCCTCGGCACCGGAGCAGGACGTGCGGTGTCCCCACGCATGCCGGACATACTGCCGGGCCGGTGGCGGAGCGTGAACGGCGGGGACGGTCTCGCCCGGTCCTGGTGTACAGCGCGTAACCGGCCGCTTGCGGCGTGGTCACCCGCTAGCTGCGGGCGAGCGCCTCCAGATGCTCGACGGCGCCGTCGAGGGGGATCTCGACGCGCTCGCCGCTGCGCCGGTCCTTGACCTCGATCACGCCGTTGGCGAGTCCGCGGCCGGCGACGACGATGGTGGGCACGCCGATCAGCTCCGCGTCGGCGAACTTGACGCCCGGCGAGGCCTTGCGGTCGTCGAGCAGCACGCTCAGGCCCGCGGCCTCGAGGTCGGCGGCGAGCGAGGCACCACCGGCAGCGATCTCCTCGGACTTACCCGCGACCACCACGTGCACGTCGAACGGCGTGACGGCGCGGGGCCAGACGAGGCCGGAGTCGTCGAAGTTCTGCTCCGCGATGGCTGCCACCAGCCGCGAGACGCCGATGCCGTAGGAGCCCATCGTGATGCGGACGGGCTTGGAGTCCGGACCCAGCGCGTCGAGCTGCGCGGCGTCGGCGTACTTGCGGCCGAGCTGGAACACATGCCCGATCTCGATGCCGCGCGCCGCCACGAGCGGGCCGCTGCCGTCGGGGGCCTCGTCGCCCTCGCGGACCTCGGCGGCCTCGATCGTGCCGTCGGGGGTGAAGTCGCGACCGGCCACCAGGTCGACGACGTGGTGGTCGGGCTTGTCGGCGCCGGTGACCCACGCCGTGCCCGTGACGACGCGCGGGTCCACGAGGTAGCGCACCCCGTTGGCCGCCAGCGCCACCGGGCCGATGTAGCCCTTGACCAGGAACGGGTTCTTGGCGAAGTCGGCCTCATCGAGCAGGGCGACCTCGGCGGGCTCCAGCGCGGCCTCGAGGCGCTTCATGTCGACCTCGCGGTCACCGGGCACGCCGACGCCGAGCAGCGTCCACTCCGCTGTGCCGGGCTGACGGGTCTTGAGCAGCACGTTCTTGAGCGTGTCGGCCGCCGTGAACGTGCGGCCCAGGCCCGCTCCGTTGAGGAACGACACCAGCGACTCGATCGTCGGCGTGTTCGGCGTGTGGTGCACCTGCGCCTCGGGCAGCCCGTCGAGCGGGATCGCGGGCGGGGGCGTGGTGGTGACCGCCTCGACGTTGGCCGCGTACCCGCCCGGGCTCTGGACGAACGTGTCCTCGCCCGTCGGCGTGACCGCGAGGAACTCCTCCGACGCCGAGCCGCCCATCGCGCCGGACGTGGCCGCGACGACGACGTAGTCCAAGCCGAGCCGGTCGAAGATCCTGATGTAGGCCGCCCGGTGCTTCCGGTACGACTCCGACAGGCCCTCGTCGGTGAGGTCGAACGAGTACGAGTCCTTCATGAGGAACTCGCGCCCGCGCAGGATGCCCGCACGGGGCCGCGCCTCGTCGCGGTACTTGTTCTGGATCTGGTAGAGCATCACCGGGTAGTCCTTGTAGGACGAGTACTCGCCCTTGACCAGCTGGGTGAACAGCTCCTCGTGGGTGGGCCCGAGCAGGTAGTCGGCGCCCTTGCGGTCCTTCAGGCGGAACAGGTTGGGGCCGTACTCGGTCCAGCGGCCCGTGGCCTCGTAGGGCTCGCGGGGCAGCAGCGCGGGCAGGTGGATCTCCTGGGCGCCGATCGCGTCCATCTCCTCGCGCACCACCTGCTCGACGGCGCGCAGCACCTTCAGGCCCAGCGGCAGCCAGGAGTAGATCCCCGGCGCGGCGCGGCGGACATAGCCGGCGCGGACGAGCAGCTTGTGGCTCGGTACCTCCGCGTCGGCCGGGTCCTCACGCAGGGTCCGCAGGAACAGCGACGACATCCGGGTCAACACCTGCTGAAGGGTAGCGACGACCCCCGTCGCCGGTCGCCCCGGTTCCCACGCCCCCGATCTGCGCGCCGTTTCGCGTCCTCGCACCGTCCACGGAGGGTGCGCGGACGCGAAATCGCGCGCAGATCGAGCTACCGCCCCAGGAGGTGGCCGTTGGGCTCACGGGCGGCGTCGGCGAGCTCGGGCAGCTCGACCACCTCGACGCCCGCCGCCCGCAGCTGCTCCGCCCCCTCCCCCTCGACGAACAGCGACGGCTCCCGCCACGCGAACACCGCGCGGGTGATGCCGGCGGCGAGGATCAGCTGGGTGCAGGTCCGCGGCCGGGACGCCCGTGCGCTGCACGGCTCCAGCGAGCTGTAGACCGTGGCCCCGGGCGGCACCACGTCCAGGGTGGCGAGGGCGGCCTCCTCGGCGTGGTCCTTCGGGTCGCGCTGCCGCGACCATCCCTCCGCGAGCACCGTGCCGTCCGCAGCGACGACGAGCGCCCCCACGGAGAACGCGGTCTCCGACGGCGGGCAGCGCTGCGCCAGCTCGACGGCCTGCGCCAACAGCTCACGATCGTCCACGGTTCTCCCCCAACAGGTAGCGCAGCAGGACGTGGTCCCCCATCGGCCGGGCCTCGGCCAGCCGCATCGCGGGCGGCAGCGCACCGGCCCCGACGAAGCGCGGCGCGTCCGGGTCGCCGACGAAGAACGGCGCGACGACGAGCTGGATCTCGTCCACCAGCCCTGCCGCGAGGAACAGCGTGTGGACCGACGTGCCGCCCTCGACCATGAGCCGCTCCACGCCCCGGCCGCGCAGGTCGGCGAGCACGCGGGCGGGATCGACCGTGCCGACGACGTCCGCGGGCACCACCACCCGCTCGGGACGAGAGGTGTAGACGACCCGGCTCCCGTCACCCGTGGTGAACAGTCGCGCGGACGGGTCCAGCTCCCCGCTGCCGCTGAGGACCACGCGCAACGGCTGCGGCGGCCGCCCGGACGCGACCCGCTCGGCCACGCGCTCCGCCGACCGCACGAGCAGCCGGGGGTCGTCCCGCCGGACGGTGGTGGCGCCGACGAGGATCGCGTCCACGCCGGCCCGCGCGGCGTCGACGCGGTCGAGGTCGGCGGCGTCGGAGAGGATCAGCCGGTCCGGCATGCGGTCGTCGATGCACCCGTCCACCGACATGGCGGCCGACAGCAGGACGTAGGGCCGCTTACTCACGGCGCCATCCTCCCCTGCGCCGCCCCCGCCCTGACGACGCCCGCCGATCACGGGCGGAGGGCGGCTGCCGGAGGTCGGCGAGCCACCCTCTCGCCGTGTCCGGCGGGCCGGGGCGCTCAGGGACCGGCCTACCGCGGCGGACGGGGCGACGGGCGCTGGGGCAGGACCGTGGTGTGCTCCGCCGCCACGTGCGCGTCCCGCTCCGCCTGCAGCTTCTCCGCCGCCCGTCGCAGCGCGCCGAGGTTGCCGATGAAGACCGTCGCGTCCGGGTCGCCGGGGCGGGGCCCGGCCAGGACGCTGGTGGCCTCCTCCTCGACGAGCAGATCGGGTCGGCGGACCGGAGCGGGCCGCGCTGCCGCAGCGACCGGCCGGGCCGGGGCGACCGCAACCGGGGCGGCAGGCTTGGCCGCGGTGGCCCGAGCCGGGGTGAGCGGAGCCATGGCAGGCCGCGAGATCGGATGAGCG
>NZ_JAOPWR010000462.1 GCF_025965585.1 Pseudonocardia sp.
GCGCGCAGGGCGGAGGCGGCTCGCCCGTCGACTGCAGCTCCGACGAGACCCTCCACGCCGCGGAGGCCCCGTTCTTCTCTCCCGCGGCCCGGCTCCGGACGGTCGTCATCCCTGACGCCGGACACGATCTGAACCTCCAGCTCAACGCCGATGAGACGTTCGACGCGGCGATCCGCTGGTTCAAGGAGCTCTTCCCGCTCACCTAGACGCGGACATCAGCGTCGCCGATCCAGGACGGCATCCGCGCCGCCCTGGTGTCCGCTCCGGATCGACCAGAACGACCCAGTCGCCGCCGGACCACACGCCCTTCTGACGAACATGTCGGAGTCCTGGGCGGAAGTCGTTCGCCAGTGCGTCGAATGCGGCGGTTGACGATATCGTCAAGTCGAGCTACGGTCGTCGCGTCTGATGACGCCAACGCTGCCGGAGCAGGGCAGCACCTGCAGGAACGGGGCGACCTGGGTGAGTGGGCACAACGCGCTGGGCGGCGGCACCGAGCCGATCACGAGGAGGGCCACGGACCCCGGCCACGTCATCACCGGGGTGACCAGGTGACCGCGCACGGCGGCTCGTTCGACAGCCCCGCGATGGCAACCGCCCGCCCCGACCACCACGCCCACGCGGTACTGCACTGCAACGCCAACACGGTCTCGGTGCCCCACGCCGCGACCTTCTTCATGGCCCTGCTCGGACTGGAACCGCGGATGCACTCGGTCAGCACCGATTCGGATGCGACCGCGATGGGTCTGGGGCCGAGCACCGCGAGCACCACGTCGTTCCTCTACGACGGCCGCGGCCCGCGGGCGGCCCCCGCCCTCGAGCTCGTGGAGTGGGTCGCTCCACAGACCGAACCCGCTGCGCCGGACCACCTGCCCGCGGGCTTCACCGCGATCGGGCTCCGGGTGGCGTCGCTGCGGACCGTGCGCCGGCGGTGCCGCGCCGCGGGACAGGCCGTCGAGGAGTGCCTGGACGGCCTGCGCGTGCGTGGGGCCGTGCGGCCGGCGTTCGTGTTCACCGGGCCGGACGGCATCGTTGTCGAGGTCGTCGAGGTGCCGACCTCGGAGGCGGGTGTCGCCCTGTCGCACGAGCGGATGCGCAGCACCGACCTGGACCGCACCGCCGCCTGGTACTGCGGCATCGGCTGGGAGGTTGTGGCTCGCGACGCGGGAGGCATGTCGCTCGCCCTGCCCGAGGATCCGACGTTCTCACTCGAGTTCGTCCTGGCCCCGGCCGCGCCGGGCAGGCCGAGGGCGGCGAACGTCCAGGGCCTCTACCGGGTTGCCCTCGCCGTGGACGACGTCGTCGCGGCACGTAGGTCGCTCGCCGCCTCGGGCGCGCACCCCCACGTGCCGGAACCGGTCGTGATCCCCATGCCCGACGTGCCGACCGGTGGCTTCACCGTCCTGTTCCTCGCCGACCCCGACGGCTCGGTCGTCGAGCTCGTCGAGCGGCCGCGCGACCAGGTGCGCCGCCCCGCCGAACCCCGATGACCGTCGACACCCGTACGACCCACGTCAAGGAGGCCCCATGAGTGCGCAGGTACCCATCGCCCCGGATCTGTTCACCTGGCCTGCCGAGGAACCGGCGCTGGTCGCCGGTCGCGGATCCGACGGCGTGCTGGTGTTCCCGTACCGCAAGCACAAGATCGTCGGCAGTGCCCGCGAGGAACTCGAGCGCGTGGAGCTGCCGCGGAGGGGCACGCTGTGGACTTTCACCACCCAGCGGTTCCGGCCGCCCTCGCCGCCGTACGCCGGTGACGACACGGTGGAGACGTTCGCGCCGTTCGCCGTCGGGTACGTCGAGCTGCCCGGTGCGCTCCGGGTGGAGGCGCGGCTGACCGAGGCCGATCCGGCCAAGCTGCGGATCGGCCAGGAGATGGAGCTGCGGATCGTCCCGTTCAGGAAGGACGCCGACGGCAACGAGGTCATGGTCCACGCGTTCGCCCCGGTCGAGGAGTGTGCCCGATGAGCAGTGCCGATGTCGCCATCGTGGGTGTGGGCCTGCACCCGTTCGGTCGTTACCCCGGCAAGTCGGCACTCGAGATGGGCGAGGAGGCCGTCTACGAGGCCCTGACCGACGCCGGTCTCGCGTGGACAGACGTCCAGGCGCTGTACGCGGGCAGCATGGAGGTCACGAACCCGGAGGCCATCGTCGGTCTGCTCGGCCTGACCGGGATCCCCGGCAGGTCCGTGTTCACCGGCTGCGCCACCGGCGGCACGTCGCTGGCCATGGCGGCCGAGGACATCGCCCTGGGCCGCCACGAGATCACCATCGCGATCGGGCTCGACAAGCACCCGCGCGGCGCCTTCTCCGACCACCCCTCGGTCTCGGGGCTGCCGGGCTGGTACGGCGAGGAGGGCCTGTTCCTCACGACGCACTTCTTCGGGATGAAGATCCAGCGCTACATGCACGACCACGGGATCAGCTCGCGGACCCTCGCCAGGGTGGCGGCGCGAGCCTTCCGCAACGGCCAGGCCAACCCGAAGGCGTGGCGACGCAAGCCGGTGGCCGAGGACGAGATCCTCTCCTCGCCGATGTTGAACCACCCGCTGACCCAGTTCATGTACTGCGGCCCCAACGAGGGTGCCGCCGCGGCGATCCTGGTGCCGGCTGCGAAGGCCCACCTGTACACCGACACGCCGGTCTATCTGCGGGCGAGCGCATTGCGGTCACGACGGGAAGGGGCGTTCGAGCTGCTGTCGCCCTCCTTCACCCTGGATCCGGCACCGTCCCCCACCGTGGACGCATCGAAGGAGGCGTACGAGAAGGCCGGGATCGGGCCGGAGGACGTCGACGTGTTGCAGCTACAGGACACCGACGCAGGCTCCGAGGTCATCCATCTCGCCGAGAACGGTTTCTGCGAGCACGGCGAGCAGGAGCAGCTCGTCGCGGCGGGGGAGACCGAGATCAAGGGCAGACTTCCGGTGAACACCGACGGTGGGCTGATCGCCAACGGCGAGCCGGTCGGCGCCTCGGGCCTACGCCAGGTGTACGAGCTGGTCACGCAACTGCGCGGCCGTGCGGGCGATCGCCAGGTCGAGAACGCCCGGGTCGGCTACGCCCACCTCTACGGCGCGCCCGGTCAGTCCTGCGTGACGATCCTGTCCACATGAGCGCGGGCCGTCCGCGATCGCGTACGTCGTGGACGGCACACGTGTCGGCCGGCCGCAGCGCCGGGCACGGATCGGATCGGATCGGAGGACGATGAGCATCGAGACGGTGTCCACGGCGACAGACGCCGACCACCTGTCGGATCTGCGACGGCAGGTACGGGAGGTGGTCGCGGCCGCCGGGATCGCTCCCCGCACCGACAGCTGGATGCGCGGGTTCGACGCGAGTTTCACCGAGCGGGTAGCCGAGCGTGGCTGGATCGGGATGAGCTGGCCGGCCGAGTACGGCGGTGGGGGCCGCTCGAACCTCGAGCGGATGGTCGTCACCGAGGAGCTGCTGCGGGCGGGCGCGCCAGTCACCGCCCACTGGACCGCGGACCGGCAGATCGGCCCGGCGATCCTGCGCGTGGGCTCCGACGAGCTGAAGGCCGAGTTCCTGCCGGGTATCCGGCGGGGTGAGATCGTCGTCGGGCTGGGAATGAGCGAGACCGAGGCGGGGTCGGACCTCGCCGCCGTCCGGACCCGCGCCGTGCCCGACGGCGACGGGTGGAGGGTCACCGGCGCCAAGGTGTGGACCACGTCCGCCCATCACGCGACGCACATCTACGTGCTGGCCCGCACCAGCGACGAGGACGCCCGCCACGAGGGACTCACCGAGTTCCTCGTCGACTCCGATGCCCCGGGCATCGAGATCCGCCCGATCCTCGACATGGTCGGCGAGCACCACTTCAACGAGGTGGTGTTCGCCGACGTGCCGGTGCCCGCTGGGCGCGCGCTCGGCACCGTCGGACAAGGGTGGAAGCAGGTCACCGAGCAGTTGGCGTTCGAGCGGGGTGGCGCGGAACGCTACCTGAGTACCTACCCGCTTCTCGCGGCGATGGTGCGGAGCGCGGCGCGCGTGCGGGACCGGGCGGTCACGGAGCGCGTCGGGTCACTGGCCGCCCAGCTCGTCGGGCTCCGGCAGCTGTCGGTCCAAGTCGCGACCGCACTCGACGCCGGCGAGGTGCCCGGACGGCTCGCGTCGGCACTCAAGCTGCGCGGCACCACCTTCGAGAAGGAGGTCGTCGAAACGGCCCGCTACGTCCTCGACGTCTGCGGGGCGGACGCAGAGGCCTCCCGCCTGCTCGTCGACGGGCTCGCCGCCGTCCCGGGTGCCTCCATCCGCGGCGGCGCGTCTGAAGTCATGCGTACCGTGATCGGTCGCTCGGAGGTGTGTTGATGTCCGTGCCCGGCTGTGTGTTCAGTTCGGATCTGCGCGCGGTGGTCGACGATGTCCTCGGTGGGCGTGCCGCGGACGATTCGGACGAGCTGTGGTCGCTGGTCCACGAGCTGGGCTGGCCCGGCGTCGGGACTCCTGAGGATCAGGGCGGCGCCGGTGGGGACCTCGCCGACGCCGCGGAACTCGCCGCCGGGATCGGCCGGCACGCCGCACCGATCCCTCTGATGGAGACGGCGCTCGCGGGCTGGGCGCTGGCCGGGGCCGGGGCGGGGGCGTGGACGGAGATCGGAGACGCGCGGGCGGCGGTCGTGCGCGCGGAGGCGGTGTCCGCCGAGGCGGACGGGGCCGGAGTGCGGTTGTGCGGTGCCGCCCCCCGGGTCCGGTGGCCCGAGGGCCTGGAGAGAGCGGTCCTGGTCCTGCGCGACGACACGTTCACGCGGCTCGCGGTGGCGGACGCCGCCGCCCTGCTGGCCGAGCCGTTGCCGTCGCTGGCGGACGACCCCGTGGTGACCCTGCGACTCGACGGTGTCCGGCTGCCAGCCGGGTCGGTGGTGACGGCGCCCGCGGGCCTGGCGGAGCAGGTCCGCGTGCGCGGCGACGTCCTCGCCGCGGCCGCCCTGGTGGGGGCGATGGAGCGGGCGTGCGCGCTCGCCGGCGAGCATGTGATGTCCCGGCACCAGTTCGGGCAGCCGCTGGCGAAGCTCCAGGCCGTGCGGCACCTGATTGCCGACGCTGCCGTGGAACGCGACATCGCCGCGGCCGCCGTGGCCGTCGCGATCGAGCGGCCGGGTGCGGCGACGGCGCACGCCGCGCGGGCGACTGCAGGTCGTGC
>NZ_JAOPWR010000472.1 GCF_025965585.1 Pseudonocardia sp.
CGCCGCGACGACGACGGCCCGGGCCAGAGCCCGCCGCGCCGAGCTGGACGCCTGAGTCCGCCGGCTCCGGCCGCGGCCGGCCCGCCCGAGCCGTTCGCGCGCGAGGTGCGCAACGGGCGGGCGAATCCGGCGAGGTCACTGGGGCGGGGCCACCGTGAACCGCACCACCGTGCCGTGGTCCGAACCCTCGACGGTGGCGTCCACGCCGATCCGGTCGATGATCAGCAGTCCGCGGCCGCGATGCCCCGGGTCGACGGGCCGGGGGCGCCAGTGGCCGCCGTCGCGGACCTCGACCGCGACGGCGCCGTCCGCGGTCATGGCCACGCGGTAGCCGACCTCGCCGGGCGTCCGGCCGAGGTAGGCGTGCTCGACGCCGTTGGCCAGCGCCTCGCCGAGGGTCAGCTGCAGGTCACCGAGCTGGTCGTCGGGGAGCGCGGCCGCGCCGGCCCACGCATGGATCTCCCGCCGCACGCGGGCCAGCTCACCGGGCTCGGCGGGACGGGTGTTCTCCAGCGGCGCGGGGAGCAGCCGGATCACGACGAGCGCGACGTCGTCGGCGGGCCCGCCACCCAGGCAGTGCGCCAGCAGCCCGGACGCGAGGTGCTCGGGGCCGAGGTCGCGCAGGTCGGCCACCGCACGCCGCAGCCGGTCGAGCCCGGCGTCGACGTCCTCGCCGCGACGCTCCACGAGCCCGTCGGTGTAGAGGACGACGCTCGACCCCGGTTCCAGCACCACGCGTTCCTCGGTGAACGGGGGCCGCCCGCGCACACCGAGCACGGTGCCCGACCCGCCGAGCAGGAACCGCGCACCGGACCCGTCCACCACCAGCGCCGGGACGTGCCCCGCCCGTGCCCAGCACAGCTCGCCGGTGGCGCGGTCGAGGACCCCGCAGCTCACGGTGCTCGCCCTGGCGCCGTCGACGCGCCGGGCGAAGCGGTCGAGCCGCTCCAGCGCCTCGGCCGGGCCGTGGTCGTCGAGCAGGTAGGCCGCGAGCGCGCTGCGCAGCTGCCCCATCACGCCGGCGGCGTGCGGGCCGTGACCGACGACGTCGCCCACGACGAACGCGACCCTGCTGCCCGCGCCGTCACCGCTGCCCGTGCCCGCACCGCCGTCGTCGAGCGGGATGACGTCGTACCAGTCGCCGCCGGCCTCGGTGCCACGTCCGGCGGGCAGGTAGCGCGTGGCGACCGCGAGACGCTCGAGCCCGGGCGACGCCGCCGGGAGCAGCACGCGCTGCAGGGTCACGGCCACCTCGTGCTCGGCCTGCTGCAGGCGGGCCCGGTCGAGTGCCTGCGCGCCCTGCCCCGCAACCGTCACCAGCAACGACCGTTCGGCGGCCGCAGGCGGGTCGCCCTTCCAGACGATGCCGAGGCTGCCGACGCGCCCGCCCGCCACGTGCAGCGGGATCACGGAGTGCACGGGGTAGGGCTCCTCCGGCGCGCCCCAGGCCGCGCCCGACGCCACGGACCAGTCCGGGGCGCTGCGATCGGCCGCGAGCGGGCCGGTGCCGGCCAGCCGTCGCGGGGCGTTGCGGGGGAACCCGACGGCGGCGACCACGTCGAGGTGGACGTCCTGCTTCTCCTCGCCGCGCACCGCGACGACCACGGCCACGGCGCCGGCCGTCACGGCCTGCTCGACGATCACCGCCGCCACGGCCCGCATGTCGACGGCCGCCGAGAGCGCGGCGAGCGCGGCGCCCAGCCGCACGGCGTCGCGGCGGGCGTCGCTCTCGGCCTGCAGCAGGCGGGACCGGGCCACGGCCTGCCCGCACTGCTCGGCGAGCGCGGCGGCCGTCGCGAGCTCCTCGGCGCCGAGCTCGCGGGCCTGCGGGAAGCCGACCGCGAGTGACCCCAGCCCCTCTCCTGCCACCACCAGCGGCCACACGGCCAGTCCCCGATAGCCGCTCGCCGCGACGACGTCCTGCAGGTGGGGGTAGTCGCGCTCCCAGTCCTCCGGGCACTCCAGCAGTACCGGGCGGCGGTCCCGGGCCGCGTCGGCGACGGGCATCTCCCCGACCAGGGGCAGCGCCGTCCAGTCGCGGACGACCGTGGGGTCCCAGCCGTCCATCGCGGCGGCGCGCAGGGTGTCGCCGTCCCGCTCCCAGATCGCGACCGCCGGGCTGGCGAGCAGCCGGGCGAGGTGCCGCCGGGTGACGTCGACGACCTGGTCCGGGGTGGCGGCAGCCGACAGGTCGGCGGTGGCCCGCTGCAGCAGGTCGAGCCGCCGGGCGGTGGCCCGCTCCTCCGCGAGCGGGCCGGCGGGGCGCGCGACCGGGTCGAGCAGGGCCCCCGCCTGGGCGGCGACCGCGTCGAGGAAGCGCCGCTGCTCGCCGTCCGGTTCCTCGTCGTCCGGCGCGGTGGCCGACCCCAGCACGAGCACCCCGAGCGGCCCGGACGCGCCGCGGAGCGGCAGGAGCACCGCCCGTCGCGCGGCCCGGTCGCCCGAACCGGCGGGCAGGTCACCGAAGCGGTCACGCAGTCCGTCGAGCACGACCGGGTGCTCGAGGGCCGCGTCGAGCGGCCACTGCCCGGCGTTCACCCCGATCAGCCCGACGGCGTCGGCCCAGCCGTCCGGCCGCAGCAGGTGCAGGGCGACGAACGCGATGTCGGGCTCGGCACGCGACAACGTGGCCGTGACCAGCTCGCACGTGCGGGCGAGGTCGCGCTGCCGGGTGCCGTGACCGATCAGCTCCTGCAGCACGGCGAGGCGGCGCTGGGCGGGGGTGCCGCGGGCCGGATCGGCGTCACCGAAGAGCGGCGTCACCCTGCTCGACCCGGCGCTCACGTCGGGAGCCTGCCGTCCCGCCGGCGCCGGGGCAAGCGGGGCCGCCTGTCAGGACGTGCGGGCCGCGAGCAGACCGAGCAGGTTCAGCGCCCCCCACCCCACGCCGACGCCGATCGCCTTGCGCTTGGCGTCGTCGCTCTCGTTGCGGCTGACGGCGAAGGTGAGGGCGTCGCCGAGGTCGGCGGCGATGCGGGCCCCGATCGCCAGCCGCAGCGCCGGACCCGCGGGGGCGAGCGCCATGGCCAGGCCGTTGGCGATGTCGCGCACGCCGACGGCGCGCACGAGGATCGACACGGGCGCCGGCGGCTCGTCCCCGGACAGGCCTGCGGGCTTCGCGAGAATCGCGGGCTCGACGAGCGTGGACAGGCCGTAGACGGCGGTGAGCGCGCCGAGCGTGCGGGGCAACCAGGTCATGGACGGAGCCTGGCAGCCCGGCCGGTTCCCCGCGCGCCGGCCCGGTCTCGTGCAGACTGCCGGTCGATGCACCTCCCCGATCTCCCCGACCTCCCCGTGCGCGCGGCGCTCGGGGACGTCACGGCCGCGCTGGCCGAGCACGGCACCGCGGTGCTCGTCGCCCCGCCGGGCACGGGCAAGACGACGCTGGTGCCGCTCGCGCTCGCGGCCGCCGTCCACGGTCGGGTGCTCGTGGCCGAACCCCGCAGGCTGGCCGCCCGGGCCGCGGCGGCACGGATGGCGTCGCTGCTCGGTGAGCCGGTCGGGGCGACCGTCGGATACGCGGTGCGCGGCGACCGGAAGGTCTCGGCAGGCACGCGCGTGGAGGTAGTGACGTCCGGGCTGCTGCTGCGCAGGCTCGGAGGTGACCCCGAGCTGGCCGGCGTCTCCGCGGTGCTGCTCGACGAGTGCCACGAGCGTCACCTCGACGCCGACCTCCTGCTCGCCCTGCTGCTCGACGCCCGCGACGGGCTGCGCCCGGACCTGCAGCTGCTCGCGACCTCGGCCACCGTGGCGACGCCGCGCCTCGCCGCGATCCTCGGCGACGCGCCGGTCCTGGAGGTGCAGGCGCGGACGTTCCCCGTCGACGTCCGGTACGCGCCCCCCGCACGCGGGGAGCGGATCGAGGCCTGCGTGGCCCGCGCCGTCCGCGCCGCGCTCGCCGACGGTGACGGCGACGTGCTCGCCTTCCTGCCGGGGGTCGCGGAGATCCGCCGGACCGCGGCGGCGCTGTCCGGCATCGACGCCGACGTCCTCCCCCTGCACGGCCGGTTGCCTGCGGCGGAGCAGGACGCGGCGCTGCGCCCCGGTCACCGGCGGCGGGTCGTGCTGGCCACCGCCGTCGCGGAGTCGAGCCTGACCGTGCCCGGGGTCCGGGCCGTCGTGGACGCCGGGTTGGCCCGCGTCCCGCGCGTCGACCACCGGCGCGGGATGGCGGGGCTCGTCACCGTGCGGGTGTCGGCCGCCGTGGCCGACCAGCGCGCGGGCCGGGCCGGCCGCGAGGCCCCCGGCCGGGTCCTCCGGTGCTGGCCGGAGGGCGAGCTGCTGCCGCGCTATCCCGAGCCCGAGATCCGCACCGCCGACCTCACCCGCCTCGCCCTCGACCTCGCCGACTGGGGTACCCCCGACGGCGCGGGGCTGCGCTGGTGGGACGCCCCGCCGCAGGGCCCGCTGCACGCGGGGCAGGAGGTGCTGCGCGCGCTCGGCGCCCTCGACCGCGGCGGCAGCACCGGCGATCACGAGGTCGGCGGCAGCCGGGGATGGACGATCACGGACCGGGGCCGCCGGATGGCGGGCCTCGGTCTGCACCCCCGCCTCGCCCGCGCCCTGCTCGACGGCACCGACGCCGTCGGACCGCGGCTGGCCGCCGAGGTGGTGGCCCTGCTCGACGACGACACCCTGACCCAGGGCGTCGAGATGGACGGGGAGCTGGCGAGGCTGCGCAGCGGCTCGGCCCCGGGCGCGGGCCGCTGGCGGGCGGAGGTGGCGCGGCTGCAGCGGCAGATCCCCACGAGCCGTGCCGGAGCGCCCTCCGCAGGACGCTCCCGTAGCGACGACCACGATCATGGTGCCGCCGCGCTGGTCGTCGCCCTCGCCCAGCCCGAGCGGCTGGCCCGTCGCCGCTCCCCCGGCTCTCCGCTCTACCTCATGGCGGGCGGCACCGCCGTCGAGCTGCCCGCCGGGAGCCCCCTCGCCGCGCAGGAGTGGCTCGCCGTCGCCGACGCCGAGCGCACCCCCGGGGCCCAGAACGGGCGGGTGCGCCTGGCCGCGGTCACCGACCGCGAGACCGCCGAGCTCGCCGCGCCCGCCCTGCTGTCCGACGCCGAGGAGGTGGCCTGGTCCGACGGTGACGTCGTCGCCCGGCGCGTCCGACGGCTCGGGGCGATCGTGCTGGAGGAGCGCCCGCTCGCCCGCCCGGACCCGGCGTCCGTCCGCGCCGCCCTGCTCGACGGCCTGCGCGCCGAGGGGCTCGGCCTGCTGCGCTGGACCCCGCATGCCCGCGCGCTGCGCGCACGGATCGCGACGCTGCACCGGGTGCTCGGCGACCCCTGGCCCGACGTCTCCGACGCCGGCCTGCTCGCCGACACCGACCGCTGGTGGACCGGCCCGCTCACCGCGGCCCGCCGGCGCGCCGACCTGGCGCGCGTCGACGCCGCGGCCGTGCTCCGGTCGCTCCTGGACTGGAGGATCGCGGGGCGGCTGGACGAGCTCGCGCCCGAGCGCATCGAGGTGCCGTCCGGCTCGCGGGTGGCGCTGGACTACTCCGGTGACGAGCCCGTGCTCGCCGTCCGGCTGCAGGAGGTGCTGGGCTGGACCGCCACCCCCACCGTCGCGGACGGCCGGCTGCCGGTGGTGCTGCACCTGCTCTCGCCCGCCGGGCGGCCCGCCGCGGTCACCGCGGACCTCACGTCCTTCTGGACGAACGGCTACCCCCAGGTGCGCGCCGAGCTGCGCGGGCGGTACCCGAAGCACGACTGGCCTGCGGACCCTGTGGCGGCCACCCCGTCGCGCCGGCCCCGACGATCACCCCGTCCATGATCGCTCGAACGCGTGTTCTAGCCTGTCCGACCGTGGACGACACGCAGAGCACCGGCCCGGTCACGGAGCCCACCCCGACGGCCCCCGCGGCCGACAGCGCCGCCGTCGACAGCGCCGCCGTCGACAGCGCAGCCGTCGAGTCCCCGCCCAAGCGCGGCCGCGGCCGTCCCAAGGGCTCCTCCACCGCACGCACCACGCGCACCGTGGAGCTGACGCTCACCGTCAGCGGCACCGCCGACGGCGAGTGGCAGGCCGAGCTCAAGCAGGGCACCTCGTGGATCCAGCGCGGCCTGCCCGTCACGGCCGCGTCCGTGCTGCGTGCCGCCCAGGAGCTGCACGAGCAGCTCGCCGAGCCGATCGACGCCGTCATCGGCGCCGCCCGGGAGCAGCGCGCGGCCAAGGTCGCGGCCCTGGAGGCCGAGCTGGAGCAGGCCAAAAAGGCACTCGCCGAGATGGAGGGCTGAAGCACCTCGTCAGGGCCCCCGTACTCTGACGGGCGTGACGGCCATCGATCCCGACAAGCTGCGCACCTGCCTCCAGGTGATCGCCGACGTCGAGGGTCTGCCGCCCGAGCACCCCGACGCGGTGGTGCTCCGGCGGGCCACGGCGAGCCTCTGGAAGTCGGTCAAGATCGCCCGCCGGCACGCCAAGCGGGACGCGATCGCCGCCGCCGACGACGCCGTCACCGCGGCCACCGCCACCGGTGCGCCCGGCCGCATCGACGACGAGACGCAGGGCCTGCCGCTGGTCTCCGCGGCCGTCGGCGCCACCGCGGGCACGCTGCTGCGCTCGCGCGCCTGCTACACCTGCAAGAACCGCTACACGGTGGTCGACGCGTTCTACCACCAGCTCTGCCCCGGGTGCGCCGCGCTCAACCGGGCCAAGCGCGACGCCCGCACCGACCTCACCGGCCGCCGCGCCCTGCTCACCGGTGGCCGCGCGAAGATCGGCATGTACATCGCGCTGCGGCTGCTGCGCGACGGCGCCCACACCACCATCACCACCCGCTTCCCCAACGACGCCGTGCGCCGTTTCGCCGACATGCCCGACAGCGCCGAGTGGCTGCACCGGCTGCGCGTGGTCGGCATCGACCTCCGCGACCCCGCGCAGGTCGTCGCGCTCGCCGACACCGTGGCCGAGCAGGGCACGCTCGACATCCTCATCAACAACGCCGCCCAGACGGTCCGCCGCTCGCCCGGCTCGTACTCCGCACTCGTCGAGGCCGAGCGCACCCCGCCCCCGGAGCTGCTCGACGGCCGCGTCGACGTCGTCACGTTCGACCACGTCAGCGACGCGCACCCGGCGGCTCTCGCGGGCAGCCTGGCCGAGCAGCACACGCCCCACGCGGTGACGGAGCTGGCGCTCGCCGCCCGCAGTGCGTCGCCGGAGCGGATCGCCGCCGGCACCGCCATCGACGCCGGCGGCCTGCTGCCCGACACGGCATCGGTCAACAGCTGGACCCAGCGCGTGCACGAGGTCGACGCCCTCGAGCTGCTCGAGGTGCAGCTGTGCAACCAGACAGCGCCGTTCATCCTCATCAGCAGGCTGCGCCCGGCCATGGCCGCCTCTCCGGCGCGGCGCACCTACGTCGTGAACGTCTCGGCCATGGAGGGGCAGTTCAGCCGCGCCTACAAGGGCCCCGGGCACCCGCACACGAACATGGCGAAGGCCGCGCTGAACATGCTGACGCGTACCAGCGCGGGCGAGATGCTGGAGCGCGACGGCATCCTCATGACCGCCGTCGACACCGGCTGGATCACCGACGAGCGCCCGCACCCCACCAAGCTGCGCCTCGCCGAGGAGGGCTTCCACGCCCCGCTCGACCTCGTGGACGGGGCGGCCCGTGTCTACGACCCGATCGTGCGCGGCGAGGCCGGCGAGGACCTGCACGGCTGCTTCCTCAAGGACTACGACGTCAGCAGCTGGTAGGGCACCCGGCGACCGGTAGCTGTCGGCCGCGGGTTCGCGGTCGTCGTCACCGCACTCGCCTCCGGCTACACCTACGGGCCGTACGTCATCGTCGCTCAGGCGACCTTCTCCCCCGCGTCCTCCCCTGCGTTCCCGACGGCCGCGTTCCGGCTCACCAGCGTGGCGCCGTCCCGGAAGCGGACGCCGTCCTTGCACCGCGCCTCGACCTTCCCGCCGGCGAACTGTTCGGTGTAGAGCCGCGCGTACAGGCCGTCGAGCGCCAGCAGCTCCGCGTGGGTGCCGCGCTCCACCACCTGCCCGTTCTCGACGGCCAGGATCACGTCGGCCCCGAGGATCGTCGAGAGCCGGTGGGCGATGGCGATGGTGGTGCGGCGCTTCGTCGCGTTCTCCAGCGCCTGCTGCACGAGCCGCTCGCTGGTCGTGTCCAACGCGCTCGTGGCCTCGTCGAGGATGAGGATGCGGGGGTCCTTGAGCAGCACCCGCGCGATCGCGAGCCGCTGCTTCTCCCCGCCCGAGAGCCGGTAGCCGCGCTCGCCGACCACCGTGTCGTAGCCCTCGGCGAACGACACGATGCGGTCGTGGATGTTGGCCGCGCGCGCCGCCGCCTCCAGCTCCTCCCGGGTGGCGTCGGGCTTCGCGTAGCGCAGGTTGTCGGCGATCGTGGAGTGCAGCAGGAACGTGTCCTGGGTGACCATGCCGATCGCGTCCGCCACCGAGGCCTGGGTGAGCTCCTTCACGTCATGGCCGTCGATGAGCACCCGCCCACGGTCGACGTCGTACAGGCGCGGCACGAGGTAGGACAGCGTGGTCTTGCCGCCACCGCTGGGCCCGACGATCGCGGCGAGCTGGCCGGGCGCCACCGTGAACGACACGTCCTTCACGGCGTAGACACGGTCGGCCTCCGCGACCTCGGCCACCGGGGCCTGGCCCGCGACCTCACCGGCCGGGTAGGAGAACCACGCGCGGTCCAGCTCCACCCGCCCGGCGACGGTCGAGACGTCCAGCACCCGCGCGTCCGGCGCGTCGACGATGCGGGGTGTCAGGTCGAGGTAGTCGAAGATGCGGCCGAACAGCGCGAGCGACGTCTGCACGTCCAGCGAGACGCGCAACAGGTTGACCGTCGGGAACAGCAACCTCGTCTGCAGTGTGGTGAACGCGACGATCGTTCCTGCGGTGACCGCCGCGCCGCTGCCCAGGACGATGAGGATGCCGGCCACCAGGTAGACCAGCGCCGGGGTGATGCCGAGGAACGTCTGGACGACCGCGAAGAACGACTGGCCCGTCATGGCCTGGCGCACCTGCAGGTCCACCTGGCGGGCGTTCTCCTCGCGGTAGCGCTGGATCTCGTAGGACTGCCGGTTGAACACCTTCGCCAGCAGCACGCCCGACACCGACAGCGACTCCTCGGTGATCGCCGTCATGTCCGAGAGCGATTCCTGCGTGCGCCCGGCCAGCCTGCGCCGCACCCGGCCCACCCGGATCTGCAGCACCACGAACAGCGGGACCAACGCCACGGCGACGATCGTGAGCTGCCAGCTCAGGATGATCATCGCGACGAGCGCGGCCACCACCGTCACGACGTTGCCGAGGATGGAGCTGGCCGTCTCGCTGAGCACCGACTGCACGCCGCCCACGTCGTTGGCCAGCCGCGACTGGATCGCGCCCGTGCGGGTGGCGGTGAAGAACGACAGGTCCATGCGCTGCAGGTGCTCGAACAGCCGGCTGCGCAGGTCGGCCATCACGCGGTTGCCCAGCAGGGTGGTCTCGTAGGTCTGGAACACCCCGATCAGCGCCGACACCACCGGCACGGCGACC
Organism: Pseudonocardia sp.; assembly: GCF_025965585.1. Classification (GTDB taxonomy): domain Bacteria; phylum Actinomycetota; class Actinomycetes; order Mycobacteriales; family Pseudonocardiaceae; genus Pseudonocardia. The sequence continues at coordinate 9,520 of NZ_JAOPWR010000472.1, forward strand.
ATGCCGCCCACCAGCCACGCGAGCAGCGACAGGTGCACGCCGCTGTGGTCGAGGGGGAAGAGGGCACGGTCGAACACGGCCTGGGTGAGGAACGGCGTGACGATGCCCAGCCCGCTGGACAGCAGCACGGCCACGACGATGAGCACGAGGCTCGCGCGGTAGGGCGTGAACAGCGTCCACACCCGCCCGCCCAGCCCCGAGTCGCTCCGGCCGCCCCCAGCCGTCGTCGACCTCCGGTCGCTGGCAGCCATGGTCGACCTCCGGTCAGTGGCACCACCGTCCGCGGTGCAGGCGGAAAGTATGTCGGTGCATCCGTGCACGCCGCGCGTCCACGGCGCAGGATGTGCGGAGTGCCGGAACCCACCCACACGCTGATCCAGATCACCGACCTGCACATCGGGCCCCACGGGCCGCGGGAGGGCGGCGGGATCGACACCCACCCGGTCGTGGCCAACGCCCTGCAGGTGGTCGAGGGATCGGGGCTGCGCCCGGCGGCGCTCGTGCTCACCGGCGACCTCGCCGACCACGGCTCGGCCCAGGAGTACCGGCGGCTCCGCGAGCTCGTGGAGCCGGTGGCCGAGCGGATCGGCGCCGCCGTCGTCCACGTCGCGGGCAACCACGACGACCGCGCGACGCTGCGGGAGCACCTGCTCGACGACGACAGCGACGACTCGTCACCGCTCGACCACGTCGTCCGGTTCGGGGACCTGCGGATCGTGGTGCTCGACAGCACCGTGCCCGGCCGCGCCTACGGCGAGCTGCGCCCCGGGCAGCTGGAGTGGCTGCGCGCCGAGCTGGCCACCCCGGCCCCCGCCGGCACCGTCCTGGCGCTGCACCATCCACCGCTGCCCAGCCCGTCCCCGCTCACGGCGGCGATGGAGCTGCAGAACCGCGCCGAGCTGGCCGCGGCCGTCATCGGCTCGGACGTGCGGATCGTGCTGGCCGGACACACGCACGTCGTCAGCGCGGGCGCGATCGCCGGCATCCCGGTCTGGACGGGCGGCGCCGCACCGTTCCTCTCCGACTCGCTGGCCCCGACAGGCGGGGCCCGCACCCTGCGGATGCCGACGATCAGCCGCATCGACCTGTTCACCGACGCCGTGATCGCGACCGCCGTGCCGCTGGAGGGGGAACAGCTGGCCGTGGCCCCGGCGAAGGCGGTGGCGGCGGAGACGAAGCGGATGCTGGCACAGCTGCCCCGCCGCTGAGACCGACGCCGACGCCGAGCGCACGCTCAGCGTGGTTACGGGGCCCGCCGACCACCGTCAGGGTGCGGTCGGTGCCTGCGGGTCGGGTTCATCGAGCCAGCCGAGGATCTGCTCCGTGTGCTCCCCCACCGCGGGGACCGGGTCGAGGCGCGGCGGACGGCCGGGCAGGGTGATCGGCGGGAGCAGGGTGCGCAGCGGGCCCACGGGCGACCCGACCTCCACCCACCGCTCGCGGGCGGCCAGCTGCGGGTGCTCGAGCACCTCGGCCACCTCGCGGCGGCGCCCGTAGGCGATGCGGGCGTCGGCGAGCCGCCCGGTGAGCTGCTCCCCGGTGAGCGTGGCCAGCACCGTGTCGATCTCGGTGTGCAGGGCGGGCCGGTGCTCGACGCGCCGGGCGCCGGTGTCGAAGCGCGGGTCGACGGCCAGCTCCGGGCGGCCCAGCACGGCGGCGCAGAAGGCCACCCACTCGCGCTCGTTCTGGATGCCGATGACGACCTCGGTGCCGTCGCCCGCGGCGAACGTGCCGTAGGGGGCGATGGCCGCGTGGCTCGTGCCCTGCCTGCGCGGTGGCGCGCCCGAGCCTGCCGTGTACAGCAGCGGGAAGCCCATCCACTCGACCAACGCGTCGAACAGGCTGATCTCCAGGTGCGTGCCCACACCCGTGCGCTCCCGGTCGTAGAGGGCGGCCAGGATGCCGGAGAACGCGTACATGCCCGCTCCGATGTCGGCCGCCGGGATGCCGGCCTTGGCGGGCTCGTCCTCGCTCCCGGTCACCGACACGAGCCCCGCCTCGGACTGGATGAGCAGGTCGTAGGCCTTCGCGTCGCGGTAGGGGCCGTCGGGGCCGTAGCCGGAGATGGAGCAGGTGATCAGCCGCGGATACCGCTCCCGCAACGCGTCGGCCCCCAGTCCCAGGCGCTCGGCCGCTCCGGGCGCGAAGTTCTGGACGAACACGTCGGCGCGGGCGATCAGCCGCATGATCGTGTCGTGGTCGGCCTTGAGGTCGAGCGCGATGCTCTCCTTGGATCGGTTGAGCCAGACGAAGTGGCTCGACATGCCCTGCACCGTGGCGTCGTAGGCACGGGCGAAGTCTCCGTCCCCCGGCCGTTCCACCTTGATCACCCGCGCGCCCAGCTCCGCGAGCTGGCGGGTGGCGAACGGCGCGGCCACGGCCTGTTCGCAGGACACGACGAGAACACCCTCGAGCGGCAGCACCACCCGATCATGCCCCGCGCTCACCCGCCCAGCGCCACCACCTCGTCCAACCCGGCCTGCAGCCCCTCGACCAGCAGCGCAGGGTCCGTGACGGCGGCCGGGTCGAGGTTGATCCCGATGCAGCACGTGCCGTCGTGGGTCAGCAGCGTGATCATCGCGGCGCAGCCGGGCAGCGGACCGAACGGGTACATGCGCGTGATCCGCGCGCCCGCGATCCACACCGGGTGCGCGACACCGGGCAGGTTGCTGGCCTGCACGTCGTTGGCCGCGGTCATCCGGCCCGACATCGCCCCGACGACCACGCCCGGCAGCAGCTGCAGGGCTGGTGCCAGCAGGCCGACCGCGTCGACGGCCGCACCCGCGCGGGCCTCAAGGACGAACTGACGCACCGCCCTGATGCGGGCGGCGGGGTCGGGCTCGTCGAGGGGGCCGGCGAGGCGGGCGCCGGTGAACCGGTTGCCGCCCTGCGGGTCGTCCTGGGTGCGCAGGCTGATCGGGATGCCGATGGGCAGCGTCGTGACACCGGGCGCGCCCATCTCCTGGTGGTAGCGGCGGAACCCGCCGAGCACGGCGGAGAGGAACCCGTCGTTGAGCGACCCACCGCCGGCCTTCGCTCCGGCCTTGAGCGCCGCGAGCGGCACCTCCAGCACCTCGAAGTGCCACTCGCCGCTGCGGCCGGTCAGCAGCGGCGACCCGGCCGGCGCCGGCTCGACCACGCGCCCGAGCGCCCGGACGGTGTCCACCGCCCGCGAGGCCGCCGACAGTGGCCGCGACAGAGCCCCGAGCATCCCCACCCCGCGACGCAGCGCGTGCCCGGGCGCGGCACGGACCGTCCGCTCGATCTGCTCGGCCAGCAGCCCCACCGGCGTGGAGGCCTGCGCGGCGGCGGCCGCCGGCGGCTCGGGCCGGGCCGGGTCGTGCTCGGCGGCGGTGCTGTGCAGCTGCCCCATCAGCTGCACGGCCCCGAGTCCGTCGGTGGCGGAGTGGTGCGTGGTGACGACGTAGCCGGCCCGCCCGCCCTCCACGCCCTCGACGAGCAACGTGCGCCACAGCGGCCGCTCGCGGTCGAACGGGGCGGCCGCGAACTCGGCGGTGACGTCGAGCAGCTGCCGCATCGAGCCGGGCGCGGGCAGGTGGACGCGGGCGAGGTGCTGGTCGAGGTCGAGCTCGTCGACCGTCACCCACGTGGGCACGCCGACACCCAGCGCCGGGTCGAGGACGCGCTGGCGCATCCGCGGCACCATCCGCGACGCCCACTCGTGCGCCGCCCGCATCCGTGCCCAGTCGGGCGCGTGGTCGAGCATCTCCAGCAGGGTCACGTTGGAGCGCAGCCGCGGGTCGGCGGTCTCGCCGCGCCACATGGCCGTCTCCAGCGGGTTCATCTCGGTGGCGGTGCCCCAGTCCAGCGGCGCGTCCACGGGCCCCGACGGCCCGTTGGTGACGGCCACCCGCCCTCCGGTGCGCGGGGTGGCCCAGCCGGACAGGGTCTCGACGTAGAGGTCACGGACCTCCTCGACGTGCTTGTCGAGATCCTCGACCGTCCACCCGTCGGTGGACACCGGCGGCAGGACCGTGACCTGCACGGTGCCCTCCCGCACGGTCGACGCGCCGCGCCACATCAGCTCGCCGGCGTTGCGGATGACGATGGGCACGATCGGCACGCCCGCCTGCATGGCGACGTGGAACGCGCCCTTCTTGAACCGGCCCAGCGCCGGGGTGGCCGAGCGGGTGCCCTCCGGGGCGACGACCAGGGAGATCCCCTCGCGCAGGCGCTGCACGGCGGGCTCCAGCGCGGCCTTCGCGGACGCGGTGTCGGTGCGGTCGACGAACGCGACGTCGGCCAGCCGGAACGCGAGCCCGAACCCCGGGATGCTCGCCGCCTCCTTCTTCGCGACGGCCGAGAACCCGCTGCGCAGCAGCTTCGCGATGATGATGACGTCGAGCTGGCTCTGGTGGTTGAACAGGAACACCGCGGGCCGGGAGTCGACGAGATGCTCCGCGCCGCGGACGTCCACCTTGACGCCGGCCAGCGCCGTGCCGAACTCGCCGCCGAGGGTGAGTGCGAGATCGACCGCATCGCGCCGCGTACCGGCCCCCACCAGCGCGTTCACCGCCCCGACGACGAGACCGGTGCCGAAACCGCCGAGCGTGCCGCCCACCGCGCCGACCGTCCGCGCGATCTCCCGCGCCCCCGGACGGCCGCGCGGACGGAAGTGCGCCACCGGCCAGCTCTTGCCCGCCGCCTCCGCCGCCAGCCCGGGGCCGGGGTTGAGTGCGCGGGCCCGGCCGACCGTGCCGAGGAACGCCACGTCCTCGTCGCCGTTGGAGTACGCATAGCTGTCGATCATGTCGATGTCGTGGACGGCGCCGAACTCGCGCACGGCCGCTGCCTTGCCCTCCCGCCACAGCGGCGGCCCGCCCGGACGCCCGGTGCACAGCCCGTTCTCGAACTCCACCGGGGTCACCAGTACGTGCTCGACGCCCATCGCCTTCGCCGCGGGCTCCACCTGGAACCGCGTGGCCGACGACGCGAGCACCACGGTGTGGCCGGCACGCCGGTGCGCCTCCACCAGCCGCCACGCCTCGGGGTAGAGCGACCCGGCGACGCCCTGCTGCCAGAGCCGCTCCCCCAGCTGTGCCAGCTCGTCCTCGCTGCGCCCGGCCCACGACCGCATGCCGAGCAGGAAGAACTTCTCGAAGTCCTCCTCCGTGGTCACCCCGCGCATGCCGATCAGCAGCATCCGCCCGATGTCGGTGGGCGTGACGTGCCCGGAGCGCAGGTGATGGCGGGCGAACGCGCCGAGCGAGTAGCCGTCGATCAGCGTGCCGTCGAAGTCGAAGAACGCGGCGATCTCGGGCCCCTGCGGGCCGTTCTCGACGTCCGCGACGAGACGGGCCTCGTCCCAGTTGCTCCTTGCCTCAGGGCTCAACACCCACCACCTCCCGCCGCACCGCGGCGTCGATCTCATCGATCCTCCCGATCCGGGCGACCGCGCCGCGCAGCTGCGTCGCGAACACCTCCCGGCATTCGGCCAGCTCCTCGCGGCCGGGATCGACCAGGTCCCGGTTGGCCGCCAGCTTCAACGCGGACGCGAACAGCTCGCGCGACAGCGACTCGGGCCCGTGCAGTCTGCCCTGCAGCAGCATCTGCTGCCCCATGCCACCGCACTCGTCGAGGAAGTCCTTCTCCACGACGGGCGTGCGGGGGTCGCGGGCGGCCAGCCGCAGGGCGACGACGAGCTGCGCGTCGACGAACGACCGCAGCACGCGGTGGGCGATGAGGAAGTCCGCCGCCGCCAGCGTCGCCTCCCCGTCGGCGCTCTCCCAGGACGCCCCGAGCCGGGCCAGCTCGGCGGTGAGCTGCTCGCGGTAGGTGTCGCGGTCGGGGAAGAAGAACTCGAACTTGAGCAGGTCCCGCAGCGTGAGCGCATGCTCCCAGCGGTCGGCGGGCTCCGACAGCAGCACCACCTCGGCGATGGCCCGGTCGACGAAGTGGTGGATCGCGCTGTTGCGGTAGAACGCGGCGATGAGGTGCTGGCCGCGCTCGATCGCGAACACCGGCTCCTCGCCGCCGGTGTAGGTCGTGACGACCTTGGACTGCGTCAGCGCCGCGAGCACCCGGCGGACGCCGGCGTCGCTGTGCAGCGCCTCCGACGACGCCACGAGGCAGCGCTTCTCGAGGTAGGTCTGCACGGGCTCCAGGACGCGCCGCACCTGCCCGAGCGTCAGCGCCCGGTCGCGGACACCCAGCAGCGCGAGCGTGACCAGCGCGGTGGCGACCACGGGCGTGACCCGGTTGATACCCACCGAGACCTCGAACGCCACCTTCTGCAGCGCGAGCCTGCGGGCGGTCTGGTCCTCGGGGTCGGCGGGAAGCGCGCCGCGCAGCGAGATGGGGTCGGCGAACCGGACGTACGCCGAGCCGATCGGCGACAGCTGCGCCTTCGCATACCGGGCGAGCCAGCCCAGGCCCTCGCCCTTCTTCGGCGCGCCGACCTGCTCGGCGGCCATCGCGGAGACCTCGCGCAACTGGTCATAGGTGATCGACACCGGCACCAGGTGGACGTCCTCGGTGCGGCCCTGCTCGACGGCCTCGGCGACGTTGGCCAGCAGCCCGTAGCGCGGCGGGCGGAGCTTGCCGGTGCGCGACCGACCGCCCTCCATGTACCACTCCATGTTGAAGCGCTTGGAGAGCAGGAACGCGAAGTACTCGCGCACGGCGAGCTTGTAGATCTCGTCGTCGCCGAAGCTGCGCCGGATGAACACGATCCCGGCGCGCTTGGCCAGCGGGCCCACCGGCCAGAAGCTCAGGTTGTCGCCACCGAGGACGTGGTTGCGGGGGAAGTCGTGCTCGGCGAGGACGTCGGCGAGCAGCAACGGGTCGGCGTAGGAGCGATGGCTGGGCAGGAACACGAGCGCGTGGCGCTTGTTGAGCTCGCGCAGCTTCTCCAGCCCCGCGTCGTCCACCTGGACGTCCCAGGCGCGGGAGTGCAGCGGCCGGAGCACACCGGTGAGCAGGTCGACCGCGGCCGGGCTCATCGAGGCGACGAGCCCGTGCAGGTCGGCGGCGGCGCGCTCGGCCACCTCGGCCTCGGGCAGCTCGAGCTTCGCGGCCAGCTCACGGACCTCGCGGCGGAACTCGGGGCTGCCCTCCACGGCCTCGACGATGTGCTTGGGCACCTTGTAGCGGTCGCCCACCAACGCGCGTTCGGCGCGCTCCAGCGCGAGACCGGCCTGGCGGGCGACGAAGTCACCGAACGCCACGTCACCGCCCGGGATCCGGCGGCCGAACCGCTGCCGGAGGTCGGCGACGGTCGCGGGCTCCGCGACGACCACCGCGGCCCGGTCGGGCTCTCGGCGCGCGATCCGGCCCTGCGCCCGGGCCGGCGGGTGCCGCGGGTTGGTCAGCGACAAGACGTCCGACCAGCGCACGCGACGCTGCCCGTTGCGCTCACGGGGCAGCCACGCCACCCGCACCGGCGCGACGACGGTGTCGTCGGACAGGCCCGCCAGCGGCTGGGCGAGCGCCGAGCCACGCACCGGCAGGACGGCGGCCGGTGCGATGCCGGCCTCGGACATCCAGGTCTTGACCAGCCTGCGTTCGACCTCGGTCACGGCGTCCACGAGCACGACGACCGGCCCCTCGGCGCCACCGATCCCGTCGAGCGATTCGTCGTCCATCTACTCCCCTCCCCGTTCTGCCCCCATCCTGTCCCATACGGTGACAGTGGTCACCCGAACGGGCAGCGCGGCCCGTCGCCGCCTGATCGCGGCGTGTCTCGCACCCTTCGTCCGGTCCGTCCCGGACGCAGGTCAAGTCTTGATCAAAAGGGGGTCCGGGGCGACGGGAGCAGGGCTACTTTCCGAAGTGCAGCGATGCGCCGTACGACCGAGAGGCGGTGGCCACGTGAGCCCGGACCCCTCCGCCGTGGGACGGATCGGACTGCTCACCCACGCGACACGCGGCCCGCACGGTGCGGGCGAGGTGCGGATCTCCATCCGGGGTGGATCGGAGATCTTCCTGGCCTGGTCCGACGACCCGCTGCCGAAGGGCACGACGGTGCTCGTCGTCGGCTCCCGCGGCGGCCGTGCGCTCGACGTCGTCGCGTGGACCGACCACTGAGGAGAAGCTGATGTTCGGTTACCGAGTTCCCGCACCCGACGAGGCGATGCTGATCTCCGGTGGCAAGGGCGGCGTGGGCGACAGCCCGTTCCGCGTCGTCACCGGCCACGGCGCGTTCGTCCTGCCGCTCTTCCGCAAGGCCAGCTTCCTGACGCTCGCGATGTGCGAGGCCGAGGTGGCGGAGGCGTGCGTGACGCGCCAGGCCATCGCGCTCAACGTCCGCGCCGTGATCGCGTTCAAGGTCGGCAACGACGACGAGAGCATCGTCAACGCCGCGCGGAGGTTCCTGTCCGACCAGGACCAGATGGCGATCCTGACCGGCCGGATCTTCGCCGGCCACCTGCGCTCGATCGTCGGCTCGATGACGGTCGAGGAGATCGTCACCGAGCGGCAGAAGCTCGCGGGGGAGGTGCTCGACGGATCCAAGGCCGAGATGGCCTCCCTGGGCCTGACCGTCGACTCGCTGCAGATCCAGTCGATCGACGACATGAACCTCGGCTACATCCAGGCGATGGCCGCCCCGCACAACGCGGCCATCCAGCGCGAGGCCCAGATCGCCCAGGCCAACGCCGACCAGGTGGCCGCCGAGGCCGCGCAGCAGTCCCAGCGCAAGCAGGCCGAGTACGCCCGGCAGACCGCCGTGATCCAGGCCCAGTACCGCGCCGAGATCGAGACCGCCCAGGCGGAGGCCGGCCAGGCCGGGCCGCTCGCGCAGGCCCAGGCCACCCGGCAGGTCATCGCGGTGCAGACCGAGCTGGCCCAGCGCGCGGCCGAACTGCGCCAACAGCAGCTCATCGCCGAGGTCGTGCGGCCGGCGGAGGCCGAGGCCGAGCGCGTCCGCATCCTGGCGAAGGCCGACGCGGAGAAGATGCGGATCCAGGCCGAGGCCGCCGCGTCCAACGACCGCGTTGCGCTGGACCGGATGCTCATCGACCAGCTGCCCGAGATCGTCAAGCAGGCGGCGAGCGGGCTGTCCGGCGCGAACGTCAACATCCTCAACGGCGCCGACGGGCTCGGCGAGATCGCCGCGGGGCTCGTGGGCCAGGGGCTGGCGATCCTCGACTCGGTCAAGAAGGCCACCAACTCACCCGTTCCGGACACGGAGCGCTCCCCTGACACCGACCGGGCGGAGGATCCGCGCGCGATCTCCTCCTGAGCGGAACCGGCAGCACCGGGGACGGTCACGCAGCGGTAGGGTCTGCGGCCGTCGGCACCCCGACAGGGTGATCAGCCCGAACCCACCGGAGAGCCCGTGAAGATCGCCCACCTCGTCCCCACCCTCCATCCCGGCGGCCCCGAGATCGGGCTGAGCGACCTGGCGGAGGGGGCGCGGGAGGTGGGGGTCGAGCTCGTCGTCGTCGCGATCGCCTCGACGTCGGAGACCAGCGAGCTGGGCGCGCTGCGCCGGGCCGGGGTGCCGGTGGCCGAGCTGGGGCTGGCCCCGTGGGACCCGCGGGCGGTCACGAAGACGGCCGCGCTGCTGCGGGAACGGAAGATCGACCTGGTGCACACGCACCTGCCGCAGGCCGACGTCGTCGGTGCCTCCGCCGCGTTGCGCAACCGCATCCCCGCGGTGTCCACGCTGCACCGCATCGAGGACCAGCCCGCCGACCGCCTCGACCGGCTCAAGCGCACCGCCCGGATCCTGGCGCGCCAGCGGTTCATGGCCCGCACGATCGCCATCTCGCAGGTGCAGCGCGAGTGGTACCGCAAGCTCGCCGGCCACGACCAGAACCTGCTGGTCGTGCCGAACGGGGTGGCCGACCCGGGGCCCGTCGACCCGGACGTCCGCGCCCGCCGGCGGGCGACGCTGGGGCTCGACGACCGCGACGTGCTGGCGCTGAGCAGCGCACCGATGCGCCGCGACCAGGGCCACGAGCTCATGCTGGACGCGCTGGAGGCCCTGCCGGACGGCCTCCCGCTGGTCGTCGCGCTCGCCGCCGACGGGCCGTTGCGCCCGTGGCTGGAGTCGCGGGTCGACGCCACGCCCGCGCTCGCCGCGCGGGTGCGCTTCCTGCACCGCAACCAGGGCGCCGAGCTGCTCGCGGCGTCGGACATCGTGCTGCACACGGCGCTCGTCGGGGCCCAGCCCACGGCGGTGCTGCGCGCGATGGCGGCCGGCCTGCCGACCATCGCCACGCGTGTCGGCGGCATCCCCGAGCTCGTCTCGCCGGGCACGGGCGTCCTCGTGCCGCTCGGCGCGGGCGCGCTCGCCGACGCGCTGGTCGGGCTCGCCGAGGACGCCGAGCGTCGCGAGCGCCTCGGGGCGGCCGCCCGCCACCGGTTCCTCGCGGGCTTCGAGGCCGTGGGGTGGGCGCGCCGGCTCAAGGAGGTGTACGCGTCGGTGCTGGACGGCGCGGCCGCCTGAAACCCGCCGCCTGAAACGCGCCTCCCGGACGTGCCCGACACCGGCGGAGTCCGGTTCGTCGAGGTCGACGAGGGCCGCAAGCACGCCCCGGAGGTGCACCGCCGTCGGTGCGCGATCACGCCCGGGGCGGTCGCCCGCAGGGAGCTCTCGTGGGACGGCCTGATGCGCGACCGCAGCGGGAGTATCCGCCCCGGGCCGTCGCTCAGCGCTTCACCGGCACCAGGCAGAGCACCGTGCCGGGCTGGCCCTCGACGCCCTGCCAGAACGAGCTCGTGGCGTCGGGGAAGTCGGAGCAGGCGAAGAGGCCGGAGTCGATCATGGTCTGGTCCTCCAGCTTGCCAGTGACCCTGAACTGGGCCGAGGGGTCCCCGCAGGCCACCACGCCGACCTGGCCCTGACCGGTCTGCGTCACGCAGCCGCCGACGGCGGCATCGACGGGAGCAGGCCGCCCGACGAGCAGCACCCAGCCGACG
>NZ_JAOPWR010000513.1 GCF_025965585.1 Pseudonocardia sp.
ATCGTCGCGATGCACGACGGGGAGATCGCCTCGGCCGACCTGATCGTTCAGGCCCTGCCCGCGATCGTCGACCTCATGAACGCCAAGCACCTCTGTTCGTCGGTCGACATCCGCCCCGACGCGACCGGGGGCGTGCTCGCCGGCCCGGGTTCACAACGCTCGAGCAACTCCTGACCAGGCCGCTCATCCTCCGGTCGTAAGGGTGTGTGCCGCCGCGACGTCGGCGGCCGACGCCACGTCGAGGTGGGGCGCCGTCCAGCGGCTCTCGGTGTGCCGGTGCGCGTCGTGCCGGGCGCGCACCCAGCGGGCCGCGTCGAGGGGGCGCAGGTGCTGGGACGGGCTGCCCCGCCCTGAGGTGTCGGCGCCCCACAGACCGTTCGCCTCGCACCAGACGGCCCCGATGGGCCCCTCGTCGGCGCAGTCGGGCTGGTAGCAGCGGATGGCGAGCAGCGACGCTCCGGGGCCCGGCGCGGCCGGCACGTCGGAGAACCGGAAGGCGTCCAGGCCGCTGTCGGTGCAGAACGCGACCGGGATGCCCGCGGGCACGGCGCCCGGGTGACGTCGTGGCGCTCGGAGCCCACGGTCACCGACCCGGCACCGTCGAACACCTGCCAGAGGACGGACCCCGCGCTGCGGACGCACCGCCGCGGGTCCCGGGACGCAGCCGGTGCATCTCGGTGCGCACGGCGGGCAGCGCGTCGCGTCCGGTGGCGGGGTCGGTGAACCGGACCACGGCGTGGCCGGGCTCGACCACGCCCGGGTAGCCCTCGGACTCCGCCTCGAGCTGGGTGGTGAGGGCGGCGCCGGTGTGCCTCCAGCGGTAGACGAGCAGCGGCGAAACCGGCGCGGACGGGCGGCGCCGACGGGCACGAGCCCCGGGTGAGCCCAGAGCCGTTCACTGCGCGAGACGGCGGCCGGGGTGCGGGGGCCGGCACGTCGGCCGGCGGATCGCTAGTGCCGGCGCGCATGATCGTCAGGCCGTCGACCCAGGTCATCGGGCCGTCCGGAGTGCTGCACTGTCCGCCCAGGGCTACCCCGGGTCCGAGCAACAGATCGCCGCGGGACACGACGTACCGGTCACCGGTGGGGTCGGTCCAGACGCCCCATCCACACTCGAGCGGCCCGCCGCTGCGCCAACCCCGATGATGGGAGGCGAGTGTTCCAGCACCGACACGTACCGTTCGATTCGGGTGCGGACATTGTTACGGGGGCGACCGGAGCTGTTGTGGTGCGTGACCGAAGACCTCGATACTCGTCCTCGATGTCGCAATTCAGGCAGTTGTGACAGTACCTTCCGTGGCGCGCTGAGCTGCGAAGACAACTCCCGTAATTGATGATCGCGTGGTGATCGACATCCGTAGTGCGACTGATGTTCCTGATCGACCGACTCCGGCCACCCGAATGCGCTACGTCAGTGACTGAACGCAGTGGTCGGCAACACGAGCTACCCGCCGGCCAGCGCCAACGCGTATTCGGGCCACCATTGTCCCGCCGCCGGCTCCCCGGGACGGCACGAGCCGTCCGACTCCCCCACCCGCTTGACCCACAGGTACGCGTCCACCAGCGGCTCCCCCGTCGACTGGGTCGGGGCCTGGCCCAGCTTCCGGCCCGGCGGGTTGCAGAACGACGGCCCGCCGTCCACGGTCTCCCCCGCCGGTTTGCCGTTGCCGTTGCGGCTGGTGTCCACCACGAAGTGCGTGCCGCCCAGGGCCCGCGACACCGACTTCCCGTACGCCACCACGTCCGGCGTCGGCCAGAAGTTGGCGACGTTCAGGGAGAAGCCGGCTGCCTTCTCCACCCCACTGCGGCGCAGGGCGTCGGCGACCTGGTTCGGGTCGGTGACGAAGCCGGGGTTGCCCGCGTCCAGGTAGACCTTCGCGCCTGCGCCGTCGAGGACGGTGATCGCGTCGGCCAGCAGGGCGGAGCGGTCGGCCGAACGCCCGCAGCCGGTGATCTCGTGGGGGACGGCGTCCGGTTCGAGGACGACGAGGGCGGGGCCGCCGTCCAGGGCCCCGGCCACCTCGCGGATCCAGGCGCGGTAGTCGTCGGACGAGGTCGCGCCGCCGCCGGAGAAGCTGCCGCAGTCGCGGAACGGCACGTGGTAGGCCACGAAGAACGGCGTCTTGCCGGCGGCGCGGGCCCGACGCACCTCGTCGGCCACCACCGGGGCCTCCTGGCCGGTGGGCGAGGTGAGCCACTTGGCGATGGGCTGGGCGGCGATCACGCGCATCTTGTCCGCGTCGGCCGTGCGGCCGGCCGCGTCCCACTCGGCGGCCTGCGTCGCCGCCGGGGAGGTGGGGTCGACGAACAGATCCGTCACCGACAGCACGCTCGTGGGCGTCGCGCAGCCGGCGAGCAGCACCAGCGCGAGCACGACGACCAGGAGGCGGGACACACCGAGAAGTCTCGCAGCCGGCTCCGCCCGCAGGCCCTTGCGGGAAGGCCACAAAACCCTGCGGCCCCGCAACCGCCACATGGAGTCCTGAGGCTGTCCGCAGGCCTCGTCGGACAGCCGTAGGCCGCCATGTGGCGGGTTCGTGCGACTACCTCGGGACCAGGGCCAGGGCGTAGTCCGCCCACCACTGCCCCGCGGGCGGCTCGCCGGGGCGGCAGGCGCCGTCCGACTCACCCACCCGCTTGATCCACAGGTACGCGTCGACGGACGGCTCGCCCGTCGTCGAGGTGGGCACCGCGCCGAGCGCACGGCCGGGCGGGTTGCAGAACGACGGGGCGCCGTCGACCGTGTCACCGGCGGGCGCACCGTTGCCGTTGCGGCTGGTGTCGACCACGAAGTGCTTGCCGCCCAGGGCCGCCGAGACGGTGCGGCCGTAGGCCAGCACGTCGGGGGTCGGGTAGAAGTTGGCCACGTTCAGGGAGAAGCCGTCGGCCTTCTCGACGCCGCTGCGTCTCAGCGCGTCGGCGAGGGCGGTGGTGTCGGGGACGAACCGGGGTTCCCCGCGTCGACGTACACCACGACGGGGCCCGCGGCCTTGAGCACGGCGACGGCTTCGGCGAGCAGCTCGGCCCAGCCGTCGACGCCACCGCAGCCGGAGACCTCCTGGGGCACGGCGTCGGGCTCGAGCACGACCGTCGCCGCGACCCCGTTCAGAGCCGCACCGACCTCCCGGATCCACGCCCGGTAGTCCGCCGCGTCGGCAGCGCCGCCGGAGGAGTAGCTGCCGCAGTCGCGGCCCGGCACGAAGTAGGGGACGAGCAGCGGGCGCTGCTTCGCCGCTGCGGCGCGCCCGAGGTAGGAGCGGACATCGGCACCGACCGCACGCGTGGGCTGGGTCAGCCAGTCCGGGACGGGCTGCGCCGCGATCTCAGCGATGCGGCGGGCGTCATCGGTGCGCCCCTCGGCCGCCCACTGCCGCTGCTGGCGGGCGGCGGGCGACTGCGGGTCGACGAAGAACCCCGACGGCGACGGCAGCGGGCCGGTGAGCGCGGTGGGCGGCATCGGAGGCGACACGTCTGCCAGGCCGGAGAACGCCGGCGCCGCCACGATCGCGACGGCCACGCCGACGGTGGCCCCGAGCAGGAGCGCGGTAGGACGGCGGGGCCTCATTGGGGCCATATCCTTACCGATCAGGCGCGGGGGTGACGGTCGATCAGCTCAGGCCGCCACACCCAGCCACGGCTCCCAGGCGGGCAGCGGTTCCACGGCCAGCACCAGCACTCCACCGGCCGTGCGGTGCGGCGGGCGTGGGGGCTCGGCGAGGCTCCAGCCGATCTCGTCGAGCATCTTGTCGGCCTTGCGGGAGTTGCACTGGCGGCACGCCGCCACGCAGTTCTCCCAGCTGTGCTGCCCGCCGCGGCTGCGCGGGACGACATGGTCGATGGTGTCGGCGCGACGGCCGCAGTAGGCACAGCGGCGCAGGTCGCGGCGCAGCACACCCGCCCTCGTCATCGGGACGGCGCGGCGGTAGGGCACGCGGACGTAGCGCGAGAGGCGCATCACCGAGGGAGCGGGGATGGAGAGGTTCTCCGAGTGGA
>NZ_JAOPWR010000526.1 GCF_025965585.1 Pseudonocardia sp.
CGGCCAGCCGACGCCGGCGCTCGCGTGAACGCAGCAGCGCCGGCGCGACCGTCGCGAGCACGACGAGGAGCAGCGCCCCGCCCAGCACGAGCGGCCAGGCGGGCAGGCCGGGAGCGGCGGCGGGACGGGTGGGATCGGTGGGGGTCTGCTGCGGCGTCGGCGGCGCGACGGTGGGCGACGGTGCATGGTCGGGGGTGGGGACCTCGCCGTCGCGCTGCGACCCGGTCGGGTCCGCCTGCGCCTCGGCCTCGGCGACATAGGGGGGCGTGATGGTGCGCCCGTCGGTGAGCGGCGTGGGGTCGAACGTGGTCCAGCCGATGTTCGGGAACCAGGCCTCGACCCAGGCGTGGGCGTCGGAGGTGCTGATCGACTCGTAGTCGCCCGCCCGCGTACCGCCGGTGAAGCCGACCGCCACCCGGGCCGGCACGCCGACGGCCCGCAGCATCACGGCCATCGCCGACGCGAACTGCTCGCAGTAGCCGGCCTTGCCCACCGTCAGGAACTCGACGAGGGCGTCGTCACCGGCGCCCGGCGCCGTCTGGAGGCTGTAGCGGAACTGCGTGGAGGGGCCCGTGAAGTACTCCTGCAGGGCCATCGTCTTGTCGAACGCCGTGGTGGCACCCCGCGTCACCTGCTCGGCCAGCGCGCTGACGCGGGGGTCGACACCCCGGGCGTCGAGGTACTCGGCGCCCGGAGTGCCGTTCGTGCCGGCCGCCCGCAGCTGCTCGGCCGTGGGCACGGCCAGCGACGTGCGCTCCTGCCAGGACTGCTCCGCCCGCGGACGGGCGGTGTAGGCCGTGCCGCTGCGCGGGTCGTAGGTCCACTGCCCGGCGGGCAGGCCGTCGATGCCGACCGGGGTGCCGTAGACGGGCAGCCAGTAGTCGCGGAAGGCCATGTTCTGCAGAGAGACGGTGGTGGTGTCGCCGCTGAACGAGGGCAGCACGGTGCCGGGCAGGGCCGGGCCCGGACCCGGGCGGGTGGCCTGCCAGCCGCTGTTGGGGACGTAGCTGCTCAGCGTGAGGGCCCGCAGGTAGGTGGGCTGGGGCAGGCCCGTGACGCGGAAGAGCTCGGTGCGGTCGGCCTGGCTGAGCTGGCCCCGCAGAGCCGTGAACGGGCTGAGGCCGATGGAGCCACCCGCCCCGCCGCCCGAGCCGCCGTCGAAGCGGCCGGACGTGCCGATGAAGCTGCCCGCCATGCCCGCCACGAGCGCGAGCACGACCGAGCAGGCCACCAGCGCGACGCCCCCGGGCAGCTGATGGCGCGCGGCCGTCCGCGCGAGGACGGGGGCGAGCAGCAGCAGGCCGAACCCGGCGGCGGCCCCCACCAGCGCCCACCACGGCAGGAGGTTGTCGTCGAGTGCCGCGGGGACGGCGAACATCGCCAGCAGCGGCACCCCACCGGCGGCAGGCGCGGAGGCGGTGACAGCGGCGAGGTACACCGCGATCGCCACCATCCCGAAGGCGGCGGTGACGAGGAACAGGATCTGCGGGGTGGCCGTCACCGGGGCGATGCCCGTGGAGATCTCGGCCCCCGCCCCGGTCACGAGCGCGCCGAACCGGCCCCACGTCGCCGGCCCGGGCACCACCCCGAGCACGCCGGTGTCGGTGTAGAGGCCCGTGAGCAGCAGCAGCACCACGACGATCTGCCCGGCGGCCACGGCGAGCGGCCCGGTCCGGTGCAGCAGCAGCCCGACGGCGACGACGGCCGCGACGACCGCGGCACCGTGCAGGAACCACGTGTCGCCCTGCACGACGGCGCTCACGGGCACCCCCGCGAGCAGCAGGGAGACGCCGGCCGCGACGGCCGTGACCCAGGGCAGTGGGCGGCGCCGGGGCGGGACCGACGGCGCGGGCGCGGGCGGGGCCGGCCGGATCATCGAGGTGGTCATCGGGTGCCCGCCCGCAGGCCGTCCGGGGAGGCACCGGCCGTCAGCGCGTCCCAGACCTGGTCGGGGGCGGTGCCGGCCCCGGCGACTGTGACCTGCCACCCGGCGCGGCGCAGCGCGGCCGCGGTGCCGGCGACGTTCCGGTCCGGCCCGCCCGCGGCGGGGTCCCAGGTGGCGATGTCCAGCAGGACGGCGTGGCCGCCTGCGGAGCGCCGGGCCAGGAGGCCCTCGAGCTGGCCGGGACCCACGGCGCCCAGCACGGCCACCACGTCGGTGCCGCCCGAGATCTCGGGGCCGCTGAGGTCGGCGCGGGCCGACGGGCGCAGGGCGGCGAGGGCGTCGAGGAGCGGGTCGAGGCCGGGTACCGAGGCCGGTCCGGTCAGCGCCGCGCCCTCCTCGGTGACGAGGGCGACGGGCTCGCCGCGCCCCACGAGGTGGGCGCAGATGCTGGCCGTCAGGCTGACGGCGAACTCGAGGCTGGAATCGGCGCCGCGCCCGCGGTGGGCGGCGTCGCGGCGGTCCAGCATGACGGTGATGCCGCCGCGCCAGGGGCGTTCCTCGAGCCGCACCATCAGCTCGTCGTAACGGGCGGTGCTGCGCCAGTGCACCCGGCGCAGCTCGTCACCCTGGTGATAGGGCCTGGTCAGCACGTCGGAAGCGCCCTGGCCCTGGTGTGCTCGCGCGGCACCGGGGGTGCCGTCGCCGACACCGAGCGCCGGTGGCAGCCCGCGCAGCCCGACCACGCGGGGGAGCACCAGCAGCCGGTCGGGACCGGCGACGTCGCGCTGGAACTCCGCGAGCCCGAGCGGGTCGGTGGCGTTGGCGGCGAGCGGGCCGACCGCATGCAGTCCGCGCAGTGAGGGACGCAGCGGGTAGGTCAGGATCGCGCTGCCGCGGCCGGAGAGCCGGTGCACGGTGAACCGCGGCGGGGCGGCGGGCTGCGGACCCGCCGCGTCGGGAACGGTGTCGGCGAGCCGGACCGCACCGAGGAGGGCGGCCCCGCGCAGGTGCAGCTCGACGGTCACCTCGGAGCCGACGGGCACGCGGGCGGGCGTCAGCTCACGGGTGACGCGGACGGTGCGGCGGGTGCGCGCCGCCAGCAGCAGCGCGAGGAGCGGCAGCAGGGCGACGAACGCGCCGACGCGCAGCAGGTCTCGCTCGTTGAGCACCACCGAGCACGCGGCCGTGGCGAGACCGCCGGCCAGCAGGCAGCGCCCTCTCGTGGTGAGCCCGGAGGTCCGGACCGTCCGCGGCCCGTGCCCCGACATCAGGCGCCGGGTCGGCCGGGGACCGGGACGGCCTGCCGGCCCAGGAGACCGCGGACCAGGTCGACGGCCGAGCGGCGGGCCGCGACGGCCTCGGGGGCGAGCAGCATGCGGTGGGCCAGCACCGGCACCGCGACGGCCTGCACGTCGTCGGGCACCACGAAGGCGCGACCGGCCAGCGCCGCCTGCGCCTTCGACGCCCGCACGAGCTGGAGCGTGGCGCGGGGGGACGCGCCGAGCCGCAGGTCGGGCAGCCGGCGGGTGGCCCCGACGAGCTCCACGCAGTACTGGCGGACCTCCTGGCCCACGTGCACGCGGCGCACCGCGTCGATCACCGCGCGGACCTGGCGGGCGTCGGTGACCGGGCGGAGCTGCTCCAGCGGATCGGTGGAGGCGTGCTCGTCGACCATCGCGAGCTCGGCGGCGACATCGGGGTAGCCGACGCTGACCCGCGCGGTGAAGCGGTCGCGCTGGGCCTCGGGCAGCGGGTAGGTGCCGTCCATCTCGATGGGGTTCTGGGTGGCGACCACCATGAACGGCGCGGCGAGGGCGTAGGTGGCGCCGTCGACCGTGACCTGGTGCTCGGCCATGCACTCCAGCAGCGCCGACTGCGTCTTGGGCGACGCGCGGTTGATCTCGTCGGCGATCACGATGTTGGCGAACACCGGGCCCGGCCGGAACTCGAACTCCGAGGTCTGCCGGTTGTAGACCGACATGCCGGTGATGTCGCCGGGCAGCAGGTCGGGGGTGAACTGCACGCGGCTCACGGAGCAGTCGATGGACCGCGCGAGCGCCTTGGCCAGCGTGGTCTTGCCGACGCCCGGCACGTCCTCGACGAGGAGGTGGCCCTCGGCGAGGAGGGTGACGAGCGCGATGCGCACGACCTCCGGCTTGCCGACGATCACACGCTGGACGTTGCCGGCGATGCGGCCGGCCAGGTCGGTGACCTCCGTCAGCCCGACCTGTACGCCGTCGGTGCGGCCTTCCATCCCGTCCACCCCGGAGCGGCTGCTCGTCGCGGTCACCCGATCTCCTCGCCGTCTTTCCCACCCCCGGCGCGTGCGGGGAACCGGACCAGTCTGTCAAACCTCCCAGCGGAAGTTCGCCCGGTCGGGTCTTCCGGCCGGTCGAAGCCCTGTTCACACCGCCCCCCCACTGTGCCCCACGTCGTCGTCTGCGGCCCCGCACGACCTCCCCGAGGCCTCCCCACTCCGCCCCCCGCACGCCCCGCAACGCCCGTTCCTGCCCGAAATGTGTGCTCCGCGTAGCGGTTTCGGCGGCGCTGCGTGCTCTCCGCGATCACGGACGTGTAGCGCTAGCGGGTGGTGCCTGATCGCACCCCACTTCCCCCCACCCCGTCTGAGCTGCGGTGATGGCGCCTACGCGCGGGCCATCCTCGACACTCTGCGGTTGACGGTGGAGGGAAGTGGGGTACGGTGGTGATCGCTGGGGCGTAGAGGATTGTCCCGGCCCAGCCCGCAGGGTGGAGGTGGAGCCGATGTTCCTCGGCACCTACACCCCGAAGCTGGATGACAAGGGGCGGCTGACGTTGCCCGCGAAGTTCCGGGACGAGCTGCGAGGCGGGCTGATGATCACGAAGGGGCAGGACCACTGCCTGTACGTGTTCACCAAGGACGCCTTCGGTGAGCTCGCCCGGAAGGTGGCGTCCGCGCCACTGACGAGCGAGTCGGCCCGGGTCTTCCAGCGCAACCTGTTCTCCGGCACCGACGAGCAGAACCCCGACTCCCAGGGCCGCATCGCCATCACCCCCGAGCTGCGGCGCTACGCCGGGCTCACCAAGGAGTGCGTGGTGATCGGGGCGTTCACGCGCGCCGAGATCTGGGACGCCGGGGCCTGGCAGCGGTACCAGGAGGAGCACGAGGACACCTACGCCCAGGCGCAGGAGGAGGTGCTGCCCGGCCTGATCTAGGCCGGCGCACTGCGGATGTACCTGCCGGTGCCACCACCCGGCAGCCCTGGCGCACCTTCCCCGGTGCCAGGTCTGCCGGGTGGGGGCATCGGCGGTTGGCCCGGCTGGGTGCACGGGCCGGCGCTGGGCAGCTCGGCGACTTGCGGCAGGGAGGTGGGGGCTGTGGGGCAGCACCCCGGAGGGGACGTGCAGGCTGGGGCCAGGCACGTTCCGGTCTCCCTGTCACGGGTCGCCGAGCTGCTCGACCCCGCTCTGCGCGACCGTCCCGCCGTTCTCGTCGACGCCACCCTGGGGCTCGGCGGCCACGCCTCCTTCCTGCTGGCGGCCCACCCGCAGCTCACCCTCGTCGGCCTGGACCGCGACCCGGACGCGCTGGCGCTCGCCGGCCGCCGCCTCGCGGCCCACGCCGACCGGCTGCACCTCGTGCACGCCGTCTACGACCGCATCGCCGACGTCCTCGGGGAGCTGGGGCTTCCCCGCGTCGACGGCGTGCTGTTCGACCTCGGGGTCTCGTCGCTGCAGCTCGACGCGGACGAGCGCGGCTTCTCCTACTCCCGCGACGCCGACCTCGACATGCGGATGGACCCCACCACGGGCCTCACCGCGGCCGAGGTCCTCAACACCTACCCCGTGCCGCAGCTGGCGCGGATCCTGCGGGAGTACGGCGAGGAGCGTTTCGCGGGCCGGATCGCCTCCGCTGTCGGCCGGCGGCGGGAGAAGAAGCCGTTCCGGCGCAGCGCCGAGCTCGTGGAGCTGCTCTACGAGGCGGTGCCCGCGGCGTCACGCCGCACCGGGGGGCACCCGGCCAAGCGGACGTTCCAGGCGTTGCGCATCGAGGTCAACGGCGAGCTGGACGCGTTGCAGTCCGCGCTGCCCGCCGCCCTCGACGCGTTGACGGTGGGCGGCCGGGTCGTCGTGCTCGCCTACCACTCGCTGGAGGACCGGATCGTCAAGCGCGAGCTGGCGGCGCGGTCCACGTCCACGTCGCCGGTGGACCTGCCGGTGGAGCTCCCGGGTCACGGCCCGGAGCTGCGCCTGCTGGTACGCGGGTCGGAACAGGCGGGTGAGGACGAGATCGCCGACAACCCGCGGGCCGCGTCGGTACGCCTGAGGGCGGCGGAGCGGATCCGGGAGGTGGCGGCGTGACCGGCGGGGACGGGGCGGGCGTGAACGTGATGGTCGAACGAGGGGGAGCCATGGGCATCGACAGCAGGATCACGAGATGAGCGGGCTCGCGAGCGAATCATCGGCACAGCGCCCGCGCGAAGCGTCGACCGGGCGCGGCGAGGTCGTGCGATGAGCGCGCCGGTCACCGAGCGGTCGCGCACCGCCACGCGTACCCGCACGTCCGTGATCCCGGCCCAGCGCAACGCGCCCACCAAGCCCCGCTCCACGACGACGGCGGCGCCCGCACGGGAGCGCGCAGGCACCCGCACCTCGGCCCTCAAGGCCTACGCCCGGCGTGACGACCGGCTGCGCCGCCTGGTCGGCGGCGTCCGCCCGGCGCGCACCGCCGCGCCCGCGGGCCGCGCCCAGTTCGTGCTGCTGGTGATGGTGCTGCTGGCTGTCGGGCTGGTCGCGACCCTGTGGCTCTCCACCGCTGCGGCGTCGGACTCCTACCGGCTGCAGGACGCGCGGACGGCGGCCGCCGCCCTCACCGCGCAGAGCGAGCGCCTGCACCGCGAGGTCTCGGCCATGGACTCCGCGCCCGCGCTGGCCCAGCGCGCGGCGCAGCTCGGGATGGTGCCCGTGGTGGACCCGGCCCGGCTCGTCGTCGGGCCCGACGGAGCGGTCACCGTCGTCGGCACGCCGAAGGCCGCCACCGCGCCCGCCCCGGCTCCGGCCCCCGCCGGAGCCGCGCCCGTCGCAGCCCCGTCGGTCACCGACCCGGCAGCCGCGCCGGGAGGGGGCGCCCCGGCGGCCGCCATGCCGGGTGCGGTGCCCGCTACCGCGCCCGCCGCAGGCCAGCCGGCT
>NZ_JAOPWR010000530.1 GCF_025965585.1 Pseudonocardia sp.
TTCTCGGGTGCACGGCGCAGACGTTCGAGGTGGTCGGGCACCACTTCGCGCTCGTGCCCGTCACGGGCCTTCAGCCCGACTCCATCACCCCCTACGAGGTGCACCTCGACGGCGAGCGGGTGTGGCCGCCGCCGAGCAGCCCGTTCCCCGCGAGCCGGATCCGCACGCGCGGCCCCGCCTCGAGCGACCGCACCCGGATCATCTTCGGCTCCTGCCGCTATCCGAAGGTCGCCGACCCGGCCCTGGCGAAGACGCTCGGCCTCGACGCGCTCGACGTCTACGCGGCGCGCATGGTCGGCAGGCCCCACGAGGAGTGGCCGGACGCGTTGCTGTTGCTGGGCGACCAGGTCTACGCCGATGAGCTGACGCCGCAGAACCGCCGCCGCATCGCCGGCCGCCGCGACCGCCATCCCGACTGGCCCGACGACGAGATCGTCGGCTTCGACGAGTACGTCGGTCTCTACGACGACTCGTGGAAGGACCCGGAGGTGCGCTGGCTGCTGTCCAGCGTGCCCACCGCGATGATCTTCGACGACCACGACGTGCGCGACGACTGGAACACCTCCGCGTCCTGGCGCGCCGAGATGAACGCGAAGCCGTGGTGGCGCACGCGCATCCGCTCGGCGCTCGCGTCGTACTGGGTCTACCAGCACATCGGCAACCTCTCCCCCGACGAGCTGGCGTCCGACCCCGACTACCGCAAGGTCACCGAGCACGACGGCGACGCGTGGCCACTGCTCGTGGAGATCGCCGACCGCGCCGACGCCGAGACCGACGGCGCCAAGGACGTGCGCTTCAGCTTCCGCTGGGACCTCGGGCACAGCAGGCTGCTGATGATCGACTCCCGCAACGGCCGCATCCTCGAGGACGGCCACCACCTCATGCTCGGCGACTCCGAGTTCGACTGGCTCGAGGAGCAGGCCGTCGCGTCGGGCCGCGTCGACCATCTCGTGCTCGGCACCTCCGTCCCGTGGCTGCTGCCGCACGCGATCGGCGACCTGGAGACGGTCAACGAGATCGCCGCCGCCAAGCCCGGAAGCGCGGGGCGCCTCGGCGAGAAGGTCCGCCAGGCCGCTGACCTCGAGCACTGGGCCGCGTTCCGTGCATCGTTCGACCGGCTCACCGCCATGATCGGGCGCATCGCCGCTCCCGGCGGTCCGGCCACGGTCAACGTCCTGTCCGGGGACGTGCACCACAGCTACGCCGCGCGCGCCGACCTGCCCGGTGAGGACGTTGCGCGGGCGAGCGTCCACCAGCTCACGTGCTCGCCGGTGCACAACAAGATGGAGTGGTACGTCAAGCCGGGCTTCCGGATGAGCTGGTCGCGGTGGGCACGCGCGTTCGCCGAGCGCTGGGCCGACCGCGCCGGTGCCCCGCCGAAGCCGGTCTCATGGGAGCGGCTGGCCGGCCCGCTGTTCGGCAACACGATCGCCACCCTCGACCTCGACGGGCGCAGCGCCCGCGTCGTCTTCGAGCAACCGGTCTCGGCGGCCTCGCTCGTCGAGCGAGCCCGACTGGAGCTGACCTCATGAACGACACCATCGGGCCGATCGCCGGCCAGACCGTGGTCCTGCGTCCCAGCAGTGCCGCTCACGTGCCGATGTTCATGGAGATCCTCGGTCATCCCGAGATCTCGAAGTGGTGGGGCGGCTACGACCTGGAGCGCGTCCGGCGGGAGCTGCTCGGCCCGCAGGGCTACGCGATCGAGCTCGCGGGAGAGGTGGTCGGGCTGATCATCCATCGCGAGGAGCTCGACCCCGACCACCGCCACGCCGCCATGGACCTCGCGTTGCACCCGGACGCCCAGGCCCAGGGCCTGGGCTGCGACGCGATGCGCGCGATGGCCCGCTTCCTGTTCGAGCACCGCGGCCACCACCGCGTGGTGATCGACCCGGCGGCCGACAACGAGCGCGCGATCCGCAGCTGCGGGCGCGCGGGGTTCCGGCCGGTGGGGATCATGCGACGCTACGAACGCTCCGGCGACGGCCAGTGGCACGACGGGCTGCTGATGGACCTACTCGCCGAGGACCTGCGCTGAGGCCGTCGCCGCCGCGAGGATGACGGCTCGCGCGCCGGCGCGGCGTGGGAGTCGGTCACAGTGCGGTGACCTGCTCGCGTCAGCGCGAGGGGTCCGGCTCGGGCACGTCGACCTCGCCGAGCACCTCGTCCGGAAGGAGGTCGAGTAGCTGACCGCGGACGGCGCCGCGCCCACCTGCGCCGCGAGCCGGACGAGCGCCTCCAGGTCGGGCGACCGAAGGCCTCGGCGAGCTCGTAGCCGTCCACCAGCTCGCCGCGGGTGACCACGTCGGACATGGCGCGTCACTCCACGCAGGAGCGACCACGAACGGCCGGTCGTCAGAAGCCGGTGCGCTCCAGCCAGCGCGTCCACACTCCCGTGTCGCCGAGGACGTCGACGGAGTCGGCCGGCGCGCGGCGGAACGTGGCCAGCATCAGGTCCACCACCGGGCCGCGGACGGCGGCGTCGCCCTTGCCGTGGCCCGGCTCCCATGCGACGCCCGTGTCGGTGCCGCGGACGATCCACTCCCCGGTCACGCCCTCGTCGGTGGCGTGCAGGTGCAGAGTGGTGCCGGGGGCCAGCGGGGCGGCGTCGGAGGGCCGGGCGCCGAGCAGGTCGAACCACTCCGAGACCGCGTCCACGGCGAGGCCCGCGTCCAGCGCGTAGGGCTCGCCCAGGGCGATCGCGGCGTCGGCGCGGTGCACCGTCTCCTCGTGCAGCCTGCGGCGGATCCACCAGCTCGCGGGCTGGGGGCCGGTGAACGTCCAGACCGGGACGTCGGCGCCGGTGGACTCCACCGCGTCGATCACGGCGGCGGCGCTGTCGTGCAGCCATGCGAGCGCGCCCCCCGCGTCGGCCGGGGGCTTCCCGTCGGCCACCGTGCGGGGGTCGATGGGCGCGTCGGCCTTGTCGCGGACGATCGTGGCGGCCCACCGGTGGCCCCGACCCACATGCGTGACGAGCTGCCGCAGCGTCCAGCCGGGGCACGTGGGAACGGGCGTCGACGGGTCGGCAGCCCGGGTGAGCTCGCCCAGCAGGCGGTTCTGGTCGATCAGTGCGGCGGCGGTGTCCACGCCCACGACCTTATCGGCGCCCGCGTGCTTATCGGCGCCCGCGTGCATGACTCCCGCGCCGATCGGGTAGGAAACCACTATGGCGCCTGAGATCCGCGAGTGGTCGGTCCCCGCACCGGTACGGACGCTGCTGTGGTGGCCCGCCATCTCGTTCGTGCTGGTCATCGTGTTCCCCGACGCCGCGACGGGGGCGATGGCCGCGGCCGGAGCCGCCCTCGCCCTGATCGGCGCGCTGGTGGCGGCGGGCGCGCGGCGCCTGCGGAAGCGCGCTGCGGTCGCGGCGACGGCCCGCGCCGAGGAGACCACGGTCGTCATGTCGAAGATCATCGACACCGAGCAGCCCACGACGGAGATCCCGCAGGTCAGCAGGCCTGCGCGCGAGCAGGCCGCCTGACCCGGAGCAGCACTCCCGCCCTGCGCGGTCCGCTTCGGCGGACCGCGCTTCGTCGTTTCCGGAGGGGCGCACGTCACGCCGCAACCTGCTTGTACGTCCGATAGTAGGATGTCATAGTAAATCCGGAACCAGTGCCCAGCGCGAACACCGGGAACGCATCGCGGCGAGAGGACACCGTCATGGTCGACCTGCACGTCCCCACCCATCCGGTCCGCTTCGTGACCGCGGCCAGCCTCTTCGACGGGCACGACGCGGCGATCAACATCATGCGGCGGATCCTGCAGCGGCAGGGCGCCGAGGTGATCCACCTGGGCCACAACCGCTCGGTGGACGAGGTGGTCGCCGCCGTGATCCAGGAGGACGCGCAGGGCGTGGCCATCAGCTCCTACCAGGGCGGGCACGTCGAGTACTTCACCTACCTCGTGGAACTGCTGCGCGAGCGCGGCGCCGGGCACGTGAAGGTCTACGGCGGTGGCGGCGGCGTGATCGTGCCGCGGGAGATCGACCTGCTGCACTCGCGCGGCGTCGCCCGCATCTTCTCCCCCGAGGACGGCCAGCACCTCGGCCTCCCCGGGATGATCAACATCATGATCCGGGAGTGCGACGTCGACCTCGCCGACGCTCCCCCGGCGTCCTGGGACGGCCTGTTCGCCGGCGAGCAGGCCACCCTCGCCCGCGCGCTGACCCTCGCCGAGGCCGGGCGCCTCCCCTCCGGCCTGCGCGAGCGCCTCGGCAAGGTCGACCGCCCCGTCCCCGTGCTGGGCATCACGGGCACCGGCGGCTCGGGCAAGTCGTCGCTCACCGACGAGATCGTGCGCCGCTTCCGGCTCGACCAGGAGGACAAGCTCCGCATCGCCGTGCTGGCCGTCGACCCGACGCGCCGCAAGGGCGGTGGCGCGCTGCTCGGCGACCGCATCCGGATGAACTCGCTCGTCGGCGACCAGGTGTTCTTCCGCTCGATGGCCACCCGCTCCGACGACGGGCACCTGCCCGACGAGCTCGGCGACGTCCTCGCGGTGCTCAAGGGCGCCGGCTTCGACCTGGTGATCGTCGAGACTCCCGGCATCGGCCAGGGCGACGCCGCGATCGTGCCGTTCGTCGACCGCTCGCTGTACGTCATGACTCCCGAGTTCGGGGCCGCCTCACAGCTCGAGAAGATCGACATGCTGGACTTCGCCGACGCGACAGCGATCAACAAGTTCGAGCGCCGCGGCGCCGAGGACGCCCGCCGCGACGTCGGGCGCCAGCTCGTGCGCAACCGCGAGGCGTTCGGCTCCACGTGGGAGGACATGCCGGTCTTCGGCACGTCCGCCGCCACGTTCAACGACGACGGCGTCACCGCGCTCTACCAGTACCTGGTGTCGATCCTGGGTGAGAACGGGCTGGTCACGGGCGAGGGACGGCTGCCGCGCCCGGTCACGTCCTCGGGTGCACCCCGCAAGACCTCGTCGGAGCACATGGCCGTCATCCCGCCGAACAAGACGCGCTACCTGTCGGAGATCGCCGAGACCGTGCGGCGCTACCACGCGGACACCGAGAAGCAGGTGGCCGCGGCCCGCACCCGCCAGCACCTGCGCACCGCGCGCGAGCTGGTGGGCGAGTCGGTCGAGGAGGCCCTCGCCACGGCCGAGAAGGCGCTCCCGCCCGAGGCCGCCGAGCTGCTCGACACCTGGCCGCAGGTCGTCGAGGACTACTCCGGCGACGAGATGGTCGTCATGATCCGCGACAAGGAGCTGCGCACCCAGCTCACCCGGGAGACGCTGTCGGGCTCCAAGGTGCGACGGGTGGCGCTGCCGCGGCACACCGAGGACGCCGACCTGCTGCGCTTCCTGCGCGACGAGAACCTGCCCGGGAAGTTCCCGTTCACGGCCGGGGTGTTCCCGTTCAAGCGCGAGGGCGAGGACCCCGCCCGCATGTTCGCCGGCGAGGGCGACGCGTTCCGCACCAACCGCCGCTTCCAGCTGCTCTCGGCCGACTCCGACGCCAAGCGGCTGTCCACCGCGTTCGACTCCGTGACGCTCTACGGCCGCGACCCCGACACGCGCCCGGACGTCTACGGCAAGGTCGGCACGTCCGGCGTCTCGATCGCGACGCTCGAGGACATGAAGGTGCTCTACGGCGGGTTCGACCTGACCTCGCCCACCACCTCGGTGTCGATGACGATCAACGGCCCGGCGCCCACGATCCTGGCGTTCTACCTCAACACCGCGATCGACCAGACGATCCAGCGATTCCGCGACGAGGAGGGCCGCGAGCCCGACGACGCCGAGCGCGAGGAGCTCACGGCGTTCACGCTCGCGAACGTGCGCGGCACGGTGCAGGCCGACATCCTCAAGGAGGACCAGGGCCAGAACACCTGCATCTTCTCCACCGAGTTCAGCCTGCGGATGATGGCCGACATCCAGGAGTGGTTCATCCGCCACAAGGTGCGGAACTTCTACTCCGTCTCGATCTCCGGCTACCACATCGCCGAGGCCGGGGCGAACCCCATCAGCCAGCTCGCCTTCACGCTCTCCAACGGCTTCACGTTCGTCGAGAGCTACCTCGCGCGCGGCATGGACATCGACGACTTCGCACCCAACCTGTCGTTCTTCTTCTCCAACGGCATGGACGCCGAGTACTCCGTCATCGGCCGCGTCGCGCGTCGGATCTGGGCCATCGCGATGCGCGAGCGCTACGGCGCCAACGAGCGCAGCCAGAAGCTCAAGTACCACGTGCAGACGTCCGGGCGGTCGCTGCACGCGCAGGAGATGAACTTCAACGACATCCGGACCACGCTGCAGGCGCTCTGCGCGCTGTACGACAACGCGAACTCGCTGCACACCAACGCCTACGACGAGGCGGTCACCACGCCCACCGAGGAGTCGGTGCGGCGCGCGATGGCGATCCAGCTGATCATCAACCGCGAGTGGGGACTCTCGATGAACGAGAACCCCCTGCAGGGGTCCTTCGTCATCGACGAGCTCACCGACCTCGTCGAGCAGGCGGTGCTGGCCGAGTTCGACCGCATCGGCGAGCGCGGCGGCGTGCTGGGCGCGATGGAGACCGGCTACCAGCGCGGCCGCATCCAGGACGAGTCGATGCTCTACGAGCACCGCAAGCACGACGGCTCGCTGCCCATCGTCGGCGTCAACACGTTCGTCAAGCCCGAGTCGGACGCGTCACCGCAGGAGATCGAGCTCGCCCGCGCCACCGAGGAGGAGAAGAGGAGCCAGCTCGACCGGCTCTCCGACTTCCACGCCCGGCACAAGAGCGAGGCGCAGGAGGCGATCCGGCGCCTGCAGGACGTGGCGACGGGCGAGGGCAACGTCTTCGACGAGCTGATGCAGGCCGCGCGCGTGTGCTCGCTGGGCCAGCTCACCGACGCGTTCTTCGAGGTCGGGGGCCAGTACCGGCGCAACATGTGAGGCTCGGCACCAGTGCGTCCCGAGCCGGGGCGCCGACCACCGAGGCCGGCACGTCCTGACCGCTGAGGACCCCGCG
Organism: Pseudonocardia sp.; assembly: GCF_025965585.1. Lineage (GTDB taxonomy): Bacteria > Actinomycetota > Actinomycetes > Mycobacteriales > Pseudonocardiaceae > Pseudonocardia. The sequence continues at coordinate 6,968 of NZ_JAOPWR010000530.1, forward strand.
TCCGGGCCCGGCGATCACGAAGGCGGCCGGTGATCGGTCCCCGCGCCCAGGTGCTCCACGAACCAGTCGCGCGCGGGGGCGCTGGCCCCGTCGAACCCGGCGACGTAGGCGTCGAAGTGGCCCCCGGGCAGGATGACGAGCCTCTTGGGCTCGCGGGCGTCGTCGTAGGCGCCGATCGCGAGGTGCGCGGGCGTCAGGTGGTCCTCCCGGGCCACCACCATCAGCAGCGGCGTCGGGCTGATCCGCCCGATGTAGCTGCCCGGCTCGTACTCCCCCAGCATCTCGACGGTGCGCAGCGTGACCTGGTTGCGCCACGACGGCGCGCGCAGCTTGCCGGTCTCGGTGAACCACGTCCAGGAGTCCGGGGTGGGCAGGGCCGAGGGCGCGAGCGGGTCCTCGGCGACGACGGGCACCGTCGCGGGCGGGTCGCCCGCGTACCGGGCGACCCGGTCGGCGTCGAACATCGCGCGGAAGCCGGCCCGGAAGTCCGCCCGCACCAGCTCGCCGATGTTGGCCGAGCCGCTGACCAGCGGCACCTGCGCCACCACGGCCTTGACACGCCGGTCGATCGCCGCGACCACGAGCACGTGGCCACCGGAGTAGCTGCTGCCCCACACCCCGATCCGGGTGCTGTCGACCTCGTCGAGCGTGCCGGCGTAGGTGATGGCGTGGCGGTAGTCGCGCACCTGCTCCCAGGGGTCGAGCTCCTGGCGCGGCTCGCCGTCGCTCGCGCCGGTGTTGCGGTTGTCGTAGACGAGCGCGTTGAGGCCGGCCTGGGCGAAGACCTCGGCGAAGGAGTCGAGGTACATCTCCTTCACCGCGGAGAAGCCGTGCGCCATGACCACCGTCGGCGCGCGGCCGCTCGACCCTTCCGCCCGGTAGAACCAGCCTCGCAGCGTCACGCCCTCGGCGTCGAACTCGATGTCGCGTCGGCTCACGGTCACTCCCGTCGTCGGAACCCCCATCCCCCGACCCTAGGTGACCTGGGTCA
>NZ_JAOPWR010000540.1 GCF_025965585.1 Pseudonocardia sp.
GAGCACCTTCAGGTGCTGCGAGACGGCCGGTCGACTGACCGGCAGCACGTCGGCGAGCTGCCCGACGGCCAGCGGCCCCCGGGACAGCACGTCGATGATCGACTGCCGGGTCGGGTCGCCCAGCGCGATCAGCATCGCGGTTGCGTTCGTCATGACGAACCGTAAGCTACCAATTACCGAGTTGCCGTCAACCCCCGTGGCCCGACGGTGCCGCCGACCGACGCGTCGACCATCGCCACCACCAGCTGTAATACCCCGCCGATCGGGGCCGATCTGGTAGATCGCGCAGTTGACCACCAGGCGGGTTGGCGATGGTGACGATGATGATGTCCAGACGCCCGACGCCGTCGAGGTCCGCCAGCGCGACACCGGCGCCTGGTTCTCGGCGGAGCGCTGACGATCACGATCACGGCAAAGCGGTCGCCCAGCGTTTCAGCACCCACGTACTGAGCGTGAGGTTCCTGACACTAACGCGCGCCAATCTGCGCGGTGCGCCGACCAGGATGCGGCTCAACGTGTGCGGCAGGCGGCACGGACACGCGCACCCCATGGACGGCGTCTTCGACGCGAACAGTGTCGACGCGAACGTCGGAGTCCGTGTCGATACCTGTGCCGAGGGACCGGTGTCAGACTCGGTGTCTGACAACCCGTGGCTCGTCCGGCCTTGGACTCCGAGGAACGTATGTGTTGCGCTGCGCCACGTACTGGTCCTCCGGAATGGCTCGATGCGCAGGCTCGAGCCTGTCGTGTGGGGCGATCGACGCGAGGTGGTGGTGTCGTGACTGAAGCGCCACGGTGAGACGACAAAGGTATTCTGGAAGACCGATCAGTCGCTTTCTGGACCGTCGTCGGAGGGGCCTGCAGCCGTCATTTCGTTGCTGGTCGCCGTCCTGACGTTGACCGGTGGCTCGGCGCCGGATCCGGCCACCCAGATCCGGGCTTGCGAGTCGGCGCACCAACTGAGCACCGCCGTGGCTCGGACCCAGCCCACCGAGTCCCGGACCGACTTCGCCTCCTGCACCTGGCCACCGGCACCCCCCGCGGATCCGGACGGCTTCACCGTGATCTCCAGCGTAGAGACCGACATGCCAGGTGGGACCGAGGCCACCGGCGATGACTTCGTCGACCGGATCACCGGCCCCTGCTCCCAGTTCAGACTCGCCTACACCTTCGGCTCCCAAGTCGCACTCCAGCATCTGCCGGCATTCGTCGTGCCGCCCGACACCATCACCACGGTGGAGAACCCGGGCCCGGCATTCGCCGGTACCCTCCCCTTCACCCCTCCCCGGGGCGAGGTCGACATCGTCCGGAGCGGCCGATACGAGCTCGACGAGGCCAGCTGCTCCCTGTCAGAATGTCCCGGCACACCAGGTGTGCGAGACGAGGGGTTAGGCAGAAGCCGGTATCGACGCCAGCGTGGCGCGCCCAGGCCTCCTCTACGCCAGCGGAAGATCAGGTCGTTGAAGGAGCGCCCGAGCCGGAAGACCGACATCAGCACACTGCGGCCTGTCGCCGATCAGGGTGAGCCCTACCCCCCGAACTCCTCGGCCACCGCGGCGAAGGCGGCCCCCGGCTGAACTGCGCCGAACTCGCGGATGATCGCGACCAGGCCCGAGCTCCCGTCGGCGGAGGCGGTCACCGCGCTGGCGAAACTCCACAACCCTGCGCCGGTAGCCCTCTTGTGGCCTCGTGATCTGCGGCCAGTCCGGACTGGGCGGGCCTATTTCGTTCCGGATGGGACCCTTCGGGCCAGGCGGGGTCGGCACCCGCGAGCCGCCCCCACCTCCCCCACCTCCGCTGTCGTCGCCGTCGGTATGCGGTGGGTCTGGGGGCGGGCTGACCCATACCGACACCCGGGCACCCATAGGCACCTCGGTGCCTGCCGCCGGGGATTGGCGGATCACTGTGCCGTACCCGGCCGCGGCATAGCAGGGGCGGCGCAGCACGACGAGCAGCCCGGCGCCGAGAGCCAGGTCCTACGCGGCCCGCAGGGCCAGGCCGAGCGGTGAGGCACCGTGCCCGTGCTCGCTGAGGACGTGGTCCGCCGTCTCATGACCGACCACAGTAGACACCCGCCGGCGTGCGGGCTACTGCCAGACCGGCTACCACATGGGTCTTCCGGCCAGTTCCGACCGCTCCCCGACCGGGTGGGCATGCTCATGCTCCTGATCGTGTCGATCACCGCGCCTCTGCGACGTTCCACGGCACGCGTCCGGTCCGGCGGCGCGATACGGGCCGGACTGGCCGTGGCGGGGCTGTCACGCCGCCTCGGCCGCGGCAGCGGTTCCATCATGCTCCGCACCCCTCGCCGCAGGCCGGCAGGTCGTACTGGTTGGGCTTGACCCCTGGCACCAGACCAGGTGCGACCAGGCGAACAACCGTGTGTGATCAGTGAACCGTCGCGCGCACGGCAACCATCGGCCGGACAGCCCGACTGGGACCTCCCAGGCGGGCGAAGTCGGCTGGTGGTCTGCGCTTCCCCGGATCGGTGACGGCTGTATCAGGTGGCTGTCCGGACCACTCCTGCAATGAGGGCCGCCTGGGTCCTGTCGGGTCGAGAGTGGGGAGTGACAACGATGCGCGAACATTCCGACCGGACGCGGGACGGCTCGCTGTGAAGGCGATCGTCAGGTTGATGAGCGTGCCCACCGAAAAGCGCGACCTCGCCTGGGTGCAGGAGAGTCTGCGCGCGGCGGTGGAGCTGGAGATGAGCACGATCCCGCCGTACCTCTACGCGGCGTGGTCGATCGATCAGGCGCAGGACCCGTCGTCCTGCGCGGACACGATCCGCGGGATCGCGGTCGAGGAGATGCTGCACCTGGCCATCGCGGCCAACCTCCTGACCGCCGTCCGCGGCAAGCCGGACTTCGTGCACGCCGCCCCGTCCGCCTATCCCACGCAGCTGCCCACACACATCCACGAGGGCCTGGTCGTCGATCTCGCCTCGCTGTCGAAGGATGTCCTGCTGAAGACGTTCATGGTCATCGAGGAGCCGATGGCGCACCTTGTCGACGACGACCTCTTCACCCCGACGGGCGCCCATCTGATCGGCCAGTTCTACGCCGACGTGTTCGACACGCTGGCGGCCCTCAAGCCGACGTTCTCCACCGCAGGGCAGGTCGACCTCACCGCCGTTCCGATCACCGGTGCGCAGAAGCTCACGATCACCACCATCGACGAGGCGCGGACAGCGATCGAGCTCATCACCCACCAGGGCGAGGGGACGGCGACCGCCCCCTTCGACAACGCGGACAACCCGCCGGAGCTCGCGCACTTCTACAAGTTCGCCCAGATCGCACACGGCGCGGAGCTGACGCCGACCAAGCCGTTCTCCTACACGGGCAACGCTATCCAGATGCCGGTGGTCCGCGACGTCACACCCGCTCCGGCCGATCTCCCCGCGGGGAAGGCGTTCGACCTGGCCTACAGCCGGCTGTTGTCCGCGCTGCAGGACGTCTGGGACGGCAAGGGCGATCTGTCCGACGCCATGTTCGGCGCGATGCCCGACCTCGCCACCCAGGCCGAGGCGCTGTTCACGGCAGGCCACGGGCCCGCGTTCCGGGTGGTCGACGCCAACGGGAACCCGATCGGACCGCCACCGGGCGGGAGCAGGTTCGCCCGGGTCATCCAGATCCTCGACAACGCGCTCGGATCGGCGCCCGCCCACACACATGGTGCGTTTTGGCGCGGCCTGACCCGTGACCAGTTCGTGGCGAAGGTCGTGCTGGCCAAGCCACTGCTGGCCATCGGGGACGGAGCGGGGTCGAACCTGGTCAAGGCGCTGCGCGGCCAGTCACCGTTCGGCAAGGACCAGGGCGTCCCCGGCGCCACGATCTTCCGCATGCCCAAGAACCTGCCGCCCGCCTCCGACATCGACATCGACTTCATCGAGTCCTGGATCGACGACGGCTGCCCGGACGCGCCCTCGGTGGACGCCACCACCACGGTCTCGCTCACCACGGGGGCGTTCCGGCCGGACCCGGCCGACCACGTCGCCTACTTCCGGGATCTCGACGACTGGGCGGCGTGGCACGCGACCCCCGATACCGTCGACAAGATCAACACCGTGCAGGGCGCGAACCTGCTGTGGCTGGACTACGCCATCGACGCCACCCACGAGCAGGCCTGGGTCGACGCGATCTCGACGGACACCGCCCGCGCAGCGTTCACGGCACTCGCGCAGCGGCAACAGCAGACCGTCGAGGCGCATTACGGCATTCCGGTGCCGCTGCTCACGCTGCTCGACGGCTACGAGCGCTTCGGCAACGACGGCCTGCCCGACGATCCCCTCCGTCCGTCGGAGCCGCGGCACAACATGGACAGCCCGGTCATGTGGTTCCTGCTGGGTGCGTTCGCCGAAGCGTGCGTCCGGCTGCGGATCGCGGCCGAATTCTGGACATTCTTCCAGCGTCCGATCCTGTGCGGCCTGCTCAACGACGGGTTGTTCCGCGCGGACCGCTTCTCCGTGACGGGCTTCCCATCCACAGCGGAGGGGCGTGCGGACGTGTTCGCGTTCGTCCAGCAGGTGGCCGACGCGGACCTGGCGGGCGAGATCAGATCGCGCTACGCCGCGTCAGGCCTCGGAGCCGGGTGACTCGCGCCCCGACCGATACGGAAGGTGGGGCGGCGGCCCACGCCGCTCCACCAGCCGGCCCAACGGGCCGCGCACACCTGCACCGCGGCGGGCACCCGCAGACCCCACGCAGGCGGTTCTGGGCCCGCCAGCCGCTCGACCACGAGCCAGAGGGCCACCCCGGCCATGACAGCCGGCGCGGCGGCAGGGATGACGACCAGGGGAAGCAGCATCAGCGCCCAGCAGGTGCCCACGCACCACACCCCGTGGGCCAGGCCGAAACGCAGCGCGGCGAGATCACCCGCCAATCCGAACGCCGGCAGGGCCGGATGAGCATGGGCGCGGTTCAGACACCGTCCGCGGGCAGGTGTGGACCCCCACGCCAGCGCCACCGCCAGCGCCGTGGCCGCGGGCGCCGGGCCCGTGCGCGCGATCAACCCGGCCACGTCGGTGAGTGCGCCGCAGGCGACCAACCACACGCCGAGATAGCCGACGACGAACAGGGTGATCACCCGCGCGCGCCTGCGGGCGAGGCTCCGGACGCGAAGATGGCGCACCGGCTCCGTCAGCAGCGGGGCCATCGCCGCCAGCATCAGCAACCAGCCCGCCGCCGTCGAGGCGAGCCCCATCGGGCGGCCGCCCCCCGATGCCCCGTGGGCCGCCGATCCACCATTGCTCACGGTGTCGATGGCGTTCAACAGCCAGGCCGTCGCCGCGATCGTCAGCAGGGGCCCGCGGACCAGGGCCTGTTCCCGGGTCCTCGAGGGCACGGTCAGCGACCTTGGCGGAAGACGCTGACCCGTCCGATGGTCAACTCCATGCCCGGTGGCAAGGGTTGTCGCGGCACGATGTCGACCGTCAGGCTCTCCGGCACGGCGGCTTCCACGTGCAATGCGTCCACGATCGTGGTGATCTCCAGGACCGACGTGAGCCCGTCGCCGCCGTGCTCGCCGTCCCTGCGGCTCGCGGCGCTCACGCCGAACAGGCCGATGCTGCCCGCGAGCAGCTCGGGATGGTCGGCGGGATCGGCTCCCTCGGGCAGATCGACATAGACCCGCAAGGTGACGCCGTCGGAATCGCCCCGGATGTTCTCGAGGTTGAGGAAGACCCGGTCCGGAACCCCACCCGGGACTTCTGCCAGGCTCGCCGTGACCGTGTCGCGCATCGCTGCGTCGAGCCGGACGACCGTGCGCGCAGCCGAACGTGCCACGGCGACGGGCCCGTCGTTGGCGCCGACCATCTCGACGTTCTGGTCTTCGGCCACGCCTGCTCCTTCCGCGTCGACCGCACCCGGTCGCAGCCTGCGGACCGCCAGGGCGGTCGGCGGCGCTGTGATCGGCGGCGCTGTGCCTTGTTTGAGGTCGTCGTAGCTATAGTTCAGCTCGGTCAGGTCCTGCATCGTCGCCGGGGTGTAGGTCCAGGTCACAGCGGATCCGGCCGGGTCGCCGGGCAGGGGCATCGCGAACACCCGTGGCCCGGTGGGACCGCCGAGCCAGCTCGCGTCGTCTGGGTTGAGGTGCGGCGGGGTGCCTTGCGACGTGTTCCGCAGCCACGCCTCCCACATCCGGTCGATGTTCGCGTGGTGCAGCCAGAAGATCGGGTCGAGGCCCGCGGTCTCCGGTTTGCCCATCAGCCCCCGCACACCCTGGGCGTTGTGCCCGCCCACGTCGACGTGCACCTGGTCGTGCGGGTTCAGCTCGAGCGCGCCGTGCGACGACGAACCGTGTTCGAAGTCGGTGAGGTCGGGTCCGCCGAAGCCCGGTGCCGCGCCGGTGCCCGCGCCGACGAACTCATCGTCGGCCATCGCGCGACGATTGATGTCGAAAGCGCGCACCGAGACGCCGACGCCGTTGCCATTCGGGCCGAACCGGCGCCGGATGAACAGGGGGTTGGGTCCAGGCCCCGGCCAGTCCGCGGGGTGCTCGGTGAACGCGGGTGGCAGCGCGTTGTGGCCGGTCGCGAAGTAGTTCCAGTACGGCAGCGCCCAGCTCGCCGGGCCGCCCACGGACACGATCGCGTCGCGGACCACAGCTTCGAACGCCAACAGGTAGCCGCGATGCCACGGCAGGAAGTACCACGTGCCGTGCTGGCACTGCTCCCAGAACGTCGCGCGGTCGGTCGGATCGGGCGGCGGTTCCGTAGCGCTCCAGAACTTCGCGGCCTTCCACAGACTCTGGTCGAATCCGTGTATCGCAGCATAGAAGCGCCAGCTCGTCGGATTCTGGAGCGGTCGCTCCTGCATTGCCGCCACTCCGCGGGCGTACCAGAGCAGGTTCGGATCGGCGAAGGTGCCGCCGTTCGCGTAGACGTCGCGACGGACAACCGCCTGGGCAGGCACCGGTGTGATCACCCAGCCACCTCCAACGCGCGAGCGGGAACCCCGCGGTGAGCCGCAGCCCTGTTGTGAGGAGTCGGGACATGCCCGCCGTGATACATCCGCAGGTGTCGCTGAATAGCGGTATCAAGCCTCCGGCTGCCAGCCTCCTTTTCTCGGCGCGAGTGTTGGAGTCCGAGGAGGCAGCATGTCGACGAACGAGCTACGACACGGGACCTGGTGGGACAGGTTGCGTGGCATCCCGCTCGACAAGGCGATGGAGGGGCGGTTCACCAGGCTCTTCGACGCCCAGCCGAACCAGCCGTACAACGAAGACGACCTGCGCGCGCTCGCCCTGGCAATGACCGCAAGCCCCGACGTGCCACCGACACCCGAGACGTCCGATCCTCCCGACGCCGAGGAGAACAGCGGGGTCCCGGCCGCCTACACCTACTTCGGCCAGTTCATCGACCATGACCTGACCCTCGACCCGACCTCGTCGCTGCGCGAGCGGCTCAACCCGCAACAGCTGCAGGACCTGGTGGGCTTCCGGACACCGCGGTTCGACCTCGACTGTCTCTACGGCCGCGGCCCCGACGACCAGCCCTACCTCTACAACGGGGTGCGGATGCAGCTGGGCAACCCCATGGCGGGCAACGACCGCGACCCGCACGCCGTCGACGTGCCGCGCGGCCCCAACGGACGCGCCCTCATCGGCGACCCCCGCAACGACGAGAACCGCATCGTCGCCCAGTTGCAAGCCACGATGCTGCGCTTCCACAACGCCGTCGTCGGAACGATGCCCGACGCCGACTTCGCGACCATTCGCAACCTGGTGCGCTGGCACTACCAGTGGGTCGTGGTCAATGACTTCCTCCCGACGCTGGTCAACGCGGCCACCGTGAAGGACGTCTTCCCGCACCTCGCCGCCGGGACGACCGTGGCCGAGAACCCGCCCGTGCCCGGCCTGCCCTGCAACGACGGCCTTCCTCTGATGCCCGTCGAGTTCTCGGTGGCCGCCTACCGCTTCGGGCACTCGATGATCCGTCCCATCTACCGGCTCAACGAGTCGCTGTCGCGCCGCCAGATCTTCTCCACCTCCACCGACCCAGCAGGCGACCTCGGCGGCATGCGCCCGATCCCGTCGGACTGGGCGATCGACTGGCAGTTCTTCCTCGACATCGGCGACGGCGCCCCCGACGATCCGCCCGAGGCGAACGACCCGATCCCGCGCAGGCCACAGAACTCCTACAAGATCGACACGTCGCTGGTGAACCCGCTCGGCCTTCTGCCTGCTGTGATCGCCAGCAACCCGTCCTCGCTCGCCGAACGCAACCTGCTGCGCGGCCTCACCTTCGAGCTGCCGACCGGGCAGCAGGTCGCCCGCGCGCTCGGCGAACAGCCGCTCGACGACGCCGACATCAAGATCGGAAAGGCGACCGACGATCCCGCCGAGCAAGGACCATCCATCACGGAGATCTCCATCAACTTCGCCGGGCACGCGCCACTATGGACCTACGTGCTGGCCGAGGCTTGGCAGACGTCGTGGCAGGCCATCGCGAAGCCCGACAACGCGACCCCGATCCGGCTCGGTCCTGTCGGCGGACGCATCGTCGCCGGAACGTTCGCTTCGCTGCTGCTCGGCGATCGCACGTCGATCGTCTACGCGCCCGACTTCGCGCCGCTCGACGCCTTCACCCAGGCCGACGGCACCTTCGGACTCGCCGACCTGATCAACGCGGCTCTAGGCCGCAAGGCGTGACGTCAAGACCCGCCGACCGCCGCGCGGTCGGCGGACCTGCCCTCATGTGGGTTGCGGGGCGAGCAGCCGGGAGGTGGCGTGGACGCCGTGGACGAGCGACTGGCCGCCCGGCTGGCCTGTGGGGTGTCAGAACGCTGCATACGCTGCTGACCAGCGGTGATCGGCGCCTTCCAATGGCCGGGCACGATCGTCGCCGTGACTTTGCGGCTGCTGTATCTGATCTTCCAGCAGCCGCTCGGACTGCTCCTGCTGATGCGCCGCACCTCCTCCACCAAGGACGTCGAGGTCCTCGCGCTGCGGCATGAGGTCGCCATGCTCCGCCGTACCAACCCGAGACCACACCTGGACTGGGCGGATCGGGCCGTCTTCGCCACCCTCCGTCGGCTACCGACGAGGCTGCGCGGCCACCGCCTGGTCACCCCGGGCACCATCCCGCGCCGGCACCGGGCACGAGCGGATGGAGCTCGCGTGCCGGTCGCTGTTGCGCGGTGCGGGCGTGCCCCTTCCGCGGCGCGAGTACGGCCACGCCGACGTGCCGCCGCGGCTCGCAGAGCGCGGCATCACCTGCCGCGAGACCGCCGTGCTCGCGCTCCTCGCCCGGCGGCTGAGCAGCGCCGAGATCGGCGAGCGCCTGTTCATCTCACCGCGCACGGTCGACAAGCACATCGAGCGGCTGCTCCACAAGACCGGGACGGCCCGCCGCGCCGAGCTCGCTACGTGGTGGGCGGCGGTAGGTACGTAGCCGTTGCCCTGTCGGCCGTACGCGGCGGCCCGCGAACCTCGTTCCCGTGACCGGTTCTGACCTCCCGCCTCTCGCCGTCGTCCGCGCGTTCTTCGACGCCCTTGCCCGTGGTGACGTGCCGGCGGTCCTGGCGGCGTTGGATCCGCAGGTCGTCTGGGCCCGGACCGTGGACGGCCCGGACGCCGTCGTGGGGTCCGGTGCGGTGCTCGAGGAGGTCCTCGCCCCTTGGCTCGCTGCCGGGGTCGGGCCCGTCGGGTACCGGGCCACCGGCGACGACGTCGTCGAGGCCGGGCTCGACGTGCCCGCCGTTCACGTCGTCCGCCTGCACGCCGGTCGCATCGCCCGCGTCGATCAGCTCGCCCAACCCGCCGAAGGAGACCTCCGATGATCAAGTACGTCATGCCCCTCCTCGCCGCCACCGCACTCGCGGTGGCGACCGCGACCCCGGCCACCGCGGCGGCGCCGGCACCGCTCGGGCCCGGCGACCGCTACGTCGCGCTGGGCGACTCGTACGCGTCCGGCTCGGGCGTCGGCCCGCTGGCCGACCCGGCCTGCCTGCCCTCGACCCAGGACTACCCGGCCTTGCTGGCCCGGCGGCTACGGTTGCAGCTGACCGACGTGACGTGCTCCGCGGCCACGATCGGCAACATGGTGGACACGCCGCAGCAGACGCTGGGCGGCACCACGGTGCCCCCGCAGGTCGACGCCGTCACCCCGGACACCCGGCTGGTGACGATCACCGCGGGCGGCAACGACGTCGGGCTGTTCCTCGACATGGTGCGGTTCTCCTGCAGCCACGACCCGGCGACCGTGGCCGCCGCGCCGCACCTGCCCGGCTTCGTCCGGTTCGTCTTCTGCCAGGCCGCCGACACCGGTGCCACCACCGCGGCGCTCGTGGGGGTCGAGACGGAGCTGGTGCGCCTGGTGGGGACGGCCCGAAGCAAGGCGCCCGCCGCGCAGATCGTGCTCACCGACTATCTCGACGTCGTCCCGCTGTTGGGGTCCGCGTGCCCGCACATGCCACTGACGGGCGACGAGCTGACGTTCTTGCGCCGCACGCAGGTGCAGCTGTCCGTGGCCGTCGCGCGCGCCGCCCTGCGCACCAACTCCCGGTTCGTGCCGGCCGCGCTGCTGGGCGCACCGCACGACGCCTGCTCCGCTGCGCCGTGGACCAACCGCTTCGTCTTCGGCGACTACGCCCAGGTCGGGCTCGACGCCTACCACCCCGACGCGCAGGGCAACGCCGCGATCGCTGACGCCGTCGCCGTCGCGACGAAGGCGCCGCTGGGATGAGCGGCGCCATGGACGGGACGGTGCTCGTGCAGCTGGTGCCCACCGAGGACGGGGGCGAGATCGGGTGGGGCAGCAGCCGGCTCGCATCCCTGACCGGGAGGGCGGAGCAGATCGAGGGCGCGATGCGGGGCGGCATGGCCGTGGCCGCGGCGGCGCTGTCCTCGTTGCCCGACCCCGGGGACTGGCGGGTGGAGTCGGTCGAGACCGCCATCGCATCCGCCGCGCCGACGAGCCGTCCCGCGACAGGACTGCGAAGCCTGCGCGAACGGATCACCACGCTCGAGACGCATCGGTCCGCACCTGCCGCTTTCGACGTCCTGACCCCGCCGACGCGGCGATGAAGCCGCCAGCCCTAGTCTCGCCGCGGTGGCCCATGTCTTCGTTGCTCCCGGCGACGTCACGCGTCTCGCTGCGGACGCGTGGCTGCTGCCGACCGACCAGACGCTGAGCATCCGTGATGCGTGGTTCGACCGCGTTCCCGCACTCCGTCAGGTGGTCGACACGCTCGGCGACCACGCCCGCGGTCTCCGGGACGGCACGGCGCACGCTCTCGTACTGCCCGGCTGGTCGGAGACGACACCGCAGCCGGTGCTCGTCGCCGTTCCCTACGACGGGGTCCGGGAGTCCGGTCAGATCGTCGCGCCGTTGCAGGAGGCGCTGCGTGCCGCGGCCGAGGCCGGGAGGTCGCGGGTACCCCTCCGCCGAGCCACCGCCCACCGTGGCCTGCCCCTGGTCGCGCTGCCGCTGTTCGGGTCGGCGGGCGGGGGTGGCGATCAGCTCCGCGGCGAGTTGATCCGCACCGTCCTCGACGTCGCCGGCGCGATCGCGGAGGACGAGCACGTCGACGTCGCGCTCGTGCTGCGCCAACCGTCCGACCTCGCGCAGGCCCACGCGCTGCGCCGGGCCGACGCTCGGTCGTGGTGCGAGCTCGACGACGCGCTCGTCGCCCGCGCCCGCACGCTCGCCGGGCACGCCCGTGCCGGGCGACTGGTCCCGTTCATCGGCGCGGGGGTCTCGGCGACAGCGGGCCTGCCATTGTGGACCGACCTCGTCGCGGACCTCGCCGAGGGCAGGCTCCCCGACGCCGAGCGGCGCGACTTCGGGCACCTCGACGTGCTGGACCAGGCCCACGTCCTACGCCACCTGTACCCCGACCGGGCGGGCTTCGCCCGGGCGGTGGCCGAGCGGACCGGCGCCGATCACTACGGGCTCGCGCCCGCGCTGCTGGCCGGCCTGCCCACCCGCGAGGCCGTCACCCTCAACTACGACGAGCTCTACGAGCTCGCCGCATCGGACATGGGCAGGCGGACCGCCGTGCTGCCCGAGGAGGCGGCCGGTTCCGGCGGGCGCTGGCTGCTCAAGCTGCACGGCACGGTGCGCCGGCCCGAGACCATCGTGCTGACCCGCGAGGACTACCTCTCCTACGGTCGGGGCCGCGAGGCGCTCTCCGCGCTCGCCAAGGCCATGCTGCTGACCCGGCACCTGCTGTTCGTCGGCTTCGGTCTGGCCGACGACCACTTCCACGAGCTGATGCACGACGTCCGCGAGGTGCTCCCGCCGGACCGTCGGGAGTCCCGGCTCGGTACCGCGGTGCTGCTGTCGTCGAGCCCACTGCGGGAGCGCATGTGGGGTGGGGAACTCGATCTCGTCGGGGTCGGCGGTGACGCGATCCCCGACCAGGCCCGGCGGCTGGAGATCTTCCTCGACTGCCTGCTCGCGCACTCCGACCAGGGCCTGTCGTTCTTCCTCGACGAGCGCTACCGGCACCGCCTCGACGACGCCGAGCTGCGGCTGCGCGACCGGCTCCTGCGGCTCGCGTACGAGACGACGCCCGCCGAACGCGACACGCCCGCCTGGTCGTGCCTCGCGGACACGCTGAGGTCACTCGGCCTCCCCGGCGAGTAGCCCCTCGACGATCGACCGACGCGGGCGCGCCGACGGCAGCACGGCCAGTACCCGCTGCAGCGCCGCCGCCCGCGTCGTGCCCGTGATCATCGCGCCGTAGGCGGCGGCTACCGTCGGGGTGCGGGTCTCGGCGTGCACGCAGTGCAGCAGCACCGTGCGCCCCTCGGCGCGCAGGTCGCGCACCGCGGTGGCGGCGTCGGTGAGCACGCGCGGCAGGTCCAGGTTCGCGTCGTCGCGGTCGACCAGCCACACCTCGACGTGGTCCTCGGGCCGCACTCCGTCCAGCGGCGCCTGGCCCGCCCCGAGCCGGCAGAGGCTGACCACCGCGTCCGCCACACCGGCACGGAGCGCACCGACGGCCCCGAGCAGCACCCCCGGGTCGTCGGGATGCGCGACGGTGGTGCTCGACGCGCCGGCGTAGGACGGGATCGTCGGCGCGGCGGGCCATCCCTCGCCGTCGGGCTCCCCGTGCTGCGCGGTGAGCACCGCGAGCCTGGTCAGGTCCGGCGCCCGAAGGCCGGGCCAGCCGTGCAGGACCCGCCGCCACCGCACCGGTACGGCGCTGCCGCCGAAACGCGCACCGAGCAAGGCACCCGCGATCGCCGCGACGGTGTCGGTGTCTCCCCCACCGCGCACGGCCGCGACAAGCCCGTCCTCCAGGCTGCGCGCGCCGTGTACGGCCGCCCACGCCCCCTGCAGCGCGGCGACGACCCACCCGTTGTCGCTGGCGAACCGGCCAGGTGTCGCCTGCTCGGCGTCGTCGAGCAGCTGCGCCCACTCCGGCCCGACGAACTCCAGCCCGACCCGAACGTCGAGCTCACCGGTTCGGACGGTGTGATCGATCGCCAGACACCACAGCACGCACGCATCGCCGGCGTGGCGATCATGGTGGGTCAGCGCGCTGACGGCGCGGGCGGCGCCGGCGATCGCCGGCGCGTCGCCGAGGTGGGCCAGCGCGACGGGCCCGGTGCGCATCAGGGACCCGTTGCCCGCGCTACGACCGGTGCGGGCGTGCACCGCGACTGCCCGCTGCCGCAGCCGCTCGGCCGATCCCGGGCCCGGCCGACCACCCGACAGCACGGCGCGCGTCTGGTTCCCGATGTCCGCGGGCCCGTCGGCGTACCAGCCCAGGAAGCCGTCGGCGACCCGGTCGAGCACGGCGTCGTCGCGCAGATCGGCGCCGTCCGCGGCGATGCGGGTGATCACGCACGCCATCTCCGTGTCGTCGCTCCACTGCCCGGGCGCGTAGCCGCCGAGCCCGCCGCCGAGCATCCGCGGTGACTCGCCGACCGGCGGCAGCGGCCGAGAGCCGTACTCGTAGGGGACGCCCAGCGCGTCACCGGCGGCGGCGCCGAGCAGCACGCCGACGGCGCGGTCCGGGCGGGTCATGCCGACACCAGCGGGTGCCGCAGGTTGACCGCGACCGTCGCCACCGCGCGACCGCGCCAGTGCAGTGCCGTCACCCGCGTGTATGACGACTCGCCGCGGAACCCGATCCCGCAGCCGCCGTCCACCGGGTCCAGCGAGGTGTCAGGGAGGTGCCGCACGAACCGCCGCGCCCGCCGGCCCGGCGTCTCCACCGGCGGCGCGCCCACCGCGTCGACCGCGACCCCGCGCAGCAGCCCTTCCCCCACCGCGGCGAGGGTGCGGGGCGAGTCGAACACCTCCAACAGCAACGGCTGCCCGGCCACCCCGACCAGCACACCGCTCTGGAACGCGCACGGCCGCAGGCCCCCGACCAGGTCGTCCACCGCGTCGACCCGATCGCGGGTCGTGTCGAGCAGCGACTGCGTCGGGCTCGCGCCGTAGCGGGCCACCCGGTCCCACACCTGCTGCTGGCCACCGGCCGCGCGGATCGCCACCGGGGCCCGTGCGCCACCGCGGACATGCTGCCCGCCCCCGCTCCACCGCCCCTGCTCGACGCAACGGACCTCGATCACCGCGGACGCGCCCGGGGCGACGAGAACGGTCGCCGCGGCGACCCGGTGCTGCCATCCGCCCTCCAACAGCTCCCCCTCCAACACCAACGCCGGGCGCGCGCCGCGGTTGGTCACGACGAGCTCGCCCACCACCGGTGCGCCCGCCCGCTCCTCCACCGTGATCGACGACCCGACCAGGTCGTACCCGCGGGCGGTCACCGCCTCCCCGTTGAACACCGGGAAGACGGTCAGGCCGCCCCGGACCTCCGGACCACCAACATGAAACTCCATGTACTCCCCCTGAACAGTTAGCGCGTTCGTGCGCTAACCAATAAGAGCACACATGCGCTAACTTGTCGAGCATGGCGTGGCGAAGCGAATCCGGACGGACACTCGAGGACTACCCGCACCCCTCGGTCGCGGTCGACGTCGCGCTGCTGACCGTGCGGGACGGGACGCTCTCCGTCCTCGTGCACGAGCGCACCGCCGACTACGCGCCCGGCCGGTACTCCCTCCCGGGCACGTTCGTGCGCATCGACGAGACTTTGGAGGAAGCCGCGCGACGTGCTCTACGCACGAAGGTCGGAGTAACCGGACAGCAGCCCGAGCAGCTCCACGTCTTCGACGATCCCGCGAGGGACGACCGGGGGCGGGTGCTCAGCGTCGCGCACGTCGACCTGGTCCCCCTCGATCGGCTCGGCGACGCCGATGTCCTGCTCGCCCCGATCGAGGGGGCTCCCGCGCGTCCGGTCCTACCCGGCGGGCACACCCACCTGGCGTTCGACCACGACCACATCGTCGAACGGGCCGTGGAGTGGGCGCGAACCCTCTACGGCCGCGCCCCGGACCCGCGAGGGCTGGCCGGAGCGGAGTTCACGCTGCTGGAGCTGCAGCGGCTACACGAAGCGATCGGCGGCCGCGCGCTGCAGAAGGACACCTTCCGCCGCCGGGTCCGCGACGACCTCGACGACACCGGCCAGCTCAGCTCGGGCACCATCGGCAAGCCGGCGCGCCTCTACCGGAGGCG
>NZ_JAOPWR010000013.1 GCF_025965585.1 Pseudonocardia sp.
GGCGGCACGCGATGACCAACGCGATCCTGCGACAGGACGAGATCGAGGGTTGGCGCGGAGAGATCCGGGACAGCGAGGTCGTCAAGACCCACGAGGAAGCGCTCGAGGAGGAGCAGCAGGCCCAGGAGGCCGACGGCGGCCGCCCGGACGACGAGACGCGTGAGCAGCCGTCGGACGAGTCCGCCGAGGTCGACGCAGCGGACGCCGACGAGGACGAGGGTCTCGACGACGAGGCCGACGAGGCCGACGAGTTCGACGAGGCCGACGAGGACACCGAGGAGGGCGCGGACGACGAGTACGAGGACTACGAGGACGAGGACGAGTCCGCCGACGCCGAGCCCGACGAGGAGTACGACGAGACGGCCGAGGCCGACGGTGACCGGGACGACGAGGAGCCCGAACCGGACGAGTCGTCCTCCGATGGACGGTCTCGCCGCCGCGAGCCCGTCGGCGCCCGTTCGCGACGGGGGCGGTGAGCCATGACGGTTGCGACATCATCAAGGCAAGGCGGCGGCGGGTACGTCGAGCGGTCGGGAGGTGGCGGCGGCGGACCCAGTGGGCTCGCCGACGTCATCGAGCTCATCCTCGACAAGGGACTCGTGATCGACATCTTCGTCCGGGTGTCACTCGTCGGGATCGAGCTCGTGACGATCGATGCCCGGATCGTGGTGGCCAGTGTGGACACCTTCCTGAGGTTCGCCGAGGCGACGAACCGTCTCGACCTCTACGGCAAGGAGAAGCGCGGCAAGGACCTTCCCGGGCTCGTCCAGGGGATCACCGAGGGCGGCGCCAAGGGCAAGATCGGCGGCGTCCTCGAAGGGGCCGTCGACAAGGTGGAGGAGATGCTCAAAGGGAGAGAGGAACCGGAACCGGAGGAGGCTCCTCGTCGACGACCACGGCAGCGCCCGCGGGAGCGTGAGGAATGAACCCCATGTACGTCTACGGCATCGTCTCGTCGGGGGCCCGGATCCCCCCGGGTCTGAAAGGGCTCGGCCCGTCCGGCATCGTGTCCACCGTCGAGCACAAGAAGATCGCGGCCATCGTGGGCGACGTTCCCACCGATCGACCGTTGGGACTGCGGGACGATCTCCTGGCTCACGAGAACGTGGTGGACAGTGTCGCCGCGGTGACGTCCGTCCTGCCGATGCGGTTTCCGGCGGTGGTCGAGGAGCACGGCGTCGTGGAGGAGCTGCTGGCGCCGAACCACGCCCACTTCCAGGACGTCCTCGCCGCTCTGGAGGGCCGGGTGCAGTTCTCGCTCAAGGGCCGCTTCGAACAGGACGTGGTGTTGCGCGAGGTCGTCGAAGCCGACGAGGACATCCGGGCGCTGCAGCAGCGCGTGCGTGAGCTGCCCGAGGATGCCTCCTACTACGACAGGGTCAGGCTCGGTGAGCTGATCGTCGGTGCGTTGGAGCAACGACGTGACATCGAGGCCGAGAAGATGTACGAGCGGTTGGAACCTGTCGTCGCCGACACGGCGGCCCACCCACCGACGAGCCCCGAGGAAGTGATCAACGGTGCTTTCCTGGTGGAACGGGACGATCGCCGGAGATTCGAGGAGGCCGTTGAGGACCTGGGTCGCGAGGGAGTCGGTCGGCTGCGACTGCGGCTGCTCGGCCCGCTGGCCCCGTACGACTTCGTCTCGTAGGAAGATTTGACCGACATGGGATTGCTGAGGGGAATTCTGGGACTCCCGATCGCTCCGGTGCGGGGCGTTGTGTGGCTGGCTGAGCAGATCAAGGAACAAGCTGAGGAGCAGTACTACGACCCCGCCCGGATTCGGGCCCAGCTCGAGCAGATCGACGAGTCGCGCCGCAGTGGTGAGATGACCGAGGACGAGTGCGCCGAGCTCGAGAACGACCTGTTGCAGCGCCTGATGTCTCGGCGGAGGGGCTAGCAGCAGCAAGGGATGGAGCACCCCGTGGACCCGTCGCAAGAACGGCCTCGCCGCGCACGGCGGGCCCGCGACCCCGACGCATCGACGACACGAACGCGGCGGACGCAGAGCGAGGACCGTGGGCCCGGTGGGACTTCGAGGCGCGCCGAGCCCGCGGACGACACCGACGCCGCGGCAGTCGACAACACGAAGGCTTCGAACGACACGGGGACGAGGCGACGTCCGAAGCCGACCGATGACGACGGGCGGGACGAGTGTGACCCGGGAGTGCGAAGGCACCGACGCGAGTCCCTGCCGGCGGGTGTCGCCGCGCGCCGGGCGGCTGTGGAGGTCGCCGAGCTCACGGGGCACCAGCCGGAGGCCGTGATCTCCCTCGAGCGGTCTGACGGCGAGTGGAAGGTGGGTGTCGAAGTCGTGGAGACGCACCGCATCCCGGATTCGGCCGACATCCTGGCCATCTACGAGGTGTGCCTCTCGTCGGAGGGTGAGCTGATCTCCTATCGCCGGACCCGGCGGTACGCGCGTGGGCAGCTTCTCGGGGAGGGCCGATGACAACGGGCGGGTTCCCGGTCTCAGGGCGCGCGCGTCAGCCGGACCACCGCCAGGAGACGACGAACCTCGCCGACATCCTCGAGCGCGTCCTGGACAAGGGAATCGTGATCGCCGGAGACATCCGGGTGAACCTGCTCGACATCGAGCTCCTCACCATCAAGATCCGGTTGCTCATCGCGTCGGTCGACAAGGCACGGGAGATGGGCATCGACTGGTGGGAGCACGATCCGACCCTCAGCTCCGGCCAGCGCGACGTCGCCGAGGAGAACCGCATCCTGCGCGAGCGGATCGGAGAGTTGGAGGCAGCCCGGACGGCCGGCGGCGACGGGGTCGCCGCCAAGCGCCCGGCCGCCCGGCGGCGGCGTGACGGAGGCGACGATGAGTGATCATGCCGTCTACCTCTACGCGGTGAGCGATCTGGCCCTCACCGCAGCGGACGGCGTCTCCGCGCTCCGCGGTGTGGACGGGTCGACGGTCCGGATCATCGCCGACGCCGGCCTCGTCGCCGTCGTCAGTTCGGTGGCACCCGGCCACTACGACGAGGAGTCGCTGCGTCAGAGCCTCCAGGACCTGGGGTGGCTGGAGGAGACGGCACGCGCACACGACACGGTGGTGGCGAGTCTGGCGCGGACACACACCATCGCGCCCGTCCGCATGGCCACCGTCTACCGCAGCGACGACAACGTTCGAACGCTCCTGCGCGAGCGGTCCGCCGTGTTCGGCGCGGCGCTCGACCGCGTCCGCGGGCGCGCCGAGTGGGGCGTCAAGGGGTTCGCCACGCGGCGGCCCGACGCGCAGCCGCCTGCTGTCTCGGGGGCAGGACCAGGGACGGCGTACCTGATGCGACGACGCGCGCAGCGTGATCAAGCCGCCACGACCCGGGAGAGATCCCTGGATGCCGCGGAGTCGGTGCACCGCAGGATCGCCGGGATCGCCGTCGCGAGCCGCCGCTACCCGCCGCAGGACCCGCGACTGACCGGCCACAGCGACGAGATGGTGCTGAACGCCGCGTACCTGGTGGACGACGCGACGACGGAAGCGCTGGAGCGGGAGGTGAGCCGGATGAGCTGCTCGGATCTGCGGCTCGAGCTGACCGGCCCGTGGGCGCCGTACTCGTTCGCGACATCGGATGAGGCGTGACCGTCACCCCCGCGGGCGACCGCGTCGCGCTGGTCGATCTGCTGGATCGCCTCCTCGCCGGAGGCGTCGTGATCACCGGTGACATCACCATCTCGCTCGCCGACGTCGACCTCGTGCACATCTCGCTGCGAGCCTTGATCAGTTCGGTCCAGACCCTGGTGGAACCATGAGTGGACTGCCGAAGCGGGTGGAGATGGACCCGGACGAGATCGGACGCGACCTCGGCAAGCTCGTGCTCACCATCATCGAGCTGGTGCGTCAGCTCATGGAACGTCAGGCGATCCGCCGGGTCGAGGAGGGGAACCTTCCCGACGACACCGTCGAGCGGCTCGGTCTCGGCCTGATGCGCCTGGAGGAGGCGATGACCGATCTCCGCGACTACTTCGGGCTGCGGCCCGAGGATCTGAACCTCGACCTCGGCCCGCTCGGTGACCTGTTGCCCCGCATCGACTGACGGCCCGGTCCGGGCTCGGGGCCCGTGGCGGCGGCGAACCGGCGCGACCCGTGTCCGACCCGGTGTCCCACCTCGTCGCCCTTCATCCGTCGCGGAGCAGGAGGTCGAGTCTGCGGGAGTACGCCTCCCGTGCGCGTCTCCTGGTCCTCAGGACGCGAAGGCCGAGCGATGTCAGTGAGTAGTGGAGGACGCCACCCTGCCGGTCGGCCTGAACGAGACGTTCCCTGGCAAGCCGGTGGAGCTCACGGTGGGCGCTCCCCGTGGGCAGCATGAACGTCTCTGCACCGGCGCCGGCGATCCGGGCCAGGAGTTGTCGCCCGGTCGCCGGCCCTGCGCTCGTCGCGGCGAGCAGGAGCAGGTCGATGTGCTCGCGATCGCGAACCCGGACGACAAGGTGTGACCGCCGAGGTGGGTGAGTCATCTCGGTATGTCCGTTCCCCGGTTTCTCTGCGGGCGGCTCGTAGGCCCGGGCGTCGGTTCCGTCGGCCACCGGAACCCGCTGGGTACGGCGTACCAGCAGACCGCGCAGCGATGATGCGGCCGCGCCGCCGAAGGTGCTCGAGAGATCGGTGGGAGCGGCGCCGTTTCGCCGGTCGTCGGCAGGAGAAGCAGTCATCGCGATCGTGGCCTTCTTCCGGCTCTGCCGGCGGTTTCGAGGCGTTCGGTCTCCTCCGCCGACTGCAGGGCGGCGAGCACTTCCACACCCAGGTCGCGATAGTCGCCGGCGACACTCGCGGCCGTGGGCGAGACCCGCGGTGCTCGGATGTCCGATCGCAGCGCTTCCCACCACGCAGGCTGGGCGGCCACCTCGATCTCGAGTTCGTGCGCCAGTTTGCCGAGCCGGCGCGCGTCCTGAGCCGTGCGTTCCGCATGCCGGATGGTCGTCTGGAAGCGGGGTGAGTTGCCGCCGAAGGCTTCGTCTATCGCTGTCCGTGCTTCGCCGTGGATCGCTCGTGAGCGCGTACCGGTGGCGAACAGCACGACCCCGAGCAGTCCCAGGCGAGGGTTGATCTCGCGCGCCAGGCTGAACCGCTCCGCGACCAGGGCCATGCCCACGAGGCCGCCGACATCCGACTTCGTCGGCATCAGCACCCAGCGCGCAGCGGCGAGCGCGAGGTCGGACAAGATGGTCGATTCCGGGGGACAATCGATGAATACGACCTCATAGTCTGACGCTATGGGGGCGAGTACGTCGCCGAGTGCCCGAAATGCCGTGCGGCCATGATGCTGAACGCGCGAGATCATGATCGGAGTCAGGTCTTCCAGCCGTCCGCCTCCGCAGACGACGTCCAACTGGGGGCGCACGTCCAGGGCCGGCGTCAATGGGGTGCCGGCTAGGAAACTGTTCAGCAGGCCTGCGCCCTGGTCGTCGAAAGTGGCGTTGCGGTAGCCCAGATCGTCGGCCAGATTCGCCTGTCTGTTGAGGTCGATGAGCAGGCTGCGGTAGTCGGCTCCGGCAAACTGACCCGCGAGGTTGGCTGCCAAGGATGTCTTGCCGACGCCACCCTTGTCGTTGACGATGGCGATGACGCGGCCCAGCGCATAATCACGCTCGCGGTCCTTCTTGCGCTTGGCCACGTCAACCTCCGCAACGGCCGTCAGGGAACGGACGCCACAGCGCCCGCGGTGATGTGCTCACGGCATCACCGAGGTACCCCGCCACAGGGATCGCCACGCCTGCGGGTCCGGTTGGGCTCCGAAAGGCGCACGACCGGCGACCGAACGGGCGAGCAGCCGGGTGGGGCGTTTCCGCTGACCGGACGCGTGCGCGCGACGGCGCGATGTCGGACGTTCGAACCAACGGCCGTCAGGCGAGCGGTTCGAGCTGGAGGACGAGAATGATGCTCTCGCCGGAGATCGACCAGCGCCGTCGCACGATCTTGAACGTTCCGATCGTCGGCCCCTCGATCTCGTCGCCTTCCATGAACTCGATGTCGGAATACAGGGGCATCTCGACCACCACCCGGTTGGTCGACAGGTCGTACAGCTGGATCAACTTGGGGATTTCGGCGCTCATGAAGTGGTGGCGTGAGGTGGCGGCGATGCAGGAATCGATGAAGTTTGTTCGCAGGGCATCGGGTCAGTCTGGCAGGTCCTCCGGTAGGTGCTGCCCGGACAGCGCCGCGCTAGTGCAAATGGACGCCGATGATGTCTCACTCGGGGGAGCCTGAGGAAACCACCGGAAGAAGTGGCATGGGGCGCCGCCACAGCGGGTATCCCGAGTGCGCCGAGCCATCGAAGGAGGAGCGCGATGGTGACCTTGGATGAGATCCGGGCTGCGTTCGTGGAGTTCCTGCTGGAGAAGATCAGCGAGGACCCCTACCCGAGTCGAGAGCACCTCGAGTTCGTCGAGAGGTCGCTCCCGCCCGATATGGTCCCCGACTACGTGCAGGTGTTGCTCGACAAAGCCCGCCAGGATCGCTTTCCCAGCAATGAGATTCTCCGCCGGGTCGAGCGCATCGTGGACTGCTGAGGATCATCCCGATCCTCGCGGGTACGGCGCGGAGCACGGCGGTTGCAGAGCGACCGACTCGTAGCCCGAGACCGGCCCGGGTCGGGTTCATCGGGCCCCAAGGGTGCGCCCGTCCCGGGGGCGGTGACGTGGTGGGCTCGGACGGCGCTGGAGTCCGTCAGCAACCACGGCTCCGGCACCTCGCGGTCCCACCGCGGTCCGAGCGTCTCAGCTACGGCGCGGGAACGTCGACGCCACCGGTCCTCTCACTCCGACCTGGTGCCGGGGTTCTCTCCCGACCCGGTACCGGGGTTCCGCTTCGCGCGGCAGCGCGGCCGTCGGCGCCGGCGGTGCGGCCGTGCGGTCGTCGGCGGTGCAGCAAACGGAGCCACTTCTCGATAGGGGCGCGGCCACAGATTGAACCCGAGGACCTCCGGGGATCCCTTGTCGTATGAGCGAACAGGAGAGAAGGAGATGACCAGATCATCGCGTGGAGCCGGTTCGGCAACGTCGACCGATGAACTCAGGGACGCGCTGGTCGCGTTCAGCGACGAGGTGTTCGAGGCGATGCAGCGTCTGCTGCAGGCCCAACACGACCTGACCCACGCCGTGCTGGGCGGCACCGGGAGGGACGCGGGCGACCAGCCTGCCGCACAGGATGACGGCGAGGAGGCGGAATCTTCGTACGCCGAGGACTCGGAGGGCGAAGCCGAGGACGAGACCGGCGACCTCGGGGACGAGGGCGCCTACGACGAGGACGCCTACGACGAGGACATCGAGGAGGAACCCGTCTCGGACGAGGACGAGCAGGGCGAGGCTGCGGACGATCTCGAGGACGAGGACGAGCAGGGCGAGGCTGCGGACGATCTCGAGGACGAGGACGCCGTCTCGGACGAGGACGACACCGTGGATGACGTCGAGGACCAGGACGTCGGCGAGGACGCGGACGAACCGGACGGGCCGGCGGAGGAGGGCGAGCGGTCGGACGAGGCCGACGACGTCACTGCCGACGAGGATGAGCCGGACGAGACCGAGGCCGACGAGGCCCCCGAGCCGCCCGCCCCTGCGTCGTCCCGCCGACGTTCGCGTGCTGCCGAGCCGGCCACGAGGAC
>NZ_JAOPWR010000026.1 GCF_025965585.1 Pseudonocardia sp.
CCGTGAAGGAGCGCCGCAGCTTCAGCATCACCGGCGGCATGTGTCCGCGGTGCGAGGGCCGGGGCTCGGTCACCGACCTCGACCTGACCCAGCTGTACGACGACAGCAAGTCGCTCAACGAGGGTGCGCTCACGATCCCCGGCTACAGCATGGACGGCTGGTACGGCCGCATCTTCGGCGGCTGCGGCTTCTTCGACCCGGACAAGCCGATCGCCGAGTTCACCAAGAAGCAGCTCGACGACCTGCTCCACAAGGAGCCGACCAAGATCAAGATCGACAACATCAACCTGACGTACGAGGGCCTGATCCCGAAGATCCAGAAGTCGATGCTCTCCAAGGACGTCGACTCGTTGCAGCCGCACATCCGCGCCTTCGTGGAGCGGGCGGTCACTTTCACCACCTGCCCCGAGTGCGGCGGCACCCGGCTCACCGAGGCGGCCCGCTCGTCGAAGATCGAGGGGATCAGCATCGCCGACGCCTGCGCGATGCAGATCAGCGACCTCGCCGCGTGGGTGAGCGACCTCGACGAGCCGTCGGTGGCGCCGCTGCTCAGGACGCTGCAGCACACCCTCGACTCGTTCGTGGAGATCGGGCTGGGCTACCTCTCGCTGGACCGGCCGTCGGGCACGCTGTCGGGCGGCGAGGCGCAGCGCACCAAGATGATCCGCCACCTCGGCTCCTCGCTCACCGACGTCACCTACGTCTTCGACGAGCCCACCATCGGGCTGCACCCCCACGACATCGCACGGATGAACGACCTGCTGCGGCAGCTGCGCGACAAGGGCAACACGGTGCTCGTCGTGGAGCACAAGCCGGAGGTGATCGCGATCGCCGACCACGTCGTCGACCTCGGCCCGCGCGCCGGCACCGCCGGTGGCGAGGTGGTGTTCGAGGGCACCGTCGAGGGGCTGCGGGCCAGTGGGACGCTCACCGGGCGACACCTCGACGACCGCGCCTCCCTGAAGCCGTCGCTGCGGACGGCGTCGGGGGCACTGGAGGTGCGCGGCGCCGGCACCCACAACCTGCGGGACGTCGACGTCGACATCCCGCTCGGCGTGCTGGTCGTGGTGACCGGCGTGGCGGGCTCGGGCAAGAGCTCGCTGATCCACGGCTCGGTGACCGGCCGGGACGGGGTGGTGGTGATCGACCAGGGCGCGATCCGCGGCTCGCGACGGAGCAACCCGGCCACGTACACCGGACTGCTCGACCCGATCCGCAAGGCGTTCGCGAAGGCCAACGGCGTGAAGCCGGCACTGTTCAGCGCCAACTCCGAGGGCGCCTGCCCCACCTGCAACGGCGCCGGCGTCATCTACACCGACCTGGCGATGATGGCCGGCGTCGCCACCACCTGCGAGCTGTGCGAGGGAAAGCGGTTCGACGCGGCGGTGCTGGAGTACCACCTCGGCGGCCGGGACATCAGCGAGGTGCTCGCGATGTCGGTGACCGAGGCCGGGGAGTTCTTCGGCGCAGGCGAGGCGCGCACGCCGGCCGCGCACGCCATCCTCGACCGGCTCGCCGACGTCGGGCTCGGCTACCTCACCATCGGTCAGCCGCTCACGACGCTGTCCGGCGGCGAGCGGCAGCGGCTCAAGCTGGCGACCCGGATGGCCGAGAAGGGCGGCGTCTACGTCCTCGACGAGCCTACCAGCGGCCTCCACCTCGCCGACGTCGAGCAGCTGCTCGGCCTGCTCGACCGGCTCGTCGACTCCGGCAAGTCGGTCATCGTCGTCGAGCACCACCAGGCGGTCATGGCGCATGCCGACTGGATCATCGACCTCGGCCCCGGCGCAGGCCACGAAGGCGGCCGGATCGTCTTCGAGGGCACACCCGCCGACCTCGTCGCCGTCCGATCCACCCTCACCGGCGCGCACCTCGCGGCCTACGTCAGCACCTGACCGAGGCCCTCGCGGACACCGTGAGACGAGTCTTCTCATCTTTTTCGGTTCGGGTGGAACGGGAGCGAACGCGTCCGCCAGCGCAGCGGCGGTGTCGCGGGCCTGCTGCGTCCTCGCAGAGGTTGCAGCCCCTGCGAGGTGGACACGCCCCCTGCGAGGACGCGCTGCGCGGCCTAGCCTCGCGACCATGACGACTGTCGCGTTGCTCGGCACCGGGATCATGGGTGCCGGGATGGGCCACAACATCCTCGCCGCCGGCCTGCCGCTGCAGGTCTGGAACCGCTCGCCCGAGAAGGCTCAGCCGCTGGCCGACGCCGGCGCCACCCTCGCCGCCGACCCGGCCGAGGCCGTGCGCGGCGCCGACGTCGTGGTCACGATGCTCGGCGACGGCCACCACGTGCTCGCTGTCATGGAGCAGGCGGCCGACGGGCTCGCGTCCGGGCAGGTGTGGGCGCAGACCACCACCGCCGGCGTCGACCAGGACGACCTCGTCGCGTTCGCCGAGGAGCACGGCCTGCTGTTCGTCGACGCGCCGGTGGTCGGTACGCGCCAGCCCGCCGAGTCGGGCCAGCTCGTGGTGCTCGCCGCAGGGCCCGCCGCAGCGAAGGACGCCGTTCAGCCCGTGTTCGACGCCGTGGGGAAGACCACCACCTGGGTCGCCGACGACGCCGCCGGGCTCCCGGCGAGCCGGCTCAAGCTCGTGGTCAACAGCTGGGTGCTCGCGGTCACCGCGGCCACGGCGGAGGCGGTGGCGCTGGCCAAGGGCCTCGATGTGGACCCCCAGGCGTTTCTCGACTCCGTCGCCGGCGGCCCGCTCGACCTGCCCTACCTGCAGAACAAGGCCAAGGCCATCCTCGCCGAGGACTGGGCGCCCAACTTCTCGGTCACCAACGCCGCCAAGGATGCCGACCTCGTCGTCGCGGCAGGGAAGGGCGCGGGTGTGGAGCTGGACGTCGCCGCGGCGGCCTCCGCCCGCTACCACCGCGCCGCCGACGCCGGCCACGGCGACGACGACATGGCCGCGAACTACCTCGCCAGCTTCCGGTAGCCCGCGCACAGCAGGCTCTCAGGCGCGTCTCAGACGGGGCGTCCACACTGGCCGTCATGCGCATCCTCGTGGTGGACGACGACCGCTCCGTGCGGGAGTCGTTGCGCCGCTCGCTCGCGTTCAACGGCTACCAGGTGGAGCTGGCCAACGACGGGCAGGCAGCACTCGACTCCGTGCTCGCGCAGCGCCCCGACGCGATGGTCCTCGACGTGATGATGCCCCGTCTCGACGGGCTGGAGGTATGCCGGCGGCTGCGCAGCGGGGGCGACGACCTGCCGATCCTCGTGCTCACCGCCCGCGACGCCGTGTCCGACCGGGTCTCCGGCCTGGACGCGGGCGCCGACGACTACCTGCCCAAGCCGTTCGCGCTGGAGGAGCTGCTCGCCCGGCTGCGGGCGCTGCTGCGCCGCCGCACGCCCGACGAGATCGCCGCGGCCGTCGGCGGCGTCAGCAAGCTGCTCGAGTTCGGCGACCTCAGCCTCGACCCCGACACGCGCGACGTCCGCCGCGGCGACCGCGCCATCAGCCTCACCCGCACCGAGTTCGCCCTGCTGGAGCTGCTGCTCGCGCACCCCCGGCGCGTGCTCACCCGCTCCCAGATCCTCGAGCAGGTGTGGGGCTACGACTTCCCGACCACCGGCAACGCGCTGGAGGTCTACATCGGATACCTGCGGCGCAAGACCGAGGCCGAGGGCGAGTCGCGGCTGATACACACCGTGCGCGGGGTGGGGTACGTGCTGCGCGACACCCCGCCGTGAGCCTCCGGAACGGCACCGCGGCCCAGCGGCAGGGCCGCCCGGACGGCTCCACCCCTCGCGTCGAGGTGCTCGACCACTTCTCCCTGCGCGCCCGCATCGGGATCCTCGCGGCGCTCGTGGCGGCGCTCGCCGTGGTACTGGTCTCGTGCGCCGCGTTCCTGACGGTGCGCGCCAACCTGATCGACACCCTCGACGCCAACCTCCTGCAGCGCGCCACGGCGGCCGCGCAGAGCAACCTCGACCCGCGCCAGCTCGCCACCGTGCCCACCGAGGTGTTCGGGGCGGCCGACATCAAGCTCGCTCTGGTGCTCGCCAACGGCACCGCGACGTCGGCACAGGGCCCGGCCTCGGCCCCGCCGCTGGGCGACGACGAGCTGGCCGTCGCGCGCGGGTTCTCGTCCGAGTCGGTGCGCACCGCCTCGACGAACGGGGTTGCCTACCGCGTGGTGGCGGTCCCGGCCGGCCCGGGGCAGGCGCTGGTGATCGGCCAGCGTCTCGATCCCACCCAGCAGGTGGTCACCCGGCTCGCGGTCGCCCTGCCGATCGTCGGCGGCATCGGTGTGCTGCTCGCGGCGCTGGCCGGCGTCGCCGTCGCCCGCGCGGGGCTGCGGCCGGTCGACCGGCTCACGGCCGCCACCGAGCGCATCGCCTCCACCGGTGACCTGCAACCCATCCCGGTCGACGGCACCGACGAGCTCGCCCGCCTCACCCGCAGCTTCAACGACATGCTCGGTGGGCTCGCGGCGTCGCAGGAGCAGCAGCGGCGCCTCGTCGCCGACGCGGGTCACGAGCTGCGCACCCCGCTGACGTCGATGCGCACCAACCTCGAGCTCCTCGCTGCGGCGAGCAGGCCCGGCGCGCCGCAGCTCCCCGCGAGCGACCGCGCCGAGATCCTCGAGGACGTCCAGGCGCAGGTCGCCGAGCTGTCCACGCTGGTCGGCGACCTCGTCGAGCTGGCCCGCGACGACACACCGACGGTCGTGCACGAGCCGGTGGAGTTCACCGATGTCGTGTCCCGGGCACTGGAGCGGGCGCGGCGCCGCGCGGGTGACGTGGAGTTCGTGTCCATGCTCGTGCCGTGGACGCTCGAAGGCGACACCACCGCGCTGGAACGGGCGGTGCTCAACCTGCTCGACAACGCTGCGAAGTGGAGCCCGGCGGGAGCGCAGGTGCGCGTGCAGATGCGGCCGCTGGACGAGTGGTCGATGGTGCTCGAGGTGGCCGACTGCGGCCCCGGCATCGCGGAGGAGGACCTCCCGCACGTGTTCGACCGCTTCTACCGCGCCGACACCTCCCGCACCATGCCCGGCTCCGGCCTGGGGCTCGCCATCGTCCGGCAGGTCGCGGTGCGCCACGGCGGTGCCGTCTGGGCCGGGCGGGCGCCCGAGGGCGGGGCGCTGCTCGTGCTGCGGCTGCCGGGACGCCGGCCCTGCTGACTGCTCCGAACGCGCCCTTCGGGCGGTGCGTCCGGCTCGTGGGCAGGATGTCCGACCTACCGGCACCACCGGCTGACGGCTCCACAGTGGATGTCCGCCGATCCGGCGGCGCCGCGGTTGACGCCCGTCGCCGCAGATGCTCCCGTTGCCGACGTTCTCGTCGTGGTGCCCCGCGGGGGAACGCCGGGACCGCGCCGGCACCCCCTCCCCGCGCCGGCACCCCCTCCCCGCGCCGGCGCGGTCCCCCTCGGCAGCAGCGCGGGGGACCGGCCTCAGGCCTTCCGGGACCCCACCGGCACGAGCTCGGCGAAGCTGCGGCGCCCGCGGTAGATCACGCTCGGGCGCAGGCCCGCGTGCCCGGCCAGCCGCGGCAGCGCCGCCATCCCGGCCGCCGCCCACGGGAACGGCCTGCCCACCACGTGTCTGCTGCGCACCTGCGCGTGCCCACACCACAGGCCGGGCTCGGAGACGTCCAGCTCGACGATCACCGAACCCAGGTGGCAGATCAGGTCCGCCGCCCGGCGCAGCAGCGCGACGGGGTTGCCGCCGATCCCCAGGTTGCCGTCGGCCAACAGGGCGTGCGACCAGTTGCCCTCGTCGGGGAGTGGCGCGAACACGTCGGCGTGCACGGCGGGTACACCGCGCCGCCGGCACTGCGAGATGGCCTCCGGCGCCAGGTCGATGCCGAGCGCGCGCACCCCGCGCGCGGCCAGCGCCTCGAGCAGCCGGCCCGGACCGCAGCACAGGTCGATGGTGGCGCCGCGGCACCGGCCGAGCAGCCAGCGGTCCTCGCCGGCCGCGGCGCCCCGCCAGCGCTCGACGTCGAGCGGGGCGACGCCGCCGTCGCTGCGGACGAGCTCGGCCTGGTGACCGGCCAGGGCCCGGGCGAACGCGGTGGTCACGAGGCCTCCCGGCCAGGACGACGACATCGGACGGTCATGCGCGCCGCTCCGCGCGGTGGCGCTCCAGGGTGCCCATCGGCAGGGAGGCGACGGCCGCGGCGAAACGGGACCGAGGGGCCGCCGCGGCGACCGCAGCGGCATCGGCGGCGGTGTCCACGTCCGACAGTTCCGGGAGCAGGTGCACCCGGAGCCCGCCTGCCCGCAGCGCCGCGAGCGTGAGCCGGCCGGTGTCGTCGCGCGAGGTGGGGACGTCCGCGATCAGCGCGGCGTCCAGCGGGTTGCGCAGGCCCAGCGCCCACCAGCCGCCGTCGACGGCCGGGCCGAGCACCGCGTCCACGCCGGGGGCGGTGAGGGCGTCGTCGGCCGCCCGCAAGAGCGCGGCGTCGACCTGCGGGGTGTCCATGCCGATCTGCAGCGTGCGCCGTCCGGGCTGGGCCGCGTCGGCGTCGCGGTGGGCGGCGGCGATGCGCTCGCCGAGCCCGTCGCCGCGCTGGGAGATCACGGCCATCGCGCGCAGCACCGCACCGATCTCGGCGCGGCGCGCGGCGCGTTCCAGCAGCCCGGTCAACACGACGACGGGCTGCGCGCCCGGCACCGCGGCCGCGGCGGCGATGCTGTCGAGCAGCGCCGCGGCCGCCAGGTCGGCGGCCTGGTCGGGCGTGAGCGGAGGGCAGAGCCGGGTCTTGACGCGTCCGGGCTCCGGTGCCTTCGCGAGCACCAGGACGACGGGCCCGGTGCCGCCGGTGAGGGTCACCGGAGCACCGACGCCATGTCGTGGGCGGCGCGCAGCGTGCCGCGGACCGACCCCGAGACCTTCGACTTCCCGCCGGTCCGCGGCCGGTAGGTCACGTCGACCTCGCGGATCCGCCAGCCCACCGCCCCGGCCCGGACGAGCAGCTCCAGCGGGTAGCCGAACGCCCGGTCGGTGATGCCGAGGTCGAGCAGCGCCTGCCGGCGCACCACCCGCAGCGGCGCGATGTCATGCACCGGGATGCCCCGGCGGCGCAGCAGGCCGGCGATGGCGGCGTTGCCCGCTCGCGCATGCCACGGCCAGGCCCCGCGTCCCTCCGGCACGCGACGGCCCGCGACGAGGTCCACGTCGGAGAGCAGGCCGACCATCCCCGGCAGCTCGCCGGGGTCCAGTGAGCCGTCGGCGTCCATGAACGCGACGACCTCGGTCGTGGCGCCGACCAGCCCGGTGTGGACGGCCGCGCCGTACCCGCGACGCGGCTCGTGCAGGACGAGGGCGCCCAGCTCGGCGGCCACCTGCGGCGTGCCGTCGGTGGAGCCGTTGTCCACCACCAGCGGGCGGAACCCGGGAGGGAGAGCGCGGATCACCCCGGGGAGAGCCTGTACCTCGTCGAGGCACGGAAGAATGAGGTCGATCATGCCGTGCATGGTCGAAAGCTAGGGCGGTCGATGCCTTCCCGCTCGGCGAGACGGCTTACCGATCGGTGACATCGCATGGAGGGCTTACGGTCCCGGGACGAACGCGGTTCGCCGGCTGTCGCGCCGTAACCTGCATGGCATGGGGCACCCGTCATGACCGACCGGCCGCTGGTCCTGGTGGTGGACGACGACGTGACCGTGCGCGACGTCGTGACGCGCTACCTCGACCGGGCCGGGTACCGCGTCGAGGTGGCGGGCGACGGTGAGCAGGCGCTGCGTGCCGTCGTGGCCCGCGTCCCCGACGTGGTGGTGCTCGATCTGATGCTGCCCCGCCTCGGTGGTCTCGAGGTGTGCCGCCGGCTGCGCCGCGACGCGATCGGTGTGCCGATCGTTATGCTCACCGCGCTCGGCGAGGAGGAGGACCGCGTCCTCGGGCTGGAGCTCGGCGCCGACGACTACGTCACCAAGCCGTTCAGCCCGCGCGAGCTGGTGCTGCGGGTGGCGTCGGTGCTGCGCCGGTCGCGCGAGATCCCCGCTCGTGACGGCGGCGCGGAACCGATCCTCGACGGCGACCTGCGTGTCGACATTCCGGGCCGCCGGTCGTCGCTGGCCGGGCGTGAGCTGGCCCTGACCGTGCGCGAGTTCGACCTGCTGGCGTTCCTCATCCGCCGCCCCGGACAGGTGTTCACCCGCGCCGAGCTGCTGGAACGCGTATGGGGCTGGGACTTCGGCGACCAGTCCACCGTCACCGTCCACGTCCGGCGGCTGCGGGAGAAGATCGAGTCCGACCCCACCAACCCCACGCGCATCGCGACGGTGTGGGGCGTCGGCTACCGCTACGACGGCGCGTCCGCGCGCCCCCCGGACGCCGCGGCCGAGGCACACTCACCATGATCGGGCAGGCTCTCGCGGTGATCCCCGTGGCACTGGCGTTCTCGGTGCCCGTGGCACTGCTCGGGGCGCTGCTGCTGCACCGGATGCGGCATCGCTCGATCACGGCCGCGGTCACCGTCCTGGTGCTCGTGCCGGTCGCGGCCGCGCTCGTCGGTGTCATCGGGGTCAGCGGCTTCATGTACACGCCGCAGCTCGCCGGGGCCGTGGTCGTGTGCGCCGTGGTGGCGGCCGTGACGATCCCGGCGGCGATGATGCTGGGCCGCGGCATCGCCCGTGACGTCATGTGGCTGCACGAGGCCCACGACGCCGAGCGGGCGGCGGAGCAGTCCCGCCGCGAGCTGGTGGCCTGGATCAGCCACGACCTGCGCACCCCGCTCGCCGGCATCCGCGCGATGACCGAGGCGCTCGTCGACGGCGTCGTCGTCGAACCGGACGAGATCGCGATCTACGCCAAGCGGATCCAGGGCGAGACCATGCGCCTGTCCGGCATGGTGGACGACCTGTTCCAGCTCTCGCGGATCACCTCCGGCGCCCTGCGGCTGACGCTCTCCGCGGTGCCGCTGCACGAGGTCGTGTCGGAGGCCGTGGCGGTGGAGGGCGTGGCCGCCGCGCGCAAGGGCGTGCGGGTGCGGGCCGAGGAGCACAGCAGGTGGCCGGTGGTGCTGGGCAGCGACCCCGAGCTCGCCCGCGTGGTGCGCAACCTGCTGTCCAACGCGATCCGGCACACCCCGCCCGACGGCGCCGTCGTCGTGGCGGCGGGGGTGAGCGACGACCGGGCCTGGCTGCGCGTCGACGACGGCTGCGGCGGCATCCCGGACGACGACCTCGACCGGGTGTTCGACGTGGCGTTCCGCGGGGCGGCGGCCCGTACGCCCGACGACCAGTCCCGGGGCGGGCTGGGGCTGGCCATCGCACGCGGGCTCGTGGAGGCCCACCACGGCGAGATCCGCGCGCGCAACCACGGCCCCGGCTGCCGGTTCGAGATCCGGCTCCCGCTGGCCACGCGCCCCTGACGCCTCCCCTGCAGCGGACGTGTCCCCGACCTGCGCGCGATCTTGCGTCCTCGCACCGTCCACGGAGGGTGCGACGACGCAAAATCGCGCGCGGATCGGGGGGTCAGCCCGCCCTCACCGAGGAGCGCAGGGGCTCGGACGCGAAGGCGCGGACGCCGTCGGCGAAACGGACGGCGGCGTGGAAGCCCAGCAGTTCCCGCGCCCGGGCCGGGTCGGCCACTACGTGGCGGACGTCGCCCGCCCTGGCCCCGCCGACCACCGCGGGGGCGGGGCCGTCGATCGCCTCGGCCAGTGTGGCGGCCAGGTCGCCGATCGTGTGCGGCTCGCCGGAGCACACGTTCACCGGCACCAGCTCACCGTCGCCGGCGTTCGCGGCCAGCGCGAGGGCGTTGGCGCGGGCGATGTCGCTGACGTGCACGAAGTCGCGGCGCTGCCCGCCGTCTTCCATGACGCGGGGGGCCTCGCCGCGCTCCAGCGCCGACCGGAAGATCGACGCCACGCCGGCGTAGGGGGTGTCGCGGGGCATCCGCGCGCCGTAGACGTTGTGGTAGCGCATCGACCACACCGACCCCCCGGTCTGCCGCGCCCACGCCGCCGCCAGGTGCTCCTGGGCGAGCTTCGTGGCGGCGTAGGTGGAGCGCGGGTCGAGCGGGGCGTCCTCGCCCACCAGGCTCGACGCCAGCGGCATCCCGCACACCGGGCACGGCGGCTCGAACCTCCCCGCCTCGATGTCCACCGCGCGCCGCTGGCCCGATCGCACCACGCCGTGCTCGGCGCACGTGTAGCGACCCTCGCCGTAGACCACCATCGACCCCGCCAGCACCAGCCGCCCGATGCCCGCGGCGTGCATCGCGGCCAGCAGCACGGCGGTGCCGTAGTCGTTGTGGGTGGCGTAGAGCGGCGCGTCCGACGGGTCGACGCCGTGCCCGACCATCGCCGCCTGGTGGCAGACCGCGTCCACACCGGGCAGCAGCGTGGCGAGCAGGTCGGCGTCGCGGACGTCGCCCTCGACGAACTCGTGGTCGAGCGTCCACGCGGGGGCGCCACCTGCCCCGTGGGCCTGGGGGAGCAGGGCGTCGAGCAGGACGACGTCGTGTCCGTCGGCCGCGAGACGGTCGGCGACGTGCGAGCCGATGAAGCCCGCGCCACCCGTGATCAGGATGCGCACCCGGGCGAGCGTAGGCCGCGCCGCACCGTGATCGCCCGGCGGCGTGAGTGCCCCGTACCCGCCCCGCTACGGTGAGCGCATGGAGATGGCCCCACCCCAGATCGGCCGAGCCCTCGTGGTGGTCGTGGACGACCGCGTGAGCCACGGGGAGAGCAGCGACTCGATCGGACCGCTGGTCACCGAGCTGCTCGAGGAGGCCCGTCTCGTCGTCGACGCGGTCGTGGTCGTACCCGGCGACCCGGTCGCCATCCGCAACGCCCTCAACACGGCCGTGATCGGCGGCGTCGACCTGGTGGTCACCGTCGGTGGCACCGGCGTCTCCCCGCGCGACGTCACCGCCGACGCCACCGCGGGCGTGCTCGACCGTCCTATCCCCGGCATCGCCGAGGCCATCCGCGCGTCCGGCCTCGCCGCGGGCGCGGTGGACGCCGGACTGTCGCGCGGGCTCGTCGGCGTCTCGGGCAGCACGCTCGTCGTGAACCTCGCGCCGTCGCGTGCGGCCGTGCGCGACGGGATGGCCACCCTGACACCGCTCGTCGCCCACGTCATCGCGGAGCTGTCCGGGCTCGACTGAGCCCGGGCGGGTCAGCCCTTCGCGTCCTCGTCCGGGTTGGTCGCGGCCGGGGTGATGAGCGGGCCCTGCGCCGTGTCGGCGTCGGGGACCGGCGTGCCCAGGCCACCCGTGATCGGCGGCGCCGACGGCTCGTCGCCCTTGTTGGCGGCGCCGCGGGCCCGGTCGAGCGTCTCGCCGACCTTGCCGTGCGCCGTGTCGATCTGCTCGTGGAAGCGGCCCTTGGTGGCCTTGTCGACGCCTGCGGCGGTGGCGTCGACGGCCTTGCCGGCGAGCTCCGTGGCGCGGTCGAGGTAGCCGGGCGCCTTCTCCCGCGCCACGCCGGATAGCTCAGTGGCCTTCTCCCCGGCCCTCTCGGCCAGCTCGGACGCCTTCGCGGACGCCTTCTCGGAGTAGAGGCCGGCCTTCTCGAGGGCGACGTCTGCGATTTCCTTGGCCTTCTCGGTGATACCCATGCACCCCATCGTCGCACCGGTGCAGGATGGACGGGTGGGTCAATTGCCGGATCAGGTGCGCAGACGACTGGACGAGGTGTTCGGCGAGGTGCTGCCGAGCACCACGAGTGACGAGCGGGACGACGACGGGCCCCGTTCGCCCGCAGGCGGCGACGAGCAGCTGCTCGCCGACCGCCCGCCCCACCACGACCGGGAGTAGCCCGGCCCGGCGTGCCGTCGGCTCAGGTGCGCTGCAGCTGCTTGAGCAGGTCGCGGATCTCGATGAGCAGCTCGACGTCGGTGGGCTCGGCGGGCCCGGCCTCCTCGCCGCTCTTGCGGCGGGCCCTGAGCGCGTTGAGCGGCGCGACGATCACGAAGTAGACGACCGCGGCGACGAGCAGGAAGTTGACCGCCGCGCTGATCAGTGCGGCGACGTCGATGTAGGTGCTCGCCTTGCCCGCGCGCAGCGTGACGCCCAGACCCCCGGTGACGTTGCCGGGCGTGATCGCGTTGATCAGCGGCTGGATGATCTTGTCGGTGAACGCGGTGACGATGGCGCCGAACGCCGCACCGATGACCACCGCGACCGCGAGGTCCACGACGTTGCCGCGCAGGACGAAGTCCTTGAAACCCTTGATCATGTGGCCTCTCTCGGACGGATGTCGGGCTAGCGGAGGGTAACCGCGACCTGCTGCGACAAAGACGCGGCGGCCACGCGCGTCGCGATCTCCCGCGGCATCGCCACCATGACGAGCCTGCCCCGGCCGCCGGCGTCCTCCGCGAGCACAGCCAGCACCGACGCGTCGGAGGCGAGCACCACGGGCCGGTCGGTGCTCCCGCCGACGGTGACCACGTCGACGCGGCTGCCGGGCACGAGCAGGGCGGCGACGCCGGCGTCGGCCAGCCGGATGGGCACGGCCGCGCCGTCGGGGCCCGCGCCCGCAGCGGGACCGGCCCCGACCAGGCGCGCG
The DNA here is from genome assembly GCF_025965585.1 of Pseudonocardia sp. Lineage (GTDB taxonomy): Bacteria > Actinomycetota > Actinomycetes > Mycobacteriales > Pseudonocardiaceae > Pseudonocardia. The sequence continues at coordinate 12,480 of NZ_JAOPWR010000026.1, forward strand.
TCGGTCAGCGG
>NZ_JAOPWR010000032.1 GCF_025965585.1 Pseudonocardia sp.
GCGAGCTGGGCCGACGCCGTGCACGCCGCGCAGCTCGTCGCCCAGGCCGCGGGCGTGGAGCTGCGGGCCACCGCGGCCGACCAGGCCCCGTGGCACCCCGGCCGTTGCGCGATGCTGCGTGTCGGCGACTTCCCCGTCGGCTACGCGGGCGAGCTTCACCCCAAGGTCGTCGAGGCCCTCGGCCTGCCGCCGCGCACGTGCGCGATGGAGATCGACCTCGACCTCCTGCCGCTCGACGACGCCCGCCCCGCACCACGGATCTCGCCCTACCCGCCGATCTCGGTGGACGTGGCACTGGTGGCCGCCACCGACGTGGCCGCGGCCGAGCTGTCCGACGCCCTGCGCGACGGCGGCGGCGAGCTGCTTGAGGACGTCCGGCTGTTCGACGTCTACGCCGGCGAGCAGGTGGGGGAGGGCAAGCGGTCGCTGGCCTACACGCTCCGCTTCCGCGCCCCGGACCGGACCCTGACCAACGAGGAGGCCAACGCCGCCCGCGACAGCGCGGTCGCGGTGGCCACCGAGCGCCACGGAGCAGCCCTCCGCGGCTGACCGGCGAAGGACCACCCCCACCCGCGGTCGACACGATCTGGCGCGTGAGTCGACACGTTCCGGCGGCCGGGTCCGCCGAATCCGCGTGGTGACCTACGCCAGGCCGCGTCGCTCGGCTTCCGGTCCGTCACCAGGATCGTGACGAGGTAGGTGCGGGTCGCGAGCTGGAGGGCCGGGCCCGTGGCCGTGTCGACCACCGCGGCCGCCTCCCCGACCCCGTCGAGCAGGCGCCGTCCCGCTGCGCGGACGCGCTCGGCCGGCGTGCCGTCGCGCACCCCGTATACGTTGATCATCCCGACGGGACCGGACCCGGCGAGCGCCGCACCGCCCGCCCGACCAGCGCCCCGAACTCGGACGCGTCGAGCAGGCACTCGTCGGCGACCGGGTCGGCGACGAGCCCTCCACGGGATGTCGGCGGTGTCACGGCCACCACCGGTTCACGGGGCGCCCCCGCGCCGGGGACGACCTGGGTGCACCCCGCCGGCGACACGGCCAGCGCGACCACCAGGAGGGCCGCCGACCAGGTGCGTCGCACGCGGCGACGGTAGCCGGTCGGGGTTTCGGCGCGTGGGCGTTCGGGAGCACTGGCCGATGCCGCGGCCAGACGTGAGGATGCAGACATGTACTCCGTGGTGAAGACGACTGCAGGCGAGGTCCGCGGCCAGGTGTCCGAGGGCGTCGTCCGCCATCTCGGCATTCCGTACGCGGCCGCGCCGTTCGGCCCGAACCGGTTCCGCGCGCCCGCACCCGTCCCCGAGTGGGACGGCGTGCGCGACGCGCTCGAGCACGGACCCACCGCGCCGGCGCCGGGCTATCCGTCCCCGTTCGCCGAGCTGCTCCCCGTGGTGCGGATCCCGGGGGAGGAGATCCTCAACCTCTCGGTGTGGGCGCCGGAGGGCGTCCGCGACCGGCCCGTCATGGTGTGGATCCACGGCGGCGCCTTCGTCAACGGCTCGTCCTCCGTCCCGACCTACGACGGCAGCGCGTTCGCCCGCGACGGCGTGGTGCTCGTCGCCGTCAACTACCGGCTGGGAGCCGAGGGCTTCCTGCACCTGCCGGGCAGCGAGCCGAACCGCGGCCTCCTCGACCAGGTGGCGGCGCTGCGGTGGGTGCAGGAGAACATCGCGTCCTTCGGGGGCGACCCGGCGAACGTGACGGTGTTCGGGGAGTCGGCGGGCGCGATGAGCGTCGGATCGCTGCTCGCCATGCCCGCGGCGCGCGGCCTGTTCCGGCGCGCGATCCTCCAGTCGGGCGCCGGACACCACGCGCTGACAGCCGCCACGGCCGCCCGCGTCGCCGGCTACGCCGCGGAGAAGCTCGGCATCGAGCCCACCGTCGAGGCCTTCGCGGAGGTGAGCCCCGAGCGGCTGCTGGAGACCCAGAAGGCCCTGAGCGCCGAGGCCGCGACGACACCCGACCCCGCCCGCTGGGGCGAGATCACCGCCAACTCGATGGTCTTCGAGCCGGTGGTCGACGGTGCCGTGCTCCCGCAGCTGCCCATCGAGGCGCTGGCCGCGGGCGCGAGCGCCGATGTGGACGTCATGGTCGGGTCCAACCGCGACGAGCACCGTTTCTTCCTCGTCCCGACGGGGTTCACCGACCAGGTCACCGAGCCGGTGGTGGGCGGGGTCCTCGCGGCCTACCGGCTCCCGGACGGCGCGCTGGACCGCTACCGCGCCGTGCGGCCCCGGGCGTCGATCGGGATGGTGCTCGCCGACGTGATGAGCGACTGGTTCTTCCGCATCCCGGCCGTCCGGCTGGCCGAGGCCCACGGGCGTGCGCACGTCTACGAGTTCGAGTGGGGCTCGCCCGCGTTCGACGGCCGGCTGGGCGCGTGCCACGCCCTGGAGCTGGGCTTCGTGTTCGACACCCTGGCCAGCGGCGGTGTGATGACGGGCGACGCGCCCCCGCAGGAGCTCGCCGACGCGATGCACGCGGCATGGGTGGCGTTCGCGACTACCGGCGACCCCGGGTGGGAGACCTACGGGGAGGACCGCCGGGTCCGCCGCTTCGGGCCGGAGATCGTGACGGCCACCGATCCGCGCGGCGACATCCGGGGGCTGTGGGCGGGGATCCGCTAGGACCGCCGTCCGTGGGTGCGCGACGGCTCCGGGCGTGGGTACCCGTGCGGGCAGGCCGGTCGCGGGAACGCCCCGACTGCAGGCGATGTGCCGAGCGGCGCGTGTCGTGTAAGCGGCGCGCGCGAAGCCATGCGCGCGCCGGGCGGGAACGCGCGCGTGGCCGTCCGTCCGTCAGACGGCCGCGGGGGTGTCCGCCCGCTTCGCCGTCTCGGCCCGGACGATCGGCGCCACCTCCGTGCCGTACAGCTCGATGGCCCGCAGCACGTCGAGGTGCGGCACGTCGCCGATCGCGAACTGGATCAGCGTGCGGTCGTGGCCGAACAGCTCGTGCTGGAAGAGGATCTTCTCGGCCACGGCCTCCGGGTCCCCGACGGTGTACGCGCCGCGCAGCGTCGTTCCCGCGTCGAACGCGCGGCGGTTGGTCGGGCCCCAGCCGCGCTCGCGGCCGATGCGGTCCATCACCCCGGAGTGCGCGGGAAAGTAGATGTCCGAGGCCTTCTCGCGGGTGTCGGCGACGAAGCCGTGCACGTTGAGGCTCAGCGGCTGCGGCGCGTACCCGGCCTGGGCGAGGGCCTTGCGATGGAGCTCGGCGAGCGGGGCGAACCGCTCCGGCTCACCGCCGATGATCGCCAGCGCCAGCGGGAGCCCGAGGAAACCGGCGCGCACCACCGACTGCGGGTTGCCGCCGACGGCCAGCCACACCGGCAGCCGGTCCTGCACGGGCCGCGGGTAGACGGGCTGGTCGTCGAGGGGCGCGCGGTGGGCGCCCCGCCACGTCACGCGCTCGTGATCGCGGAGCTTCAGCAGCAGGTCGATCTTCTCGGCGAACAGGTCGTCGTAGTCGCCGAGGTCGTAGCCGAACAGCGGGAACGACTCCGTGAACGACCCGCGCCCCGCCATGATCTCGGCGCGGCCCTCGGAGAGCAGGTCGAGCGTCGCGAAGTTCTGGAACACGCGCACCGGGTCGTCGGAGCTCAGGACGGTGACAGCGCTCGTCAAGTGGATGTGCGAGGTCCGCTCGGCCGCGGCGGCCAGGATCATCGCGGGCGCTGAGGCGGCGTAGTCGGCGCGGTGGTGCTCGCCGACCCCGTAGACGTCGAGGCCGACCTCGTCGGCCAGCGCGATCTCCTCCACGACCTCCTTGACCCGCTGGGCCGGGCCGACCCCGCCGGGGCCGGGGCTGACGTCCGCGAACGTGTACACACCGAGTTCCACGGATCCCAGCAACCGCTCCCGGTCGCGCGGGATTCCCTGTTTCCTTGAGTGAGACTGTGTTTCTTGACAAGTTGCCCGGCACCCCTATGTCGGGGCGGGGGAGATGCGATGACCACGGACAGGCCGACCCACGGTCCCGCCTCCCGCGAGGTGGACGGGCCCGCGCCGTCCGGAGGACGGCTGGAACGGGCGATCGCCGCCCAGGTGCGCAGCCACCGCGTCGCGCGCGGGCTCACCGTCGCGGACCTCGCCGGCCGCGCCGGAATCTCGAAGGCGATGCTCTCCAAGATCGAGAACGCCCTCACCTCCTGCAGCCTCACGACCGTCGCCCGCCTGGCCGAGGCCCTCGACGTCCCGGCCACCGCGCTGTTCCGCGGCGCCGATGCCGAGCGCGAGGCCGTGCACACCCCGGCCGGCGCGGGCGCGCGGATCACGGCACGCGGCACCCGCGTCGGCCACGACTACACGCTGCTCGGGGCGCTGCGCGGCCCGCACCAGCGGATGGAGGCGCACCTCGTGACGCTCACGGAGCGCAGCGAGATGTTCCCGCTGTTCCAGCACCCCGGCACCGAGCTGCTCTACATGCTCGAGGGCGAGATGGTCTACGGCCACGGCGAGGCCCGCTACCCGATGCTGCCCGGGGACGCCCTGCAGCTCGACGGCGAGGCGGTGCACGGTCCGCAGGAGCTGGTGTCGCTGCCGATCCGCTTCCTCTCGGTGGTGGCGTACGGGGATC
>NZ_JAOPWR010000034.1 GCF_025965585.1 Pseudonocardia sp.
GACGGGGTGGGCGCGGCCGGCGGCTGACGGACGGAGCCCGCCCCGGCGCGTCGTGCACCCGGCGCGCGCGGGGCGGGGCGCGGTCGTCAGGCGGGCGACGCAGGCTCAGAGCTCGCCGGCCTCCTGCCGCTGCTTGCGCGAGGGGGCGAAGGTCGAGAGGTCGAGGATGCCGGGCGGGTCCTCCACACCGGGCCCACCGGCGCGCACCCACTCCACCACGTCGCCCACGGTGTCGGGGTGCAGCACCCCGGCAAGCCACGTGGGCTTCGCTCCGGCTCGCCTGCCGTCGGGGGACGGGCCCACGACCATCACGTTCGACCGCTCGCACGCGTCGAGGCAGTCGCTGACCCGCACGCGGCCGGCGTCGCCGATCCCGGCCCGCAACGCCTCGACCTGCCCGGCGTGGTCGACGTCGGGGTGCTTGCCGACGGTGCCGCAGCAGCACCCGCGGCAGACGGTCACGGTGCAGCCGGTGATCTCACGGGTGGTGGTGTCGCGGCGGGCGGCGCGGCGTCCGGGCACGGTGTCTCCTTCGAGCAGGTGGGTTCCTCCGAACGCTACGTGGACGGGCCACACCCCTCGCCGTGGTGAGCGGGAGGTTTCCGTCGACGTAACGCGCCAATCATCATTGACACATTCGCCGTTGCGCCGCTCGGCGGATGGACGGATACAGGATGCATCGCGCATCGTGTATGGCGCAGGCCACAGTTGTGGCCGGCGACCTACTCCACGACGAGGTGGACAGTGGCGCTCGACGAGGCAACGGCAGGTTTCCTGACACAGATGGCCGCATCAGGGGCCAAGCCCCTGCACGAGATGACGCCGGACGAGGCTCGCGGCCTCGGCGGCATGCTGCGCGACCTGTACGGCGAGGGCCCCGCTGTGGCGCGGTCCTCCGACGAGACGATCAAGAACGCCGACGGCTCCTCGTTCGATGTGCGGGTGCTCGTGCCGGAGGGCGCCCCACGAGCCGTGATCGTCTACTACCACGGCGGCGGCTGGGTGATCGGCAACATCGAGGAGACCGACACCCTGGGCCGGCAGCTCGCCGTCCGCACGGGTGCGGCGGTCGTGCTCGTCGACTACCGGCTCGCGCCGGAGCACCGCTACCCGGCCGCGGCCGACGACGCGTGGGCCGCGCTGCGCTGGACCGCCGAGCGGGTGGAGGACATCGCGGGCTCCCAGGTCCCGCTGATCGTGTGCGGCGACAGCGCGGGCGGCAACCTCGCAGCGATCGTGGCCCAGCGGGCCCGGGCCGAGGGTGGCCCCGACCTCGCGCTGCAGGTGCTCGTCTACCCGGTCACCGACGCGGACGTCGACACCGCGAGCTACGTCGACCCCGCCAACCAGCTGCTGCTCTCGCGCGAGGCGATGATCTGGTTCTGGGACCACTACGCCCCCGACGCGGCCTCGCGGGCCAACACCGACGCCTCGCCGCTGCAGACCGCCGACCTGGCCGGTCTCCCGCCGGCCGTCGTTCTCACCGCCGAGCACGACCCGCTGCGCGACGAGGGCGAGGCCTACGCCGAGAAGCTGAGGGCGGCGGGCGTGAAGGTGGAGCACCGCCGTTTCGCCGGCCAGATGCACGGCTTCTTCACGATGGTCAACGTGCTGCCGGGCAGCGCCGCGGGTGTCGACTACGTCGTCGAACAGGTCGACCGCCACCTGACGCCGGTCCAGGCCTGAGGGGCGGGCATGTCTACATCCACCGAGGTCGACGTCGTGGTCGTCGGGGCCGGGATCGCCGGCCTCTACCAGCTCCACCGGCTCCGTGAGCGCGGCCTGACCACGCGCGTCTTCGAGGCGGGTGACGGCGTCGGAGGCACGTGGTTCTGGAACCGCTATCCCGGCGCGCGCTGCGACGTCGAGAGCCTGTCGTACTCCTACTCGTTCTCCCCGGAGCTCGAGCAGGAGTGGACCTGGAGCGAGAAGTACCCGACGCAGCCCGAGATCCTGCGCTACGTCAACCACGTCGCCGACCGGTTCGACCTGCGTCGCGACATCACCTTCGAGACGCGCGTCCTCTCCGCGGTCTACGACGGCGGCCGCTGGACGGTCACCACGGACGGGGGCGAGACTGTCAGCGCCCAGTTCGTGATCATGGCGACGGGCTGCCTCTCGGCGTCGAAGACCCCGGAGGTGCCCGGCATCGCGTCGTTCCGCGGCGAGACGTTCCACACCGGGCACTGGCCCAAGGAGGGCGTCGACTTCACGGGCAAGCGGCTGGGAGTCATCGGAACCGGCTCGTCGGGCATCCAGTCGATCCCGATCATGGCGAAGCAGGCGTCGGAGATGACGGTGTTCCAGCGGACGCCGAACTTCTCGATGCCTGCGGGCAACCGGCCGCTCACCGACGACGAGGTGGCCACCATGAAGGCCGACTACCGCGCGTGGCGGGAGGCGCAGCGCACGTCCGGGTTCGGGGTGCCGGTGCCGGAGGCCACGCAGTCGGCGCTCGAGGTGGCCTCCGAGGAGCGCACCGCCACCTACCAGGCGGGATGGGACCAGGGCAGTCTCGTCGGCATCCTCACCGCATACACCGACATGATCACTGACAAGGCGGCCAACGACACGGCGGCCGAGTTCGTCCGCACCAAGATCCGGGCGATCGTGAAGGACCCGGAGGTCGCGGAGACGCTCTCGCCGCGCTCGTTCCCGTTCGGCACGAAGCGGCCGTGTCTGGACAGCGGCTACTACGAGACGTTCAACGCCGACCACGTCCGGCTCGTCGACCTGCGGAAGACCCCGCTCGTGGAGATCACGGAGAAGGGGCTGCGCACGTCGGAGGAGGAGTACGAGTTCGACGCCATCGTGTTCGCCACCGGCTTCGACGCGATGACGGGCGCACTGGCCGCGATCGACATCCGCGGCGTGGACGGCGTCGCGCTGGTGGAGAAGTGGGGCGAGGGCCCTCGCACCTACCTCGGCCTTGCCGTCGCCGGGTTCCCCAATCTCTTCACGATCACCGGTCCGTCCAGCCCGTCGGTGCTGAGCAACATGATGGTGTCGATCGAGCAGCACGTGGAGTGGATCACCGACTGCATCGCCTTCGTCCGGGAGCGTGGCCTCGCCGCCATCGACGCCACGCCCGAGGCCGAGGACGCGTGGGTGCGCCACGTCGAGGAGGTCGGCAACTACACGCTCTACCCGACCGCCGACTCCTGGTACATGGGCTCCAACGTGCCGGGCAAGCCGCGGGTGTTCATGGCCTACATCGGTGGCGTGGGCGTGTACCGGCAGAAGTGCGACGACGTCGCGGCGAAGGAGTACGAGGGCTTCTCGCTGATCCCCGCCTGACCGCGACCGGTCCGTGACGATCTCCGCCGGTCGGGCCCGACGACGTGCCCGGCCGGCGGGCCCAACGGATGCGGACCCTACGATCGCGGCCTCCGACCGACCTCCCAGGAGCGCCGCCGTGTCCTTCGCCGTCCCGCCGAGTCGCAAGGAGGCGGTGCTGCGCCTGCTCCGCGGCGAGATCGTCGACGGCACCCTGCCTGCGGGGACGGTCCTCAAGGACGCGGAGGTCGCGGCCCGCCTGGGGGTGTCGATCACGCCGATCCGGGAGGCCATCGCGCAGCTGGCGGCCGAGGGCCTGGTCGACGTGGCGCCCAACCGGGTCCGGCGCGTCACGCACGTCACCCAGAAGAGCGCGCTCGAGCTCATCGACGTGATGGGTGTGCTGGCCTGCGCGGGGGTCGAGTGGGGCCTGGACCACCTCACCGCGTCGCACCGCGACCGGATGCGCGCGCGCCTGGCGGAGTTCGTCGGGCACCTCGCGGCCGGTGACACGACGGCCGCGGGCGCCGCCGGGGCCGACTTCAGCACGATCGCGATCTCGGCCAGCGGTAACCGCGAGCTGCAGACGCACGTGGACCTGGTGGTCGCCCGCACGCTCCGGCTGATGGCGCTCACGGCCGACAGCGACGTCTGGCAGATCTGGGTCGACGGCTACCGCGAGACGCTCGCCCTCCTCGACGCCGACGACCGCACCGGGGCGCTGGAGCGCTACCGCAGGATCTACCGTGACTACCGGGTACGGGTGGAGCAGATGTCGCTCGACCCGCCGTGAGGTCAGCAGTTTTCCGGAGGTGCGAGCGTGACCGACCCGTGGCTCACCGACGAGCGCCGCGCGCTGCGCGAGCTGGTCGCCGGCTTCACGCAGGCGGAGATCGTGCCGCACCTGGCCGGCTGGGAGGGCGACGGCGAGATCCCGCGGGAGCTGCACAAGAAGGCGGCGGCGGTCGGGCTGCTCGGCGTCGCGTACCCGGAGGCGGTGGGCGGGGGCGGCGGTGACGCGATCGACGGCTTCCTCGTGGCCGAGCAGATCATCCTGTCCGGCGGCTCGGGCGGGGTCGTGGCGGCGCTGCTGACCCACGGCATCGCGCTGCCGCACATCGTCGCGGCGGGGGATCCGGAGCTGATCGAGAGGTTCGTCCGCCCGACGCTTGCGGGGGAGATGATCGGCGCGCTGGGCATCACCGAGCCCGACGGCGGCTCCGACGTGGCCGGCATCCGCACGAAGGCCGTCCGTGACGGGGACTCCTACGTGGTCGACGGGGCCAAGCTCTACATCACCTCGGGCGTGCGCGCCGACTTCGTGACCACCGCGGTGCGCACCGGCGGGCCCGGGCACGGCGGGGTGTCGCTGCTCGTCGTCGAGAAGGGGGCGCCGGGGTTCGCGGTGTCGCGCAAGCTCGACAAGATGGGCTGGCTCTGCTCCGACACCGCCGAGCTGTCCTACGCGGGCGTGCGCGTGCCGGCCGGGAACCTCGTCGGCGCCGAGGGCTCGGGGTTCGTCCAGATCGCGCAGCAGTTCCAGAGCGAGCGGCTCTCGCTGGCCGTGCAGGCCTACGCCACGGCCCAGCGCTGCTTCGACCTGACGATGACCTGGATCCGCGAGCGCGAGACGTTCGGCAAGCCGCTCTCGGCGCGGCAGGTGGTGCGCCACAAGATGGTGGAGATGGCCCGCGAGATCGACGTGGCCCGCACCTACACGCGCACGGTCACGAGCCGCTGGCTGGCCGGCGAGGGGATGCTCCGCGAGACCGCGATGGCCAAGAACACCGCCGTGAAGTGCGTGGAGGCGGTGGTGCACGAGTGCGTCCAGCTGCTCGGCGGCATGGGCTACATGCGCGAGCACGAGGTGGAGCGGCACTACCGCGACGCGCGGATCCTGGGCATCGGCGGCGGCACCAACGAGATCATGAACGAGATCATCTGGAAGCTGCTGTAGCGTCCCGCCCGCGCTCAGCGGGCGCGCCAGTACCCCGTGGCGTAGACGGCGCGGCGGTCGATCCCGCGGTCGTCGAGCAGGTGCTTGCGCAGGTCCTTGACGCACGCCGACTCGCCCGAGAGCCAGGCCTGGCCCCGGCCGGCGGGGAACTCCGCCGCGCGCACGGCCTCGGCCAGCGGCGCCCCCGCCTCGCGGTCGCCGCGGTGCACCCACGTCACGGTGGCGGGCAGCGGCTGCTCCTCGGCCGCGTCGGCGACCTCCAGGAACGCGAGCGCGGGCACGCCGTCGGGCAGTGCGTCGAGGACGGTGGCGACGGCCGGGAGCGCCGTCTCGTCGCCGATGACGACGTGGAAGTCGGCGTTCGGATCGGGCTCGTAGTGCCCACCCGGCTCCGAAACGCCGACCCAGGACCCCGGCCGGGCGTCGCGGGCCCACGCGGCGGCGGGGCCGTGGCCCTCGTGCAGCACGAAGTCGACGTCCAGCTCGCCGGAACCCGCGTCGAACCGGCGGACGGTGTAGGTCCGGATCGCCGGGCGCGCCTCGCCCGCCGGCCACACCGGGCCGCCGGACATCGCCCGGGGGACGGCCGGGCGCTCCTGCCCGGGGACGGGGAAGAACATCTTGATCCGCCGGTCGGGACCGTCACCGCCGAACCCGGCGAGCTCGTCGCCGCCGAGGGTCACGCGGATCATGCGCGGTGTGATGCGCTCGCTGCGCCGGACCTGGAGCAGCCGAGGTGCCGTCGTACTCACGGAGCCATTCTGGCGAGCCCCGTCCAGGCCAGGTCCATCAGGTACTCGGTGGCCTGCTCGCTGGTGACCGAACGGTTGCTGCCCCGCCAGATCGCCAGCCGCTCGCACGCGCCGACGATGACCTGCGCCCAGCCCTCCAGTCGCTGCGGGTCGGCGTCGGGGGCCTGCGTGGCCAGCAGCGCGGCGATGAAGTCGGTCTGCTGCGCGCGGATGCCCTCCAGTGCCTCGCCGGCCACCGTCGACTCCGAGTAGAGCAGCGTCCACGCGGGCTCCTGGCGTTCCAGGTAGTCGAAGAACGCCTTCGTGCCGCGGCGCAGCATCTCCTCCGGGCCGTCGGCGGAGGCGGCGGCGACCGTGGTGACCTCCAGCAGCTCGGCCCGGGCGCGCGCGATGCACGCCAGCAGCAGCCCGTCCTTGGAGCCGAAGTGCGTGTACAGCACCGGCTTCGTGACGCCGACGCGTTCGGCGACCACGTCCATCGACGCGTTCTGGTAGCCACGCTCGGAGAACACCGACAGCGCCGCGTCCAGGATCTGCTGCTCACGCTCCGCGCGTCCGACGCGCCGGCGGGGGGCCCTGGTCTCCACGGGAAGACCCTACCGCAGGTAAGTTACTCGTGGTAACTTACCGCCGGTAACCTAGCGGAGGATGTGACATGAGCGAGCAGACCGTGGACATCGCCATCGTCGGGAGCGGCTTCGCCGGCCTCGGGGCGGCCGTCCGGCTGGCCGGGGCCGGTCGCGACGACTTCCTGATCCTGGAGAAGGGCGAGAGTCTCGGCGGCACCTGGCGCGACAACACCTACCCGGGCTGCGCCTGCGACGTGCAGAGCCACCTCTACTCGTTCTCCTTCGCCCCCAACCCGAACTGGACGCGGCTGTTCGCCCGCCAGCCGGAGATCCGCGCGTACCTCGAGGACGTGGCCGACCGCTACCGCCTGCGCGACCGCATCCGCTTCGGCGCCGACGTCCGCACCGTCGAGTGGAACGGCTCGCGCTGGACCGTCGGCACCGCCGACGGGGCGGTGGTGCACGCGCGCGTCGTCATCTGGGGAACGGGGCCGCTGCACATCCCGTCGGTGCCCGAGATCGACGGGCTCGACTCCTTCGAGGGCACCGCGTTCCACTCGTCGCGCTGGGACCACGGCCACGACCTGCGCGGCAAGCGCGTGGCTGTGATCGGCACGGGCGCGAGCGCCATCCAGTTCGTGCCGCAGATCCAGCCGCAGGTGGCCTCGCTGACGCTGTTCCAGCGCACAGCGCCGTGGGTGCTGCCCAAGCCCGACCGCGACATCCCCGCCGTCATGCGTCGCATCTACCGCGCGGCCCCGGTCGTGCAGAAGGCCACGCGGGCGATGGTGTGGGCGCGCAACGAGCTGCTGGTCGGCGGCTTCCGCAACCCGAAGCGTATGAAGGTGATCGAGAAGGTCGCGCGCGGCTACCTCGACCGCAGGTTCGCCGGGCGCCCCGATCTCAAGGCCAAGCTCACCCCGGACTTCACCATCGGCTGCAAGCGCATCCTGATGTCCAACGACTACTACTCGTCGCTCGCCCAGCCCAACGCCGACGTCGTCACGGAGAAGGTCGTGAAGATCACCCCGACCGGCGTCGTGACGGCCGACGGCGTCGAGCACGAGGTCGACACGATCATCTTCGGCACCGGATTCAAGGTCGGCGAGGGCATGGCCGAGGGCGTCGCGTTCACCGGTCGCGACGGCGTCAAGCTCGACGACGTGTGGGTGAAGGGGCCCGAGGGCCTGCTCGGCACGACGGTCGCCGGCTTCCCCAACCTCTTCACCATGATCGGCCCCAACACCGGGCTGGGGCATAGCTCGATGATCTACATGATCGAGTCGCAGACCAGCTTCATCCTCGACGCGCTGCGTGTGATCGACGACGCCGGCGCCACGGCCATCGACACCCGCCGCGACCGCCAGGACGCCTTCAACGCGAGGATCCAGAGGCGGTTCGACGGCACGGTGTGGACGTCCGGCGGCTGCGCGAGCTGGTACCTCGACGCCGACGGCCGCAACCGCACCCTCTGGCCCGGCTACACGTTCGACTACCGCCGCCGCACGCGGAAGGTGAACCCGGCCGACCACGAGCTGGTGGCCTGACCGCCGTCCTCGCAGAGGTTCCGGCCACCTCGTAGGGTTTGCAGTCCCTGCGAGGTGGTAGCAGGGTCTGCGAGGACGAGCCGGGGGCCTACCGTGCGGGGCGTGCGCTCCCACGTCTACGCCATCCCGATGACCACCCGGTTCCGCGGCATCACCGTCCGCGAGGGGATGCTGCTGGAGGGCCCGGCGGGGTGGGGCGAGTTCTGCCCGTTCACCGAGTACGACGACCACGAGTCCGCGCCCTGGCTGGCCGCGGCGCTGGAGGCGGCCGAGCAGGGCTGGCCCCGGCCGGTGCGCGACCGGGTGCCGGTCAACTGCATCGTCCCGGCCGTGTCCCCGGAGCGCGCGCACGTGATCGTGACGGCGTCCGGGTGCGCCACCGCCAAGGTCAAGGTGGCCGACGAGCCCGGCTCACTGGGCGACGACGTCGAGCGGGTGGCGGCGGTCCGCGACGCGCTGGGCTCCACGGGCGAGGTGCGCGTGGACGCCAACGCCCGCTGGGACGTGGACGAGGCGGTCACCGCGATCCGCGCGCTGGACAAGGCCGCCGGCGGGCTGCAGTACGTCGAGCAGCCGTGCGTGACCATCGAGGAGCTGGCCGCCGTCCGGCGCCGGGTGGACGTGCGGATCGCGGCGGACGAGTCGATCCGCCGCGCCGAGGACCCCCTGCGCGTCGCGGTGGCGGGGGCCGCCGACGTGGCCGTGCTCAAGTGCGCGCCCCTGGGCGGGGTCCGGCGGGCGCTGGCCGTGGCCGAGGCGTGCGGGCTGCCGTGCATCGTGTCGTCGGCCCTGCAGACGAGCGTGGGGCTGGCCGGCGAGATCGCGCTGGCCGCCGCGTTGCCCGAGCTGGACTTCGCCTGCGGCCTGGGCACCGGCGCCCTCCTCACCGCCGATGTGGTGGACGACCCGCTGCTGCCCGTCGACGGCTGGCTGCCGGTCCTGCGCACGGCACCCGAGCCCACGCGGTGGAAGGGGCTGTCCGCCGACCCGGAGCGTGCGGCGTGGTGGGAGGCGAGGCTGGCCCGCGTCCAGCGCGGGTCGACACGAACCGGCGGCTGAGTCGGCCCGTTCTGCCGCGCTCACGGCCCACGATCGCCACCCCCCGCACCTCGTAGCCCTGGTCCGGGCGCCGACATGCGGTGGGCAGCGTCGGCGGGCCATCTGTCGCACGCCGATCCGTGTCGACCCGCGCTGCAGTTCGTGTCGACCCGCGGGGGAGTGGACAAGTCGGACGGTGGCGTGAAGCACTTGGCCCGAACGGTTCGAGTCGGGTCGCCCGGCCGGGTTCCAGGCTCTAGCGTGCCGGCCGTGGGAGTGGTGGTGGTCGGGGCCGGGGTGGCCGGGATCGCGTGTGCCGTCGAGCTGACGGCCGCGGGCGTGCCCGTGCGGGTGCTCGACCGCGGTCGCGCGGTGGGCGGCCGGATGGCCAGCCGCCGCATCAAGGGCAGGCCCGTGGACCTCGGCGCGGCCTACTTCACCGTGCGCGACCCGGAGTTCGCCGAGGTGGTCGCCCGGTGGCGCACCGCCGGGCTGGCGCGCCCCTGGACCTCCGAGCTCGTCGTCCTCGACGGGGACGGCCGGGGGCGCTCGGCCGGTCCGGTCCGCTGGGCCGCCCCGGGCGGCCTGCGCACGCTCGTCTCCGAGATGGCGAGCGGCCTGGACATCGAACTGGACCACCCCGTGTCCCACGTCGGTCCCGGGCCGGTCGTCGACGGCGAGCCCGCCGACGTCGTCGTGCTGGCGATGCCCGACCCGCAGGCGCTGCGCCTGGTCGACCCCTCGTCCGAGGCGGCCGCGGAGCTGGCAGGGCGCGAGTGGCGACCGGTGATCGCCGTGGCGGCCGGCTGGGAGTCGCGGCAGTGGCCCGCGCTGCCCGCCGCGTTCGTGAACGACAACCCCGTGCTGTCCCTCGTCGCCGACGACGGCGACCGTCGTGGGGACGGCGCCCCGGTGCTCGTGCTGCACTCCACCGCCGAGGTCGCCCGCAGCCACGACGCCGCCCCGGGCGGTGCGGTCCCGGCGATGCTCGACATGCTCCGCCGCCTGCTCGACGTGGGTGTCGAGCCGGTGTGGACCCACACACGCCGCTGGCGTTTCGCCTCACCCGCTGGGAAGCGCGACCGCGACTTCCACCTCGGCGACGACGGCACCGCCCTCGCCGGGGACGGCTGGGGCGTGTCCAAGGTCGAGACGGCGTGGCGCTCGGGCACGATGCTCGGCCGGGAGATCGCGCGGCGACTGGGGTGATTCGGGTTACCGTCAGCACATGACTGCGACGGTGGACCTCTTCGCCGACCTGCCCCCGGACCGGGTGCTCACCGACCCGGACGTGGTGGCCACGTACCTCCACGACGAGGCGGAGTGGGCCGAGCACGGGAACGCGGTGGCGGTCGTGCGGCCGACCACCACGGCCGAGGTCGCCGCGGTGGTCACGGCGTGCGCGCGCCACGGCATCCCGGTGGTGCCGCGCGGGGCGGGCACCGGGCTGTCCGGCGGGGCCAACGCCGTCGACGGTTGCGTGGTGCTCTGCCTGGAGCGGATGCGCGAGATCGTCGAGATCAACGGGGCCGAGCGGCTCGCGGTGGTGCAGCCGGGCGTGGTCAACGACGTGCTGCGCGCCGCCGCAGCCGAGCACGGCCTCTGGTACCCGCCCGACCCCGCGAGCTCGCCCTGGTCGACCATCGGCGGCAACGTCGCCACCAACGCCGGCGGGCTGTGCTGCGTCAAGTACGGGGTCACGCGCGACTACGTGCTCGCGCTCGAGGTCGTCACGGCGGCGGGCGAGGTGGTGCGGGTCGGGCGGCGGACCGCCAAGGGCGTGGCCGGCTACGACCTCGCCGGGCTGATGGTGGGGTCGGAGGGCACGCTCGGCGTCATCACCGAGATCACGGTGAAGCTGCGACCGCTGCGGACCACCGAGCCCCGCACGGTCGTGGGCTTCTTCGACTCGCTCGCCGAGGCCGGCGACGCCGTCTCCCGCGTGACGGCGGCGGGCATCGAACCGTCGATCTTCGAGCTGGTCGACCGCGTGTGCCTCAAGGCCGTCAACGACTGGAAGCACGCCGGCCTGCCCGAGAACGCCGCCGCGCTGCTACTGGCCCAGACCGACCTGCCCGAGCCCGCGGCCGAGCAGGTGGCGCAGGCCATCCACGACGAGTTCGTGGCCGCCGGGGCGAAGGAGGCCATGCTCTCCACCGACGCCGTCGAGGCCGACGCGCTGTTCGACGCCCGGCGGCTGGCCTACCCCGCGCTGGAGCAGCGGGGCGAGGCGATGCTGACCGAGGACGTCTGCCTGCCCCGCGGACGGCTGGCGGAGATGCTCACGCGCATCGAGGAGATCGCGGTGCGGCACGACACGACGATCGCCACCGTCGCGCACGCGGGCGACGGCAACCTGCACCCGCTGCTGCTCACCCCGCACGGCGACGACGCGGCCCGGATCCGCGCGCAGGCCGCGTTCGACGACATCGTGAACGCCGCGATCGACCTCGGCGGCACTGTCACGGGGGAGCACGGCGTGGGCCTGCTCAAGCGGGCCGGCGCGGCGCGGGAGCTGGGACCGGCGGTGGTGGCGATGCAGCGGGCGATCAAGGCGGCGCTGGACCCGCAGAACATCCTCAACCCCGGCAAGGCGATCGGCTGAGTACCGGGCGAGGATGCACGGGTGACCCCGTTGCTTCCCGCCCTGCTCGACCCGCCCGACCGCGTCGCGCTCCGGTTCCCCGACCGCGAGCTGACCTACAGCGAGCTGGCCTCGGCCGCGGCTGCGCTCGCGGTGCAGCTCGCGGGGCGCACCCGGGTGGCCCTGCACGCCACACCGACGATCCACACCGCCGTCGGGATCGTGGCCGCGCTGCTCGCCGGGGTCACCGCCGTGCCGCTCAACCCGAAGCTGGGGGAGCGGGAGCTGGCCCACGTCCTGTCCGACTCCGCGCCGGAGCTGGTGCTTGCCGCCCCCGGGGCGCCCGCGCCCGGCGACCTGCCCCGGGTCGACGTCGATCTCGACGCCACGGGCACCGTCCCCGGCGACGAGCCCCCGCCGACGGCGCCCGCGCTCGTCGTCTACACGTCCGGGACCACCGGCCCACCCAAGGGCGCGGTGCTCTCCCGCGGTGCCGTGGCCGCGAACCTGGACGCGCTCGCCGAGGCCTGGGAGTGGACGGCCGACGACCTGCTCGCCCACGCGCTCCCGCTCTTCCACGTGCACGGGCTCGTGCTCGGGGTGCTCGGGCCGCTGCGCCGGGGCGGCACGCTGCACCACCTCGGCGCCCTCGAGGCCGGCACGCTCGCGGCGTCGGGCGCCACGCTCGTGTTCGGCGTCCCCACGCAGTACCACCGGCTCGCCGACCAGCTCGAGGCCGATCCCGAGGCCGCTGCGGCGGTGGGACGGTCGCGGCTGCTGGTGTCCGGCTCCGCGGCGCTGACCGCCGTCGACCACGCCCGGCTGCAGAAGGCCACCGGCCTGGCCGTGCGCGAGCGCTACGGCATGACCGAGACGCTGATCCTCACCGCCGCCCGCGCGTCCGACGAGCCGGAGACCGGCACGGTCGGGAAGCCCCTCACCGGCACCGAGGTGCGGATCGCCGGGGACGGAGACATGGGCGCTGTGGAGGTGCGCGGCCCCTCCCTGTTCGACGGCTACCTCAACCGCCCCGACGCCACGGCCGCCGCCCGCACCGCCGACGGCTGGTTCGCCACCGGCGACATCGGCCGCTGGACGGCGTCGGGCGCGCTCGCGCTGGTGGGCCGCAGCGCCACCGACCTGATCAAGTCCGGCGGCTACAAGATCGGTGCCGGGGAGATCGAGAACGCCCTGCTGGAGCACGCCGGCGTGGCCGAGGCCGCGGTGATCGGCGTGCCCGACGAGGACCTCGGCGAGCGGATCGTCGCCTTCGTCGTGCCCGTTGGCGAGGCGCCGGGCGAGCGGGAGCTCATCGACCACGTCGCCGCGCTGCTCGCCCCGCACAAGCGGCCGCGACAGGTGCGGTTCGCCGATGCGTTGCCGCGCAACGACATGGGCAAGGTCGTCAAGGCACGGCTGCCCCGCGAGTGACGGCGCGCGTTTCGAGATCCTGCTGACCGGGCACCCCGAACGGGTGACCGCCGCACCGGAACGCACTGCCGTCAGCAGCCCCCGGACCTTTCGCGGACGCGCCGGTGTCGGCTCGCCCCGGCTCGCCGGGCTGGCGGGCGTCGAGCGCGTCGACGTCGCGCCCGCCGAGGTGCTCGAGACCGAGCGCCACGACACCGACGACCGCCGCCTCACCGCCGCCGGGATCGCGCTGACCCTGCGCCGCGGCGGCGCCGACGTGCCCGCCACCGAGAGTGCGCAGTGGCACCTCGACCTGCCCGACGGCAACACCGCCGAGCAGCTGCGCGTGCCCGTGCCGCCGGACGCCGGCGTCGCCCCGGTGGTCCCGGACGAGCTCGACGAGCTGATCCGCGGGGCGTCGCGCGAGCGGGCGGTGCGCCCGGCCGGACGGGTCCGGACCGTGCGCACCATCTCCCGCCTGACCGCCGACGACGGCCGGCCGCTCGCCACCGTCGTCCACGACGAGATCACCCTCGCCACGTTGGGCCGCTCGACCGAGGTCGAGGCCTGGACCGAGGTCTCGCTGCTCGTCGATGCCGCGGACGCAACGCTGGTCGCGGCCATCGAGGACCGCATCGCCGGCATCGGCCTGGTTCCGGCGGCGCCCGCGGGGGAGGCCGAGCTGGACCGCCTGCTGCGCCCCGGCAGGGCCGCCATCCGTCGCCCCGCGGGCAGGAAGGGCTCGGCAGGCCACGTGCTGCACGAGCACCTCTCCGTGCAGGTCGAACGGCTCGCCGCGCAGGACCTCAGCGTCCGCCGCGGGGAGCCCGACGCCGTCCACCAGCTCCGCATCACCGCCCGCCGGCTGCGCAGCGCGCTGCAGGCCTACCGCCCGCTGCTCGACCGCGAGCGCACCGACCCGCTGGTCGACGCCCTGCGCGCCCTGGCCCGGCAGCTGGCCCCCGCCCGTGACGCCGAGGTGCAGCGCGAGCGGATCACCGAGGGCCTCGCGTCGCTGGACCCGAGGCTGGTGCTCGGCCCCGTCCAGGCGCAGGTAACGCGCTACTTCGCGCGCGCCGAGTCCGAGGCCCACGCGGCCGTGCTGAGCGCGTTGGACGGGCAGGCGTACATCGGGTTGCGCCGTGGCCTCGACGAGCTGGTCGAGCGTCCGCCGTTGACGAAGCAGGCCTCCGGGAAGGCGGCGAAGGTGCTCCCGCCGCTCGTCGCCCGCCGGACCCGCAGGCTCGACCGCGCGGTGGCCGCCGCCACCGACCCGGCCGTTCAGGGCGCCGACCGCGACGTCGCGATCCACACCGCGCGCAAGGCCGCCAAGCGGCTCCGTTACGCCACCGCCGTCGCGCGTCCGGTGGCGGGGAAGCCTGCGAAGCGGTTCGCCCGGAGCCTGAAGGCCGTGCAGTCCGCGCTCGGCGAGCACCAGGACACCGTGGTCGCGCGCGAGACCCTGCGCGAGCTCGGCGCCCAGGCCCACTCCGCCGGGGAGAACGGCTTCAGCTTCGGTGTGCTGTTCGGCCGCGACGCGGCCCGGGCCGCGGCGATCGAGGCCGAGCTCGTGCAGATCTGGAGTGCGGCCCGCGCGCCGAAGCTCCGCCGCTGGATGCGCTGAGCGTGCGACGATCGGGCCCGTGACCGAACCCCGCGACGCCGTCGCCGACCTGCGGCGCATCGCTTTCCTGCTGGAGCGGGCGCACGAGTCGACCTACCGGGTCCGGGCGTTCCGCGGCGCCGCGGCCGTGCTGCGCGGGCGCGATCCCGACGAGCTGGCCCGGCTGTCCGCCTCGGGCGAGCTGGTGCGGCTCAAGGGTGTCGGGGAGGTGACGGCGCGGTGCGTGGCCGAGTCGGTGGCCGGCGAGGAGCCCGTCTACCTGCGCCGGCTCGAGGCCACCGTGTCGTCCTCCGCCCACGTGACGCCGCTCGACGAGGCCGCCGCCGCGCTGCGCACGGCCCTGCGGGGCGACTGCCACAGCCACACCGAGGCGTCCGACGGCGGCTCGCCGCTGTGGGAGATGGCCGAGACCGCGCGGTCGTTGGGCCACGAGTACCTGGTGGTCACCGACCACTCGCCGCGCCTCACCGTGGCCAACGGGCTGTCGGCCGACCGGTTGCGCGCCCAGATCGAGCAGGTCGCCGAGCTCAACGAGGAGCTGGGCTCGGGTTTCCGGGTGCTCACCGGTATCGAGGTCGACATCCTCGACGACGGCGCCCTCGACCAGGACGAGGACCTGCTCGCCCAGCTCGACGTCGTCGTCGCGTCGGTGCACTCCAAGCTGCGGATGCCGAAGGCGGAGATGACCGAGCGGATGCTCACGGCCGTCGCGAACCCGCACGTCGACGTGCTGGGGCACTGCACCGGCCGGATGGTCACGGGCAACCGCAAGCGCCCGGAGTCGGAGTTCGACGCCGACGCGGTGTTCGCCGCCTGTGCCGAGTACGGCGTGGCGGTGGAGATCAACTCGCGGCCGGAGCGGCTCGACCCGCCCAAGCGCCTGCTGCGCCTCGCGGTCGAGGCTGGATGCGACTTCACCATCGACACCGACGCGCACGCGCCCGGCCAGCTCGACTGGCTGGGCAACGGCTGCGACCGCGCCGCCCGGTGCGGGGTGCCGGCCGACCGCGTGCTGAACACCCTCCCCGCGGACAACCTCCTCGCCCGGTCGCGCTGACCCGCGGCGCCGTGTCGACTCAGCCGCCCGAGTCGCCGTGTCGACTCGCGGTGGCGTCATGCCCGTCCAGGACGCCGGGCGAGCTCCTCGCGCCGCCACCCGACATCCGCCCGGTGCAGATCCTCGCGTCCAAGGGTGCCTGATCCCACGACGACCGGTCCTCGGGCCGGTCGTCGCCGGGCGGGGCAATGCCCCGGTCCTCCTCCGGCGAGCACAGGCCGCCCCGAGCGGCGACGGAACGTCACAGCCGGGCGGGTTCCCCGACACGCCGACCCCGATGGGCGCCATCCGAACGGGTGGCTGATCTCGCGCTGCACACGGATCCCGGCTGGAATGACCCCTGTCGTTCTGGTGCGGGTGATGCAGGAGGTGTCAGCGGTGCGGATGAGCCCGGTTGTGTCGCGGTACGCGATGGCGACGCTGGGGGCCTGCGCCCTGCTGGCCGTCGAGGTGACGCCGGCGCAGGCCGCCACCGAGCCGCCCACCCCGCCGTCGTCCCCGACCGCACCCGTCGTCCCGGGCACCGCTGATCCCGCCGATCCGTCGGAGTGCGCCGCGACCGCCGCGCAGAAGCTCGGATGGGGCGCGCCGACCCGCGAGTCCGACTTCGCCGGCACCACGCTGCCGACCGACTGGCACCCGTACGGCCCCGAGCCCGGCCACACCCGCAACGGCACCCGGACGCCCGAGGCGATCTCCGTCGCCGACGGGAACGTCACGATCACCGGGACGGCTGACGGCACCACCGGCGCGATGAGCTGGCACCCCGGCCAGAAGTACGGTCGCTGGGAGGCCTGCGTGAAGTCCGACGAGGGCAGCGGCGGCCTCAACGCGCTGTTCCTGCTCTGGCCCGTGGCCGAGGACTGGCCGGTCGGCGGCGAGCTCGACTGGATGGAGATCTCCGACCCGTCCCGCAAGGAGACCAGCTTCTTCCTGCACTACGGCGAGGACAACCAGCAGGAGTCCGGCTCCGTGCGCCACGACGCGACGCAGTGGTCGGCGTACGCGGTGGAGTGGACGCCGGAGCGGATCACCACCTACGTCGATGGCGAGGAGTGGTACTCCACCTCGGAGACCAGCCACTTCCCACCGCGACCGATGGCCATGACGATGCAGCTGGACTACTTCGGCGACGCCCGCGACGGCACGGCCATGCACATGGACTGGGCCAAGCAGTGGGCCCTGCCCGAGAGCGAGTCCGCGGAGCTGTCGCTCGCGCCGGGCGACCCCGCCACCGGCCAGCCGGGCGACTACCCGCAACGCGCCCCGCGCCTGCTCGACATCGGCGACACGCCCGCCGTGGCCGCCGACCTCGCGGGCGCCGTGACCGTCGGGTAGGACCGTGCCCTCCGGGCAGGAGGGCACCCACGAACCGTGGGTGGCGGGTGACGAATGGATCTGGGGCCGTCATCCGCCGCCCACGACCTACGTCCTGCCCACGTCCTACGTCTGCAGCGCGCGCAGGTCGTCGGCGGTGGGCGGGTCCGCGCCGCGGCGCGAGCAGGTGATGGCCGCGGCCAGCGCCGCCTCGTCGAGCAGCGCGTCGAGTGTCGGGGAGTCGACCTCGCGCAGGTCCGGACGCGCGGTCGCACCGAGCAGACCGCGCCGGTGCAGGCCCGCGAGCAGGGCGGCGGAGAACGTGTCGCCCGCGCCGACCGTGTCGATCACCGTGACGGGCACCCCGGGACGCCGGGTTCGCAGCCCGCCGGTGGTGCCGGCCAGCACCCCGTCACCGCCGAGGGTGACGGCGACGATCGCGGGACCGCGTCCGAGCCAGTCGTCCAGCACGGCCTCGGGCAGCCTGCCGGGGGAGAGCCACTCGAGGTCCTCGCGGCTGACCTTCACGACGTCGGCCACCGCGAGCAGCTCGTGCACACCCACCAGCACGTCCGCGGGGTCTCCCATGAGCAGCGGGCGGCAGTTCGGGTCGTAGCTGACCGTGGCGGTGGCCGCCGCCCTAACCATGAGGTCGCGCAGCACGGCGGCACCCGGGGCCGTGGTGAGCGCGAGCGACCCGGAGTGCACCGCGACGACCGGCCCGTCGAGCGCGCCGTCGAGCTCGGCGGCCGTCCACTGCCAGTCGGCCGTGCCCGCGATGCGGAAGTCGTAGCTGGGGGCGCCGTCCGGGCCGACCGACACCATCGCCATCGACGTCTGCTCGACGGCCGGGGCCACGTGGTCGAGCTCGACGCCGTTGCCGGCGAGGTGCTCACGCACGCGCCTGCCCAGCACGTCGTCGGCGATCCGGGCCAGCATGCGGGCCGGCACGCCGAGGCGCGCCAGCCCCACCGCGACGTTGGCCGGGCTCCCGCCCGGCGCGGCCTCGAAGTAGGCGGGGTCGGGCGCTGGGACCAGGTCGACGAGGGCCTCACCGGCGACGGCGACGATCCCCGTCCCATCAGGTGTGCTGATGACCCACTCCTCTCGTCAGGGGGCGGGCCACTGCCTGCCGCCCGTCATGCTGCTGGGCGGAGGGTCCCGAGCGCCAGCCGTCAGCTGCGGACGGCGGTGTCCAGGTTGGCCAGCACGCCGTCGTGGATGCGAGCGAGGCCCTTCGGCGCGAACGTGCGCTCGAAGAACCCGCCGATGCCGCCCGCGCCGTTCCACACCGTCTCGACGGTGACGGTGCTGCGGTGCGTGTCCTCGGAGGCCACGGTCCAGGTGGTGACCATGCTGGAGTTGGCGTCGCGCTCGACGATCCGGTCGCCCGCCACCTCGACGCTGACGAGCTGGTCGCGCACGCGCTTCTTCGTGGCCTGCAGCGTCCAGTGCACGCGTTTGTCGGGCTCCACCCGGTAGTCGCCGTACGCGTCGGTGAGGATCTGCGGTCGCACCGTCTCGTAGTCGGCCAGCGCGGCCGTCACCTTCTCCGCTGGAGCCTCGATCGTTCGCTGCGTCGTTGCCGTCACCTGTCCCATGCGTGTCATCCTGCCCCGTGGCGTTCGCCGGGCGCCTGGCGGTGACGCTGTGCGCGCCCACCGTCTGCCTCTCGAGCGCCGTCGGCCAGATCTGCGACACCGGCACCCAGGGCGTCCAGTCCGTGACGTGCGGGTGCTGGGACGGGCCGTCGTCACCGTCGACGGGGGTGGACGACGTGCTCCGGTCGGGCCGGTGTCGGTGGCGGTCATCAGGTTCCGGCCTCCTCAGGTTGTGTGCCGTGCTCCCGTCATCGGTGTCGGACCGACCTTCCACGAGCAGCCCTGGTACACGGATTTCCTGTGGACACGAACCGCGGATCAGCGACGACGGGGGCGGCGCCGCAGTGCCGGAATCACCGCGGCCAGCAGGCCGGTGGCGAGGAGGACCAGCAGCACCGCCAGCCCGTCCAGCGGTGCCCGGTCGTCGGCCTGGCCGCCCGAGCCGGCATTGACCGCGCGCGGCGTTGGTGCCGCGGTGATGGTCCCCGGTGGGCTGCTCGGGGGTGGGCCCGGTGTCGTGGTGGTCGGGGCGGTGGTGGTCGGTGGTGCCGAGGTGGGTGGGCCGGCCGTGGTGCTGGGTGAGCCACCGGGGGGCACGAGGGCGCTGCTGGAGGTGGTGGGTGTCGCGGTCGTGGTGCCCGCGGCCGGGGTGGTCGGTGTCGATGTCGAGTTGCACGAGACGGCGCCGATGATGATCGCGATCACGACCACCACGGCGGCGACGATCCACATCCACAAACGGCGCGGTGAGCCACCCGCAGGCGGCGGTGGAGGCGGCGGGGGGCTGGGCGGCGGCGAACCATATCCACCGTCGGTTCCGTAGGTCATCGCGTCGTGTCCTTCCTCGCCGTTCGGGGGCGGCGGGCCGACCTTCGCGGATCACTCAAGTGGCGTCAATAGACCGTTTGCTTCGCCTTCGTGGGAAAGGTCGGGAAAGCCGGGGAGGGGCGTGGGCGTCTGCCGTTCCGCGTTCGTTCCGGTATTGGCTGCGGGGTGCGATAGTCGCGGTGATGTCTGGTTCCCTGCGCCGCGGCTCGTGGTGGCTGCTGCTCGCCCTGTGCGGCGCGCTGACCGCGGGGAGTGGGGCCGCCCCCGTGCTGCCTCCCGTGCCGATCATCGCGTCGATTCCTGTGCCGGGTGCCGTGGTATCCGCGGCCCCCGCGGCCTCGCCTGCCGCTGCTGTGCGCCCTGGCGCGGCGCCGGCCCGGCTGGACGTGCCGGTGTTGGGAGTGCACGCCCGGGTGGTGCCGGTGGTCGTGGCCGCCGCAGGCGAGCTCGGGGTGCCTGATGACCCGCAGGTCATCGGGTGGTGGGCCGCAGGTGGGCGCCCCGGCGTGGCGGGTGCGGCGCTGGTCCTCGATGGGCACGTCGACAGCGCAGCCGCCGGGCCTGGCGCGCTGTTCAGGCTGGCTGCGCTGGTGCCCGGCGATGCCGTAGGGCTGGTCACTGCGGACGGTGCCGTGCTGGACTGGACGGTGGAGTCCGTGCGCGGCTACCCCAAGTCCGCGCTGCCCGCGGACGTTTTCGCCGCCACCAGCCCGACCCGACTTGTCATCGTGACCTGCGGTGGAACGTTCGACCGGCGCACCCGGCAGTACGCCGACAACATCGTGGTCACCGCCCGCGGGGGCGCAGCGGCAGCGACGCGGTGATCGCCACCGCGGCACGG
>NZ_JAOPWR010000052.1 GCF_025965585.1 Pseudonocardia sp.
TTCGTCATCTCGGCGAGGTTGGCGCCCTTGCCGCCGAGCAGGTCGACCTGCTCGCGGCTGCCGTCCACGAAGTCGTAGACGAGCTGGCGGGAGTCGGTGCGCCCACGGGAGCCTGCGCTCCCGGCGACCCGGGCCGGACGGGGAAGCGCCATCGCCGCACTCCTTCGGGGCAGGGTTTCGATCGACGCTAGTTCCCCGGGGGACCGTTCGCGTCTCACCTTGACATCGGTATCGATCCCGACACCGATGCGGTCGTCAGCGGGACCGCCGCGTTCGGTCGGCGCCGTGCCTGTTCGGCCAGCGGGTGCCCTCGGAGAGGGTGAAGACGAGCATCACGAGGAAGCCGGTGACCGGGGTCAGCAGGATGAGCACCCACCAGCCGGTGTGGTCGCGGTCGCGCAGCCGCCGAACCACCACGCAACATCCAGAACTCCCGGCGCCGGGGGCGCCCGCGGAGGTCGACGTACTGATTCAGGACCCCGGGATACCAGCTCGCCGTGAACTCCCCCGAGGAATGGCGTCGCCGTTCGTCGGCGACCAGGTCAGGGAACTCGCCGGGAGCCGAGCAAGATCACCGGCTGCTCAGCCCGCGGCATCGTGCTTCGCGACGAGCTCGGTGTCGACCCCCACGGCGCCGACGCTCATGGCCCCGCCGGGCGCGCCGAGCGGCTCGTCGCGTCCGGGCAGCACGGAGTCGAAGAACCGGGCGTTGTCCTCGACGTGGGCCTCGAGGCCGGGGTCGACGGCGCGGTCCTGGCTGATGGCCTCCACCGGGCACACCGGCTCGCAGGCGCCGCAGTCGATGCACTCGACGGGGGAGATGTAGAGCTTGCGGGAGCCCTCGTAGATGCAGTCGACGGGGCACTCGTCCACGCAGGAGCGATCCATCACGTCGATGCAGGGCTCGGCGATCACGTACGGCACGGGGAACTCCTCGGAAACGCCGCGAGGAGGCCGCCGGTGCGACGGCCTCCTCGCGATCCTGTCAGCTGAAGTGGACGTACTCGTACTCGAAGGGCTTGTCGTTGATGCCCTTCGTCGGAGGGGCGATCCACGAGGCGATCTTGCCGGGCTCGTAGACCGGCTTCATCAGCGACCGGACGTGGGTCTTGTCGGCCTCGGTGGGCAGCCACCTGTCCTTGTGCGCCTCCCACACGTCGGGCCCGACGATGTCGCCCTTCGGCGTGACGTGGTGGTCGGAGAACAGGCCGACGCCGCGGTTGAAGCCCAGGTGCGGCAGGTACAGGCGGCGGTCGAGGCCCGCGTTCTCCAGCACCCGGTTCCAGCGCTTGAGGCCGTTCTCGCAGTCGGCGATGTACTCGGTGCGCAGGTCGGAGTTCAGCGCGAGCAGCGCCGGCACCTCGTCCTGGGTGAGCACGCCGTCGCGGATGAGGTCGATGTGCGCCGCGTTCTCGGTGAGGACGTGGTCGTCCTTGCGGCGCTCCTCCTGCCAGCGGCCCTTGAGCCCGGCGGTGAAGTAGTTGGCCGCGTTCGTGGACTGCTCGGAGCCGAACAGGTCCAGCGACACCGAGTAGTGGAAGTTGATGTACTTCTGGATGACGTCGAGCGGGATGCCGCCGTGCGGGGCGATGTCCTCGCTGTCGAACTCCCGGGTCAGCTCGGCGGCGCGGGTCACCACGCGGTCGACACCCGTGGTGCCGACGAACATGTGGTGGCTCTCCTCCTTGAGCATGAACTCGCAGGTGCGGGAGAGGGGGTCGAACGCCGACTCCTTCAGCGTGCCGAGCTGGTACTTGCCGTCCCGGTCGGTGAAGTAGGTGAACATGAAGAACGACAGCCAGTCCGGGGTCTCCTCGTTGAACGCGCCGAGGATCCGCGGGCTGTCGAGGTCGCCGGAGTTGCGCTGCAACAACGCCTCCGCCTCGTCCCGGCCGTTGCGGCCGAAGAACGCGTGCAGCAGGTAGACCATCGCCCAGAGGTGCCGCCCCTCCTCGACGTTGACCTGGAACAGGTTGCGCAGGTCGTAGAGGCTCGGGGCGGTCTCGCCCAGGCGGCGCTGCTGCTCGACCGACGCGGGCTCGGTGTCGCCCTGGATGACGATGAGGCGCTGCAGGTCGGCGCGGTACTCGCCGGGCACCTGCTGCCACACCGGCTCGCCCTTCTGCTCGCCGAAGGCGATCCTGCGGTCGGCGTTGCGCTCGGCCAGGAACACGCCCCAGCGGTACTCCTCCATGGCCACGTGGTCGAAGTGGGCCCACCCCTCACGGCCAACGGCGACGGCGGTGCGCAGGTAGACGTCCTCGGTGGGGACGGCCGGGCCCATCGTCTTCCACCAGTTGAGGAAGTTGGGCTGCCACGACTCCAGGGCGCGCTGCAGCTTCCGGTCCCCGGCCAGGTCGACGTTGTTCGGGATCTTCTCGGAGTAGTCGATGCTCATGTCTTCCTCACACCCGCTTGCGGTCGAAGTCGGCCTTGCGTCCCGTGCCGTACTTGCGCAACGCGCCCTCGGGGCCCGATGCGTTGGGCCGAACGAAGATCCAGTTCTGCCAGGCGGTGAGCCGCGAGAAGATCCGCGACTCCATCGTCTCCGGCCCGACGAACCGGTGGTTGGCCTCCATGCCGGTCAGCGCGTCGGGGGAGAGGGAGGCCCGCTCCTCCAGCATGATCCGGATCTCGTCGGACCAGTCGATGTCGTCCGGGGCGTCGGTGACGAGCCCCATCTCCATCGCCTCGGCCGCCTCGATCCGGCGGCCGGTCTCCTGACGCAGCTCGGCGACGTGCGCGTCGTCGCCCCAGAAGCGCGACCCGAGCCTGCCCAGTCCGTTGCTCATCGGGAACGAGCCGAAGTTGGACGCCGACAGCACGATCTGCGCCGGCCCACCCTCCTGGCCCTCGCCCTCGTCGTCCTCCATGAGGCCGTCGAGCATGTATTGCCGGTCGCAGGCGAGGGCCAGCTCCAGCAGCGCCCCGGCGAAGCACGAGCCCGGCTCGATGAGCGCGATCAGCGACCGCGAGGTGACGTCGAGGCGCTTGAGCGTGCGCTTGAAGTAGTGGCGGATCTCGTTGACCAGCCAGTCGGAGCCCGAGTACTGCTCGATCACCCGCTCGAACGCGAGCGCGTCCTCGACGTCGCCCTGGGTGCGGATCACCCACGTGCCGAGCTCCAGCTCGTTGGCGCGCAGCCGCAGGATCAGGTCGTCGAGCTCGCGGGTCATGGCCAGCGGCCAGAACTCGGCGCCGAGCTCGTGCACCCGCTCCACCGTGTCGGGCACGTCGCCCTCGGGCCCGAGGACGGTGATCTCGACCAGGCCCTGCTCGCGGTCGAACTCGGCCTTCACGTGCCGGTAGGTGATGCCGTCGGCGGTCTCCTCGCGCTGCAGCGGCGTGAGCGGGACGCCCTCGGCGCCTGCGGGGCGGTTCGAGCGGGCGGCCGCGGTGGCCGCGCGCTCGGCGACCGTCTCGTCCCAGCTGCGCTTGGGGATCACCTCGTCGACGAGCTTCCACTCGACGGCCTGCCTGCCGCGCGCGCCCTCGGACTTCGTGGCGAACACGTCGGCGCGGTCCTTGCGCACCCTGCGCTTGTCGATCACGCGCGTGAGCCCGCCGGTGCCGGGCAGCACGCCCAGCAGCGGCACCTCGGGCAGCGAGACGGCGGAGGAGTTGTCGTCGATGAGCAGGATCTGGTCACACGCCAGCGCCATCTCGTAGCCGCCGCCGGCCGCGGTGCCGTTGACGGCGGCGATGTAGACCTGGCCGGAGTTGGCCGTGGCGTCCTCGATGCCGTTGCGCGTCTCGTTGGTGAACTTGCAGAAGTTCACCTTCCACGGGTGGCTGGACTGCGCGAGCATCCGGATGTTGGCGCCGGCGCAGAAGTTGCGGTCCTTCGCGCTCGTGAGCACCACCGCGCGCACTCCGGGGTGCTCGAAGCGCAGCCGCTGCGTGGCGTCGTAGAGCTCGATGTCCACGCCCAGGTCGTAGCTGTTCATCTTCAGCTCGTAGCCGGGCACGATGCCGCCGGCCTCGTCGATGTCGAGGCGCAGGTAGGCGATCTCGCCGTCGACGTCGAGCTTCCAGTGCTTGTACAAGGCCGGATCGGCGTCGAACGAGACGGTGGGGACGTCCGGGGCGGCCTGGGCCGGTTCGATGGTGGTGGTCATCGGTGATCCTCCTGCGCCGAGCGCGGTGGGGTTGACCATCACTCTACAACATGACGGCGCAACGGCAAAGCTCTGTAGAACGTTTTTACGCCTGGGCGTCGGCGACGTCGGCGGCCGCGGCCGCGGCCGACGCCGGGGTGACGGTGGCGGTGGCCATCGCCCGCAGCCGGAAGCGCTGGATCTTGCCCGTGGCCGTCTTCGGCAGCTCGTCCACCGTGACGACCATCCGTGGCCGCTTGAACGACGCCAGCCCGGCGCGACAGAACATGATCACCTCGTCTGCGTCGATCTGCGCGCCCGGCCGCGGCACGACGTAGGCGACGGGCTTGTCCAGGCCGTCCTCGTCCGGCACGCCGACGACCACGGCCT
Source organism: Pseudonocardia sp. (assembly GCF_025965585.1). Classification (GTDB taxonomy): domain Bacteria; phylum Actinomycetota; class Actinomycetes; order Mycobacteriales; family Pseudonocardiaceae; genus Pseudonocardia. The sequence goes on from NZ_JAOPWR010000052.1 coordinate 4,488, forward strand.
CGGCGAGCAGCGGGTGCTCCAGCAGACGGGTCTCGACCTCGGTGGGGCTGACCCAGATGCCGCCGACCTTCAGCACGTCGTCGGCCCGGCCGAGGCACGCGTAGCTGCCGTCGGCGGAGCGGACGTACTGGTCGCCGGTGCGCATCCACTCGCCCTGGAACACCGCGCGGTTGACGTCGGTGCGGCACCAGTAGCCGGTGCAGATCGACTCGCCCGCGATGAAGAGCATTCCCGGCTCGTCGACGCCGTCGATCACGCTGTCGTCGGCGCGGCGCAGCTCCACGCGGTAGCCCGGCACGGGGAACCCGGAGCTGCCGGGGACCACGCCGCCCCGCACGTTGGAGATGAAGATGTGCAGCGCCTCGGTGGAGCCGATGCCGTCGAGGATCTCGAAGCCGTACTGCTCGCGGACGCCGTGGAACATTCGCGCCGGCAGCGCCTCGCCCGCCGAGACGCCGTTGCGGACGGTCGCGAACGTCTCCTTCGGCAGGTCCGCGGCCATCAGCGGGCCCCAGAAGCTCGGCCCGCCGAAGAAGAGCGTGACGCCGTGCCGCGCGATGAGGTCGCCGTAGTGCGCCGGGTCGGGGCGGGAGGGCTCCAGCACGCTGCTCGCGCCGACCGACAGTGGGAAGAACAGCGAGTTGCCGATGCCGTAGGCGAAGAACAGCTTGGCCGCCGACAGGCAGACGTCGTCGGGCCCGATGTCCAGAACCCGCGCGCCGTAGGTCTCGCACACGAACCGGATGTCGGCGTGGCGGTGCATCGCGCCCTTGGGGGTGCCGGTGGTGCCCGAGGTGTAGAGCCACAGGGCCGGTGACTCGTCCCAGGTCGGGTACGGGGCGGTGAGCGGCTCGGTGTCGCGCAGCCGTGCCCAGGTGAGGCCCGTGACGCCGGCGACGTCGGGTGCGGTGTCTCCGGTGAGGACGACGTGGCGCAGGTCGGGGGCGCCTGCCGCGGAGCCGACGACGGTGCCGGCGAACTCCTGGCTGCCCAGCAGCACGCGGGCGCGGGAGTCGACCACGAGCTTGCCCAGCTCCGGGCCCGTCAGCATCGTGGACGACGGCACGGCGACGGCGCCGATGTACATCGTGGCCAGGATCGCGGCGGCGAGCTCGACGTCGTCCACCATGCACATCAGCACCCGCTCCTCGGGGCGCACGCCGATCGCGACCAGCCCGGCCGCGACGCGGCGTACCTCCTCGGTGAGCTCCGCGTAGGTCAGTGACCCGCCCGGGCGGCGGATCGCCGTGCGCTCGGCGTCGCCGGCGGCGAGGCGGCGCTCGGTGAGGTACACGGCGGCGTTGAACGATTCCGTCATTGGGCGCTCCGCAGTCCGGTTCGAGGTGTCCGAACTCTACTGCTTGATCACGCTCCGTCAACGGTCTGTAGAAAATCGCCGGTGGTCGACATCCTGTTGCCCATTGGGGGAGGCAGCGCTTCCCAGATCCATGCGCGTCCTGCTATGAACGGCCGTGCGTGGCGTGGCACACATCCCGCGAGTGCCTCGACCGTCACCGTTCAAGGGAGAACAAGCCAATGCAGACCCGTGGAGCCATCGTCCGGCAAGCGCCGGGCAAGTACGAGGTCGTCGACCTGAACGTCGACGACCCCCGTGACGGCGAGATCCAGGTCAAGATGGTCGCGTCCGGCCTGTGCCACTCCGACGACCACATCGCCACCGGTGACATCCCGGTCGGCGTCTACCCCTTCGCCGGCGGCCACGAGGGCGCGGGCGTCGTCACCAGGGCGGGCCTCAACACCAAGGGCATCAAGGAGGGCGACCACGTCGTCTTCTCGTTCCTGCCGTCCTGCGGCCACTGCCGCTGGTGTTCCTCCGGCATGCAGAACCTCTGCGACCTCGGCGCCGGCCTCCTCGCGGGCACCCGCTGGGAGGAGCCCACCACCCGCCTGCAGATGCTCGACGGCACGCCCGTCGGCCAGATGTGCGGCATCTCGACGTTCGTCGAGACCACCACCGTGTCGCAGGACTCCTGCGTCAAGGTCCCCGACGACATCCCGCTCGAGGTGGCCTGCCTCGTCGGGTGCGGCGTCGGCACCGGCTGGGGCTCCGCGGTGAACTCCGGCGGTGTCCAGCCCGGCCACACCACCATCGTCATGGGCATCGGTGGCATCGGCATCAACGCCGTGCAGGGTGCGGCCCACGCCGGCGCGTCCAACATCATCGCGGTGGACCCGGTCGCGTTCAAGCGCGAGCAGGCCCAGCAGTTCGGTGCCACCCACGCCGTCGAGACGATGGAGGAGGCCACCGAGCTCGCCCAGGGCTTCACCAACGGCCAGGGTGCCGACCAGACCATCATCACCGTCGGCGTGATCAAGCCGGAGTACGTCGGCCAGGCCATGGCGTCCATCCGCAAGGCCGGCACAGTGGTGGTCACGGCGCTGGGCGACATCGCCGACACCACCCCGCTGCCCGTCTCGCTCGCCGACGTCACGCTGTTCCAGAAGCGCATCCAGGGCTCGCTGTTCGGCGCGTCCAACCCGAACTGGGACATCCTGCGCCAGCTGGACCTCTACCGGTCCGGCGTGCTGAAGCTCGACGAGCTGGTCACCAAGAACTACTCGCTCGACGAGGTGGCCCAGGGCTATCAGGACATGCACGACGGCAAGATCATGCGCGGCGTCATCAAGTACACCTGAGATCTGCTGGTCAGGGTCGAAGCATCGACGCTGAGATCTGCTGGTCAGGGTCGAAGCAGCAACGCTGGATCTGCTGGTCAGGGTCGAGGCATCAACGCTGACCCCTCGCTCGCGGCGGGGCGGACTCCACGGAGACCGCCCCGCCGCTCGCTGTTCGTAAGGAGATCCGTGACATCCGCACCCACCCCTGTCGTCGGTCTGCGCCGTGAACGCGAGGTGCTCACCGTCGCGCTCATGACCGGCCGTCACGTCGTCATCGAGGGCCCGCCCGGCACCGGCAAGTCCACGCTGCTGCGCTCGATCGCCCGTGACACCGGCCAGGAGGTGGTGTTCGTCGAAGGCAACGCCGAGCTGACGCCGGCCCGGCTCGTCGGGCAGTTCGACCCGTCGCAGGTGCTCGCCGAGGGCTACAAGCCCGACAACTTCGTCGACGGGCCGCTGCTCACGGCCATGCGCGGCGGCGGGCTCCTCTACCTGGAGGAGCTCAACCGCGTCCCCGAGGAGACGCTCAACGTCCTCATCACGGTGCTGACCGAGGGGGAGATCGCCGTGCCCCGGCTGGGCACGGTGCACGCGGGCAAGGACTTCCGGCTGATCGCCGCGATGAACCCGTTCGACGCCGTCGGCACGGCGCGGGTCAGCCAGGCCATCGCCGACCGCATGTGCCGCGTGGTGCTCGGCTACCAGGACGAGGACGGCGAGCGTGTCATCACGGGCTCGGTCAGCGGCCTGACCGGGCAGTGGGTGAACCTGTCGGTGGCGCTGACCCGGGCCACCCGCGAGCACCGCGACGTCCGGATGGGCAGCTCGGTGCGCGGCGCGATCGACCTCGCGCTCGTGCTCACCGGGCTCGCCGAGCTGCGCGGTGAGACGCAGCCGGGCCGGGAGACCGCCCGCGACGCCGCGTACGCCGCGCTGTCGGGCCGCATCCGCATCACCGACGGGGTGGACCGCACGGCCGAGTCGGTGATCGACGAGCTGCTGGAGGAGCTGTGGCCCGCCGACGTCCCCGAGCCGTCGTCCGATGAGGACCGCGCGGACGCCGAGGGAAAAGGAGATAGCCCGGCGGGGAGCTCCCCGCCGGGCTTCCAGCCCCGGACCCGCCCCGGACGCGAGCAGGCCGCCCGCACCCAGGGCCGCCAGCAGCTCGCGCAGCAGCACCCGGCGTTCGAGGACGTCTCACCCGAGCTCGGCGAGCTCGACCCCGACGCGTTCGACGCGGCCGTGGCGCGGGACCCCGAGGCCGCCGCCGCCCTGCTCGCCGACATGGCGGTGGCCACCGACGTCCAGCTGCGCACCGAGGCTCGGCGGCTCGCCGGGCGCGTGTTCATCCAGCTGGGCCGGGTCGGGCCGGCGAAGGCGCGCGGCACGCGCCGGCTGGGTCCGTCCACGCGGCTGGACGGCGACCTCGACCTCGACCGCACGCTGGAGCGCTGGCAGCCGGGGAGCTCCCGCGTCCCGGCCGCGGACGACATCGTCACCCGCACCTGGACGGCGCACCGCCGTGCCGTCTGCCTCGTCGTGGACATCTCCGGGTCGATGCAGGGCCTCGCCGTGGCACTGGCCGCCGTCGCCGCGGCGGGCGTGATCGTCGCCAACGAGACCGGGCCGCCGAAGCTGCAGCCGTCCGTCCTCGCGTTCAGCGCGGGGGTGAAGGTGCTGCAGGCCCAGGGCGTGCGACGGCCGCCCGAGGAGCTGCTGTCGGACCTGGTGGCCCTGCGCGGCCACGGCACCACCGACCTCGCCTCGGGGCTGCGCGAGGCGTCGCGGCAGCTGGCGGGGGCGGTGGCCGACGAACGCATGGTGGTGCTGCTCAGCGACTGTCTGCACACCGCGGGGGAGGAGCCGGCGTCGGCACTGGCCGGCATCGACCGCCTCCACGTCCTCGTCCCGCTCGGGGGAGCGGAGGCGGAGACGGCCGCGGCGGCGCTGGCGGCGCGGGGCGGCGGCCGGGCACAGACGGTGATGCGCCTGGCCGAGGTCGCTCCGGCGCTCACCCGCATCCTTGCCTGATCGCCGCGAGGTGGGCGGGTCTGCGGATCGACCAGCGGAGACGCTCAACTCGCGCCGATCACGGTGTGAACAGGACCGTGCCCCGTCAGACGCCGGCGATGCAGCCCGACACGACGAGGGACCCGGCGTTGCGGGTGAGTGCAAATCTCAGCGTGGTGGGCGTGGGCCGCACGACGCTCAGAGTGCGCTCGGGGTCCGCGGCGCGTTCCGCGGAACGCGGCACCGTGGCCTCCCCCCCGCCGTGCCCGCTACGTCACGGCGGCGTGAGGCGGCCGTAGGGTTGTGCGGTGGGCACCATCGTCTCCTTCCATGCACATCCCGACGACGAGTCGATCGCCTCCGGGGGCACTCTCGCCCGGGCCGCGGCCGCCGGTCACCGGGTCGTCCTCGTCTTCGCCACCCGTGGCGAGCTGGGGGAGCCCGTGCCTGGCGTCCTCGAGCCGGGTGAGCAGCTGCCCCTGCGGCGCTCCGCCGAGTGCTACGCCTCCGCCGCCGTGATCGGGGCGAAGCGCGTGGAGTTCCTCCCCTACACCGACTCCGGGATGATGGGCGAGCCGAGCAACGAGGCGCCGTACAGCTTCTGGCAGGCCAACGTGGAGCATGCGGCCAAGATGCTGGCTGTGATCCTCGACGAGGAGGAGCCCGACATCCTCACGATCTACGACGACAACGGCGGCTACGGCCACCCCGACCACATCCAGGTGCACCGGGTGGGCAAGCGGGCGGCCGAGCTGGCGGCGGTGCCGATCGTCGCGCAGGGCACGATCAACCGGGACTGGATGCTCCGCGGCGCCAAGGGTGCGGGCGCCGAGCTGCCTCCGGACCTCCCGAACATCGGCAAGCCCGAGTCCGAGATCACCCACCGCGTCGACGCCGTGGACTTCGTTGAGCAGAAGCGCAACTCGATGCGCGCCCACGCCAGCCAGATGGCCCCCGACCACTTCATGCTCGCGATGCCCGACGCGATGTTCGCGATGGGCCTGGGCACGGAGTTCTACATCGTCGACCCGCTGCCCAGCCCGGCGGCGACGCCGGAGATCTTCGACGAGCTGTTCGTCCCCCTGCACTGAGGGGACGGGCGGTCAGGCCTGCTCGGTGAGCACGGCCGGCTCCGTGGAGCGCCGGACGTACCTGCGGCAGACCAACTCCACGGTCACCGCGGCGGCCACGGTCCCCACCGCGAGCAGCATCACCAGGACCAGCAGCTGGACGGCGCCGGCCGCCACCGGGCTCGCGTCGCCCAGCAGCATCCCGACGAACGCGCCGGGGAGCGTCACGAGCCCGCCCACCGCGGGCAGCGGTGCGAGTCCGATCGGGACGGCCACCCCGAGCGCAGGCCCGATCACCACGTCCGTCGGCCCCACCGTCGTTCCTCTCCGCTGAGCCGACCGGGCCCACCGTTCCGATCACATCCCCCAACCCGGGGCGCGCCTTCGACGACGGGTAGAGCTACGATCCTCACCGAGCTGACCGACAGATCAACGGCAGGGCCCCGAGCCTCATGGGCGCTGCTCGATACCCCTCAGGGCAGGAGACGAGCCACAGTGACAGCTGTTGCCCCCAAGCCGATCACATCGCGCCCCTACCCGGCGCGACAGTCGGCCAAGGGATCCATGCTGCTGAAGATGCTGCATACGACGGATCCCAAGGACATTGCGATCCTGTACCTGGTGACGTCGTTCGGGTTCTTCCTGGTCGGCGGGGCCATGGCGCTGCTCATGCGCGCCGAGCTCGCCCGACCGGGACTGCAGTTCCTGTCCAACGAGCAGTACAACCAGCTGTTCACCATGCACGGCACGATCATGCTGCTGCTCTACGCGACGCCGATCCTGTTCGGGTTCGCGAACTACATCGTGCCGCTGCAGATCGGCGCCCCCGATGTCGCGTTCCCGCGGCTGAACGCCTTCTCCTACTGGCTGTTCCTGTTCGGTGGCCTGATCGTGCTCTCGGGCTTCCTGACCCCGGGCGGCGCTGCCGACTTCGGCTGGTTCGCCTACACCCCGCTGTCGGACGCCATCCACTCCCCGGGTGCGGGCGCCGACCTGTGGATCATGGGCCTGGTCGTCTCCGGTCTGGGCACGATCCTCGGTGGCGTCAACTTCATCACCACGATCGTCTGCATGCGCGCCCCGGGCATGACGATGTTCCGGATGCCGATCTTCACCTGGAACATCTTCGTGACCGCGATCCTGATCCTCATCGCGTTCCCGGTGCTGACCGCGGCGCTGCTGGGGCTGGCCGCCGACCGGCACTTCGGCGCCCACGTGTTCGACCCCGCCAACGGCGGCGTGATCCTGTGGCAGCACCTGTTCTGGTTCTTCGGCCACCCCGAGGTCTACATCGTCGCGCTGCCGTTCTTCGGCATCGTCTCGGAGATCTTCCCGGTGTTCGCCCGCAAGCCCGTCTTCGGCTACAAGGGACTGGTCTACGCCACCATCTCCATCGGTGCGCTGTCGGTGGCCGTGTGGGCGCACCACATGTACGCCACGGGCGCGGTGCTGCTGGCGTTCTTCTCCTTCACCACGTTCCTCATCGCGATCCCGACGGGCGTCAAGTTCGTCAACTGGATCGGCACGCTGTGGAAGGGCCAGATCACGTTCGAGACGCCGATGATGTTCGCCCTCGGCTTCCTCGTCACGTTCCTGTTCGGCGGCCTGACCGGCATCCTGCTGGCGTCGCCGCCGATCGACTTCCACGTCTCGGACACCTACTTCGTGGTGGCGCACTTCCACTACGTGCTGTTCGGCACCATCGTGTTCGCCACCTACGCCGGCATCTACTTCTGGTTCCCGAAGATGACCGGCCGGATGATGGACGAGACCCTCGGCAAGATCCACTTCTGGCTGACCTTCATCGGGTTCCACCTCACGTTCCTGGTGCAGCACTGGCTGGGTGCCGAGGGCATGCCGCGGCGCTACGCCGACTACCTGCCCACCGACGGGTTCACCACGCTCAACATGATCAGCTCGATCGGAGCGTTCGTGCTCGGGGCGTCCACGCTGCCGTTCATCTGGAACGTCTTCAAGAGCTACCGCTACGGCAAGGTCGTCA